>JAPPCZ010000013.1 GCA_028824685.1 Candidatus Poribacteria bacterium
GGAAGTTGGGATAACACAATACAGTTATGGAAAACAGATACAGGGGAACACATAAAAACACTCACAGGGCATACGGACTTGGTCAGAACCGTAGCCTTCAGTCCTGATGGAGAGACTATCGCAAGCGCAAGTGACGATAACACAGTCCGATTATGGAACGCAAACACAAGGGAAAACATAAAAACACTCACTGGACATACGGATAATATCAATACCATAGCATTCAGTCCAGATGGAAAGACACTCGCAAGTGGAAGTTGGGATAACACAATACAGTTATGGAAAACAGATACAGGGGAACACATAAAAACACTCACAGAGCACACCTCAAAAGTCACCGCCATCGCATTCAGTCCGGATGGTAGGACAGTCGTAAGTGCAAGTTACGATAAAACCATTCGATTATGGAATGCAGATACAGGTGAGAACATAAAAACACTTACAGGACACACGTCAAGAGTCACCACCATCGCATTCAGTCCGGATGGAAATACTATCGCAAGCGGAAGTTGGGATAACGCACTCCGCTTATGGGAAGTAGATACAGGAGAAAACACTAAAACACTTACAGAGCACACGTCAAGAGTTACCACCATCGCATTCAGTCCGGATGGAAATACTATCGCAAGCGGAAGTTTGGACGGTACAGTTCTGTTGTGGAATGCAAATATAGGCGAAATCACAAAAACACTCATAGGGCATACATCATCAGTCACCACCGTAGTATTCAGTATGGATGGAAATACTATCGCAAGCGGAAGTTTGGACGGTACAGTTCTGCTGTGGGATATAAACTTTACTGATAAATAACGCACAACGGCTATGCTAATATTTCAAAATATAAGAAAGAACTCAACATGCACTACACATCACAACAAAACGATTGGTTAGTTCAACCATACACACAACCCGCATCAGTCCAAGAAATGGACAATCAGATTATTCTCGGTAATGGACTCATTCAGCGAAGGTTCGTCACCACACCGAATTTCGCAACAGTGGATTATACTAATCAAATTACTGGTAGCAGCTTGCTGCGCGGTATTAAACCAGAGGCGATCCTTACGATTGATGGACACGAATTTGAGGTGGGTGGCTTGAAAGGGCAGCCCGACTACGCCTATCTTGACGACGAGTGGATTGCAGACCTGACCAATGACGAGAACGCATTTCAATTTCGCGAATATAGAGTTGGTAAACCAGAGGCACCATATCCGTGGGTAAAAAGGCGTACTGCGACATCATCAGCATATCCGCCCGAAGGTGTAACGCTGACGGTTGCGTTTTCACCGCCGCCATCTATTGACTCCCTTCTGGTTTATGTGCATTATGAACTCTACCAAGGCATTCCAGTGCTGTCCAAGTGGATTACTGTTCGCAATGAGGGGCAAAAATCGATTCAATTGGATGCCTTAAGCTGTGAAATCCTTGCGGTCAACGAGCAGGAGAAGCATCGGCTACATGTTGAGAGCGATTATGCTTTTAGTAGAATGGAAACGACACAGTGGGGACCAGATGCGGATTACCTGACACAAGTGGATTATCGCTATCAGATGCCGTTGTTGATGACAAGTCACTATCCACTTGGTCCGGGTGTGCTGCTTCAACCGGGAGAGACTTTCACAAGTTTTCGTACCTTTGAGATATTTCATGATAGTGATGATCGTGAACGTAAAGGACTTGCACGCCGCAAGATGTTCCGCACGGTTGCCCCACAAGTCACGGAGAATCCAATCCTCATGCATGTTCGGAGTGCCGAACCGGATGCTGTCCGTTTGGCGATTGATCAGTGCGCCGAAGTCGGATTTGAGATGGTGATTATGACCTTTGGGAGCGGTTACAATGTTGAGAGCGAAGACCCAGAATACATCGCTACGATGAAAGAATTGGCGGATTATGCGCATAGCAAAGGTGTTCAACTCGGTGGTTATACGTTGATGTGCGCTTCGCGAGGTGTGGGTGAAGAATTCAACTGTATTGACCCAGACACTGGGAAGCCGGGAAGTAGGTTTGGACAGAGTGCTTGTCTTGCGAGTGCATGGGGAGATGGCTATGTCAAGCGTGTGCTGAATTTCATGGATGCAACCGGTATGGATATTATAGAAACAGATGGTCCCTATCACGGTGATGTCTGCGCTTCAACGAAACACGCACACCATAACGGCTTGGCAGATTCGCAGTTACGTCAATGGGAAGTGTGCGTGAATTTTTACCACGAATGTCGAAAACGCGGTATCTATATCAATTCACCAGATAATTATTACCTCAATGGGTCAAACAAGTGCGGTATGGGCTATCGCGAAACGAATTTTAGTTTACCTCGTGAACGGCAAATTCTGATTGCACGGCAGAATATCTACGATGCCACGTATGAAAAGACACCGAGTATGGGATGGATGTTCGTTCCACTGGTAGAGTATCACGGTGGTGGACAAGCCGCAACATTTGAGCCGCTTTGTGAACACCTTGATGACTATGAGGCACACCTTGCACAGAACTTCGGCAGTGGGGTGATTGCGTGCTATCGCGGTCCCAGGCTTTTTGATACTGAAAAGACGAAAGCAGTCGTTAAGAAATGGGTTGACTTTTTCAAAAAGTATCGCCAAATCTTAGAGTCCGACATAATTCATGTGAGTCGTCCAGATGGACGTTCTATTGATTGTGTGTTACACGCAAACCCACAACTTAACCCTTGCGGGCTGGCGATGCTCTATAATCCTACGCGGACGCGGCAAGAGACCATTTTGAAATTACCGATCTATTATACTGGCTTGGCTGAAACTGCCAAGATTCGTGAAAAAGAAGGAGAAACCAAACAGTACAAAATTGACCGAAACTACAACGTTGAAATCCCAATTGAGATGGAGGCAAAAAGCGTTAGTTATCTCGTAATTGAACCTTGAACATTAGTCTTCACTGATTATTCTATACCAATGGAATTAGCGTAATTAAACCGCTCATTCAAATAAGGAGGTAAAAATGAGAGTCATCCAATTCAAAAAAGCAATTTTGGTATACGGAACGCTGATCTGCCTCTGTTTTATGATCGCAGGTCTAAGTTCTGCCCTCGCTCGAGACGCAGCTTTGGGAATATGGTTCTTTGATGAAGGCAAAGGTGAAACAGCAAAAGATGCTGCCAATAATGGCAATGATGGGGAGATTGTGGGTGCTAAATGGGTTGATGGCAAGTACGGTCAAGCCCTAAAGTTTGAGGGTGGAGCGCATGTTGCTGTGGGTGATTTTGCTGATTATACGGATAAAGTGTCGATAGTCGCTTTGATTAAAACGCCTGCAGCACCAGCATGGTCCGACATTATCGTAGGTCCTTGTGGTGATGTTATCTTTACATTACAGAACCACAAATTAAATTTTGCGGGACAGTGTGCACAACCAATTCCTCATAACACGTGGTCTACAACTTTGTTGAATGATGATAAGTGGCATCAGATTGCAGGCACTTATGATGGTAAAACAGTGAAGGTCTTTGTTGATGGTAAGTTAGAAGCATCTAACGCTGCCGCAGGTGCATTTAAAACGGGACCTAAGTATATCGGCTCAAGAGACGACAAGCAGGAAGCTTTCACAGGTCTCATTGATGAAATTGCGTTTTTCAATGCTGTACTCTCAGACAATGATATGAAAGTAATTGCAAACAGTGGGTTATCTATCGCACTCGGTTTTGCATCGGTTTCTCCGCAAGCGAAACTGACTACGGCGTGGGGAAAATTGAAAATGGAACGGTAACTGCTAAAGGTATCAAGTTCGTTATTATCACTCAAGCTGCTATCTTTGTAGCACAATCTGTATGAAGATTAATTTATTAATTCGGGAATTTGCATTATATATTCGGAACATTTTAAGCGATCTTCAGTCCCATAGGGACGATATGTTTATAGCAGCGCGGACAAACTCATCCCTTAGTCCCGTAGGGACGATATGTTTGAAGCACATCAACAATAAATATGCCGTTCCTACCAAATCAACGGTATGAATGCCATTTAGGCATTCCCCGGAACTCAAGAGGGAAGGGACAACATTTTTCTATAAACATTGCGTCCCTACGGGACTAAGAAATTACCGAAATATTTATTTAGATTGTGCTTGTGAATGTGCAAACTGACAGTTTGCGCTACAATGCGTATTGAATTAACGCTGAATTGAATAAAATATGAGTATACTCGTCCACAAAAACACAAAAGTTATTGTCCAAGGTATCACAGGACGTTCTGGACGTTTTCACACAGAACAGTGTGTAGATTACGGCACGCAGATTGTTGCTGGTGCAGTTCCCGGTAGAGGTGGAACAGATGTGAACGGCATCCCTGTATTTGATACTGTAGCGGAAGGCGTTGCGGAAACAGGGGCGGATACCTCTCTTATTTTCGTTCCCGCGCGCTTCAACGCTGCCGATTCTATCATGGAAGCTGCCGATGCTGGCATTGAACTTATTATCTGCATCTCGGAACATATCCCTGTTCTTGATATGGTGAAAGCAAAAGCGTTTCTTCAAGGCAAACAGACTCGGTTAATCGGTCCGAACTGTCCGGGCATCATCACACCCGGCGAATGCAAAATCGGTGTGATGCCTGCGTTTGCTTATTCCGCCGGTAATGTCGGTATCGTCTCACGAAGTGGAACGCTAACCTATGAAGCTGCCTATCAATTGAAACAACTTGGCATTGGACAGTCTACCTGTGTTGGTATCGGTGGTGACCCTGTCATTGGAACAAACTTCGTTGATGTTCTCAAACTTTTTGAAGATGATGATAACACGCATGCCGTTGTCTTAATTGGAGAAATCGGTGGCACGGCAGAGGAAAAGGCTGCACAGTTCGTCAAGGACGAAATGACGAAACCTGTGGTCGGTTTTATTGCCGGACAGACAGCCCCTCCCGGTAAACGGATGGGGCATGCGGGGGCGATCATCTCAGGCGGACAAGGCACCGCAGCGGATAAAATAAAATCGCTCAAAGAGGCGGGAATTGCCGTTGCAGACGACCTCACGACCATTGGCGAAACCGTAGCAAAAGTATTCGCTTGATAGATTTTCCACTGGAATTAAACAATGAAAAAAGACATCACCTATCTCCACGCTAAAAAACAACAGCAGCAACCCATCACCGTTTTAACCTGCTACGATTACCCCACTGCCTGCATGCAGGATGAAGCAGGAATTGACATTATTTTTGTCGGGGATAGTGTAGGCACAAACATCCTCGGCTATAAAAGCGAAATGGAGGTGACGATGGCAGATATGCTGCACCATCTCAAAGCAGTTCGTCGTGGTGTAACAGATGCCTACCTCCTCATTGATATGCCTTATGCCTCTGACCGAAATGAGAAGCAAGCCGTTACGAATGCGAATCTTTTCTTAGACAATGGTGCTGATGGTGTAAAATTGGAAGGTGGAACGGAGAAAGTCCCTATTATCACTGCACTCACGGAGCAGGGAATAGAGGTCTGTGCCCACATCGGACATAATCCGCAAATTCACGGCACTAAAGCGTCGACGCACGGAAAAACGGTTAGCAAAGCAAAGGAACTCATTCAAACTGCATCGGCACTTGCAGACGCTGGCGCGAAACTTATCGTTCTTGAGAAAATTACTGAAGAAATCAGCCAAATCATCACGGATACGCTTGATATTCCGACTATCGGCATCGGTGCGGGGAGATACTGCGATGGACAAGTGCTCGTTATCAACGACATATTGGGAATAGGCACCCCCTTCAAGCATGCCAAACGCTATCAGGATTACAATCAACTCACCCTTGAGGCAATATGTCAGTATAAACAGGAAGTAGAAAATGGAGATTTTCCAACTGATGCTAACGTTGCACACATCGCCGCTGACAAGTTGACGCGGGTTCAGAAGTGGTTAGAATCTGAACGTTGTAATATTTAAAACAATCTTGACGTATCGGAATGACATTGTTTATAATATAGTAAAATCTAAAGATATGAGGTGTAATATGGAATTCAAGGAAGGGTATCCATTGACGCATGTTGTTCATAATGAGACGTTTGATGAGACATTCACAGCATACATAAAAAAGAACGGTGTCGCGTGGCTTGGATGGATTCCAGATTTACCAGAGGTAAAATGTGAAGGCGAGACGGTAGAGATCGTCCAAAAAGAACTACACGATATTCTTCACCAAACTTTAGTCGCTATAGAAGAAGCATGGGATGAGCAATTTGAAGCAGACGTGAAAGCTGGTCGTCTTGAGCCTCTTATAGAAGAAGCTAAACGAAGTTGTGAGGAAGGCAATTATACAAAGATTGTCTGAACTCAATGAACCAATTCCAGCATATTAGGAGCAAGGAATTTGTTGCACTGGAAAATAAATTACCTGTAGAAATTCGGAGAGCTATAGCAAAACAATTCCAACTTCTTCAAGCGAACCAATCCCACCCCTCTCTCAGATTTAAAAAAGTGTTGGGGAGATGGTCGCTCCGTATTACACACAACTATAGGGCTTTGGGATACAGGCACGAGAACATGATCACGTGGTATTGGGTTGGGACACATACAGAGTATGAGAGGCAGATAAGTAAACCTCTATAGTAACAAAACATGGAACAAAGACGACGCGCACCATCACGGCTTTGAAACTGGGAACCTGCCATAAACACGAATATAAAATTGGAATCAGACATTAATGCGCCTAAGGTAAATTTGGATAATCAGAAAAGGCTACTTATTATCCAGAGGTGTTTCGTAAGAACGTTCTATAGCACGCACAATCTTCTCAATATCCAGAGACGGATCCTCAATAGCCTGTTCTAAAATAAAATTTTCGAATTCAACAGCGCGCTTCGGATTTGCTGTTCTCAGTTTACGAAATGCTTCTGCATGACTATTCTTTTCAAAAAAGGGTAGTACATCTGCAAACTTCTCTGTCTGGCGATTCACAGGTTCAGCGTGTTGCATTAATGTCTCCGTATCCTCAGCAGCTGCTGCCTTGAGCAATTGAAGGGATCTGTAAGTCTGTGGATGCGGATACATGGCATACATTGCTTCCACACGATGAATGTCATCTTCAAGTGTCGTAGGCCCCGACACACTTTTTAACCACGCTTCCATATAAGCTTGAACCTCTGGCGTATCTCCGTATTTCCCTACCAGTCCCTCACGTATGAACTCGTAGGCATCCGGACTATTAAAATCAATAGTTCGAGGATCAATTTTCGTTTCATTTTCTTCACTCTCTGCTTTTTCATCTTCCGTTTCAGTGTCCTGTGAATGGAACGATGCCCAAAGATCATCAAGAAGACTCTGTGCCTGTTTACCAGATTCTACGTCATTCTGTGAATCATCAGGAACTTGTACTTTTTCTTTTGTAGCATCTGCACTCGGTGAAATAGGTGTGTCAACCTGAGGTTTAGACACAACCTGTGGAAAAGATTTTGAGGGTTCAGGTGTTGACGGTGGTGAAACTATCTCAGGTTCAGGTTGTCTTAAATAGACAATTGCTGATATTGCCAAAACAACACAAATCATAATCGTAAAAACAACACTAAATCGCATCTCTTTCCTCCAATTTTCTCTAATAAGAAATTATAGTAGATTCTACAATTAACTTTACACTATTGAGTTGTAGGAGGGAACTCCGATTCCCGACTATTAGTGGTTCATCGCGATTCGGAGATCGCTCCTACAGAATATATGTGAACTTTTCTACATAATTTACTATAGTATAACAGCGGTTTCATCATAATTCGGTCATTTACAGACATCTTTCTAAAATCCTATTATTTTCTTATTCCGGGCGTGCCTTTGAGCACTTCATCCCAATCCCACACAAGGATTGTGCCATCCTGCCCCGTGCTGACGAGTGTTTTGCGATCAGGCGAAAATACTAACGTTCCTACTGGTTCTGAGTGCCCATCAAGTGTGGTAAGTTTGATACCAGATTCAACATCCCATAATTCAATGCCACCGTTTCTTAGTCCGGTAACAAGTAAGGTACTATCTGGCACAAATGCTAACGTTTCAACACCGCCGCTAAGTTCCCTCAGAAGCGTCGGATTACTACCTCCCATTACACGAATTCGTTTATTGCTTCCTATGGCAAGCAGGACACCATTTGAAGAGAATGACAATGCTGCAATTGGTTCCCATAGATTCTGTTCTGTTAGCGAAGTTAACGCAGCACCAGTTTCCACATCCCACATCTCAACCTGTCCTCCGCCACTTCCACTGACAAGCTTCTTCCCGTCCGGTGAGAAGACCAAAGCACTGATTATTGGGGTTATATGTATTAGGGCGTCAGCACCGTTTTGATCTAACTCCACTTTATCTGATAGAGGGATATTTAAAGCGGATCCTGTTTCCGTATTCCAAACGCGAACATTACCGAAACTGCCGAAAGCTACTGTTTTACCGTCAGGTGAAAAAGCAATTGCAATTGCTCCAGGAGGACCATCCCCTGTTATCGTATTTGCCAACTCACGTCCTGTCTGGACATCAGTCAGACGCATCAACCCATCCGCTGTTTGACCGAAAAAACTTGCCTCACCTTCATTAAGAATTACATCGCCTTCAGCCCCCTCGCTGACGAGCTGAGTTCCATCGGACGAAAAAGCTAATCCAGAAAAAAAATCTTGATGTCTTTTCATCTGGACTTCAGTTTTTTGCAATGTTTTTAGATCCCAAAAGGAAATAATGCCATTAATCGCTGCACTGGCAAGTGTGGTGTTATCTTTAAAAAAAGCTACTGCTTTCACCCACTCTGTGTGTCCGGTGATACGGGTCGGTAATGCAGCACCAGTTTCTATATTCCAGAATCTGACCGTGCCGTCCACACTCCCGCTGGCAAGTATTGTACCATCTGGTGAAAAAGTTAACGCACTAATACTGTTGATGTGACCTGTGAAAGTTGTGATAGGCTCACCTGTGGGGGTATCCCACAGCTGTACCGTCTTATCAGTACTACCGCTGGCAAGCATTCTGCCATTTGGTGAGAATGCTAACACGCTAATCAAACCTGTGTGTTTTCGGAGAGTGATTGGTTTATCGTTGCTGGTGGTATCCCATAACAGTGCTATTGTATCATCACTTCCACTGGCGAGGTATGTGCCATCGGGCGAAAATGCCAGGGCTAATATATGTCTCTCTTTCTCCAAAGGCAACGGATCTTGATTTTCCCCTAACAATATACTTGAGAGTCTTCTAAAGATGGATAACTTTTTTACATGTTTTCTGAGAGTGGATATTTTTTTGCCAGTCGTGGTGTCCCACAACTCAATCCCTTCGCCTCTTAGTCCGACGGCAAATTTATCATGTGCCAGCGCATAGAGTTCAGGTAGACTTCGCCTCTCTATCACTTCCCAAGATCGTTCTTTGATCTTCTCCACATCTCCCTTTTTGGTCTCAATATCCAATTTACTAATTGAGTCTCCCCAATTCCCTAAACTGATAAGAGTTTTGCCATCTTCAGAGAACAGCAATTCAGATGCAGGTAGATGGTCGCCTGTGAGTGCCACTTTCCGGCCAGTAGCTACTTCCCACAGTTGGAGTTCCTTTCCCCGGAACCTACCACCGGTCCCATACCTGCCTCCACCATTGGCAAGAAAACGTCCATCTGGTGAAAAAGCGATGGATTGACACATACCGGGGAACATGGACAATTCTTTCCCTGTTTTTACATCGTAAAGCCAGATACCGATATTGCTGCCTACCGCAAGTAGCGTGCCGTCGGGTGAAAACTGCATCACATTAATTCCGCCTTTTCCTAAACGTGCTTTTGCCGCTTTTGGCAGTTCCCATTTTGTCCAATCTTCCGTTATTTCGTCTACGTGTGTCTCTGCAATTGCTGCGGCGGTATCATTAGGTTGCTGTTCAGCGTTATAGCGTTTATCCTGTGCATCAACACTTCCGATTTGTGTCCGTACATTTGGCTTAGATTCTAAGTTTGCGACTATTGGAGCGTCAACGATCTCAATAGACATCTCTGCATTTGCATCTAAACTATAAGGTTTCTGAAAACGAGTCAAGTATTTGCTATTTCCAAAACCGAGCATCAACAACACCACGACTAAAGTGGAAGCTGCAACTGCCCACGGCACTAAAGGTTTACTACTGGACGGTGCAGCAGGTTTGATGTGAGAAATCTCACGCATGATGGTCTCAGTCAGATTTGGTGAGATTTTGAAGTTGTCTAAAGCTTCTCTTATCATCGTTTCCTCCTTCTGTAGACGCTGCTGTGCGCGGTGAAGCCGACTTTTAACCGTATTTGCCGATACACCTAAAAATGCACCAATTTCCGTACACGACATCTCTCCGAAGTAATGTAACGTCATAACAGTGCGTTCACTTTCCCCAAGTTTCGCAAGCAGTTTTTTGACAACATCGCGTTGTGTTTCTACGGTGATCCGTTCGTTTTCCGCAAGCACATGCTCAGAGTAAGTCGTTTTTTCAGGTTGGGC
>JAPPCZ010000060.1 GCA_028824685.1 Candidatus Poribacteria bacterium
GACAATAATCGGAACATAAGTTATGCTTCTTTTCAGAGAGTGTAAATGTATTCATGATAGAAGAGTATACACCATTTTATAAAAATGCGTAAGTCCTGTATGTAAACTTATTTACATAATTTACTATAACATTAAAAATATAACAAATTCTGCCCAAAGATAGCAAGCGTATTTTGAGGTAAGAGATGAAATAAATCAGGTTGCTTTTTGAGAGGTTAAGTGATATTATCTATTTATGGAAAGCAAAACAGACACTATTCCAATCTACACTATTGGCTATGGCAGCCGTTCCATAGCGGAATTCATTGAGGTGCTACAACAGTATGAGATTGCATATCTCATAGATGTCCACTCAGTGCCGCATTCGGGTTATAAACCAGAATTCTCTAAAAAGCCGCTTGCTAATGAAATGGAAAAGCACGGTATTCGCTATGTGTATATGGGAGACCTGCTCGGTGGGAAGCCTGATGATGAATCGTGCTACGTGAACGGGATAGTTGATTACGAAAAAGTTAAGGAGACAGAATTCTTCCAGGGCGGTATTGAACGTCTTCGGACTGCCTTCTCACAACAGCAGCGCGTTGCGCTGATGTGCAGTGAGGGAAAACCTGAACATTGCCACCGAACTAAACTGATTAGTGCTACCCTCACGACTCAGGATTTACCTGTCGTTCATATTGATGAAAACAGTGAGCATAAGACGCAGGAAGAGATTATTGAGCGTATTACGGGTGGGCAAATGAATCTGTTTGGGGAGGAAATGTTTCACTCGCGGAAAAAACGCCCTGATTCAAACCGATGGGAAAATAGTACAGATAGAAAACCGCGTTAACGGTTATGTTTTGCCTTGCCTCCAGTAAACCCGAAAACAATAAAGGGAGAAGTCAAATTATTTTAGGACAGTCGAAATTGCCGAACTTCTATACGGGTAATTTTTCAAAAATATCAGCGGTAATTTCTGTGTATATTGTTTTGATTTTTTGTCTTTTTCATAATATCAGGACGGTTGCCCAAGAGTGCTTCTTCTAATGTGTTGAGGCACTCATCACAAGCGAATCACTCTGGTCGGAATTCTGTGGTTTCACCGTCAATTTCGGTTTCGCACATATAACAGGTTTTCCTACTCATTGGGAATCTCCTACTGATACAATGTGGGGAAGCGTTACTTGCGGAAACCACTCCTTGACCAATGCTGTTCCGAGTGGGTCATGTGCTTCGAGTTCTTCAGTTGTTTTGAATACCCGGTCTTCACCCACTTCAAAGAACCAAATTCTTACCAGTTCTGCCCAGTATTCCCTAAAGTTTGTTTCTATGTATCCGTCCCACAAGTCTTTTTCGATAGCGTTTTCATAAGCGGCTCTTAACTTGCTATCAAAAAGATTATCAACATCTATACCTATCTCATTTTCAACATGGTAGGTATGGTCGAACATCAGTTCTTCAATAACATTTACATCTTTTAGCACCAGATGAATTGCGTGTGCTGCTTCGTGAACAAAAGTGTGTAGATGATAACGAACAAACATTTGCAAAGATGGTGGATTGATACCGTAGATGCCACTAACACAATAACCTTTTATGTCAGGTGAAGGTGTTAGGCTGATAGTAGGAAGTATTGAGACTCTCACCACAACTTCCGGGTCATTGAAGTCATCGGTTGGATTTAAACCAATTATTTTCAGTCTACCTTCTCGCATAATACTGCAAAACGATGGAAAAGGATTCCAATCTTCAGGGACTGAAGGAGATGGTGCAATGACGAAATAAAATTGTTCTCGGAGTGGTGCGCGTAGTTGCGGATGTTTAGAGGTCATGATTAAAAAAGCGTTCTTGGCAGCAATAAAGACTTCATCTGGCACTATATCGTTTCCGATGATAGCAACACCATCAGCGTCTATATAGCGGTTATAGTAGACTCTTTGAGCCTGTTTTATTTCTTCGGTTTCGCTATTATTTTCAAGTATCTGCCAAACTTCATCGGGCAGGTCAGTAACAGCATCAGTGGCACTTGGATCAGTTATTTCTGTGTTGATGATGTTGAGTAAATTGAGACTTTCTCTATCTCCACATCCGAGTGTAAAAATAGAAACAAATAACAGTGCTAAAAATAATATCTTGTAAGGTTTCATTTACACATCTCTTTTAACAACTCCTTGAACCGCTCAGTATGGAACTCTGTTTCACCGAGCGAGAGTCACAATTTTCTCCATGATGGTAGTTCGGTTCTCGTGGATAAGCGAGATACTCACCCTCACCGTCCCAGAGAACGTGAGTCCTACGGCCTAAAGAACTAAAGGCATTTCCTGCATCACAGGAATAACATAACTCCGAATCGTCAACCCCTTTATCGTCTCCGTCTCTACCCGCGGTTCTGGATTCTCCCGATGATCAAAGACAATGTAGTATCCCTCCGTTACGCCCTCAGTATTGAGATATACTGCAAGTTGTTTTTTGCCTGCCTGATACCGATTATCACCTCTCCAAATTTTTGTTTCTACGATATATTTTCGCTGATTATGAGTGATAATGATGTCCATTCTGCCTCTGCCAGTTTGCACCTCAATATGCATAAAACCGCCAATAATTTTAACAAATTGGTCAATATATGCAAGCAAAAGATGTCTGCCAACCGACTCTTGTGGTGTATCGGGTACTTGTAAAATCCTGAATCCTACACGTGCAATAAAATCATGAAAGTTATCAAGTAACGACTCCATATCAATATGTCCCGCGGGTGTGAGGTAATCAAGAAACCCTTCGCTATTGCCTTCGGATAAGTAATCTTCTTCCAATCCATTCACAACTGCCTTGAATGCTTGTAAAATGCAATACAGATAAATTGGATTAATTATTTCACACATACCGTCATCACCTCTGGCAATGACACCGTAAGTAGCAAGTTCGCTAATAACGTCACTCCGTAAATTGAAATCAACACCATCCTCACGTGCCATAATTCGCATCAGAATACTTTCGAAGCGCGGGTCTTTGCGGATATTGGTTGTTAGATGTGTAAGGTTAACGTTATCTTCCTCAAGGAGTTGTGCGTGTGCTGTTGAAAAATGTGTTATCGTAATCGGTTCAGTTGTCGGGATATCCAGCTCTTCGGTGAGAATCTGCGCCAATCGATTGACAAGTACGGGTTGTCCAGCGGTTTGTTTATGAATAGATGCGATAACCTCTGGCTCGAAGGATTGCCCGACTTCATCTGTATATTGCCCAAGCAGTTCCTGCACTTGTTCAAGCGTAAAGTTGGGTAGGTGGAACTCATCTTGGATATTGAATGGAGAAATTGAGCGGTCATAGTTGAGCTGCGCAATACTCTTAACCCCGACGATACCGACACTATGTGGACATCGCGGCTTACCCGCAATATAGATATGACGGAGTGTATGTAGAAAATCGCTCAGTGCAGCCTGCGGGATGCCATCAAATTGGTCAATGACAAGAACAAACTGCTGCCCAGCATACTCGGAGTCTAAAAAACTCGAGAGCCGTTTAAAAAACGATAACATTGAAAGGTGGTTTGTTAATGTCGTGTTCTCCAAAAATTGATGTAAATTCGCAGAAGGGACAATACCACGTTTTTGAAAGACTGCTTCTATTTCTTCACGAATCTGTTCGGACAAATGTGCATAAAATGCCGACAAGTCAAGGTTTTTATAGATGTCAAAATTTAGTTGAATAGGGAGCAAGTCAAATTTCGGAGCAGATTTGACTTGCGTAGCAGCAGCGTTTGGCATAGTACCGACAGTGAGAGTTTCTAATGCAGCTTGGAAGAAGGTCGTTTTGCCTGTTTGGCGTGGTGCGAAAAGGACAACATATTTGCCTTCTTCAACACGTTTTATGTAGTCGGCAATTTCTTCGGTGCGCGAAACGACATAATGCTCTTGAGGGTTTACGGGACCTTGTGTGCCAAAACGTCTCATTTTTCTCTCCATTCCACTAACAACACATTAATGAATTATTTTATCAGTTTTGCTTGATGAAATCAAGAAGTGTGTTTTGGCACGGTTTCAAACCGCGCCTACAAAGGAATATGGATATTCCCCAAGATATATCCAACAACATCCGGTGTTGATTCCCGATCCAGCCATTCAATACGCATATCCTTACGAAACCATGTCAACTGCCGTTTTGCAAATCGTCGTGTGTTCTGTTTTAATTGCTCAATCGCTTCCACGTACGTACATTTGCCATCAAGATATGCAATCAACTCTTTATAGCCGAAACTTTGAAGAGCAAAAGTATCGCGTGAGGATCCCGCCGCTAACAACGATTCAACCTCTGCAATCAATCCATTTGCAAGCATTACATCTACGCGTTGTTCAATACGATGGTAAAGTAGTTCGCGTGACATCGTTAATCCAAATGCAGTAAATGGATAACGTTGTTTTTCTTGATACCACTGCTGCTGGTGTTCGGACATGGGAATGCCCGTCAATTCGTAGACTTCAAGCGCACGAATAACGCGAGTTAAGTTGTTAGGGTGGATTCGGTCAGCAGACTCTGGATCACAGGCACGGAGACGATTGTGAAGTGCATCAACACCGTGCTGTATTGCTTCCTGTTCAAGCCGTTTTCGGAGTGAAGTGTCTGCTCCTGGTCCCTCAAACAAACCATCAACAACCGCTCGAAAATAGAGACCTGCGCCGCCAACAAGTAAAACCTGTTTTCCTCTACCTTGTATATCAGTGATTGCAGTGTCCACAAGAGATTGATAGTCAGCAACGGAAAAGGGTTGGGAGATGTCTACGCAATCTATGAGGTGATGACGTGCTGCTTGCTGTTCTTCGGGGGTAGGTTTGGCAGTGCCGATGTCCATCTGCCGATAGATTTGTCTGGAATCAACGGAGACAATTTCAGCATTGAGGTGTTGTGCAAGTTGAATCGCTATCTCTGTTTTACCGACTGCTGTGGGACCGAGTAGGCAGAGGAGTTTTGATTTCATTGCCACGCGATTTGTGTTACAAAGATGTCTTGATCCAACCGCCGCCGAGGACATATTCCCCATCGTAAAAGACGGTGGCTTGTCCTGGCGTAATTGCGCGGCGCGGTTCGTCAAAGTGGACGGTTGCTTCTGTGTCGTTGATTGGCGTGATTGTTGCTGCACCTCCCTCGTCACGGGAACGGATTTTGACGTGTGCGCGGGTCGGTTCCGTCAACTTCTCAATAGCAATGAGATTGATGCGTTCAACATGCATAGTATCTTCAAGGAGATCGTCCGATTCGCCGACAACGACGGTGTTATCAGATGCTTTAAGTTGCGTGACATAGAGAGGTTTGCCAACTGCGATGCCAAGACCACGCCGTTGCCCGACGGTGTAAAATGGCACGCCCTGATGTTTGCCGAGTACGTTGCCATCCTTGTCAATAATATCACCGCTTTCAATCTTTTCAGGAATTCTATCTTGAAGAAAACGCCTATAATTGGTATCTGCCACAAAACAGAGTTCTTGGCTTTCAATTTTTTCGGCAGTCCGCAACTGATACTTCCGGGCAAGATCACGCACCTCAGTTTTCGTGTATTCACCGAGAGGCATCATTGCACATTGTAATTGCTTCTGTGTTAACGCAGCAAGGAAATAGGACTGGTCTTTGCTAACATCAAGTGCTTTTCTTAATAGATAACGTTCTGTCTCTGGATCTTTCTCAATACGGGCATAATGACCTGTAGCGATAGCCTCACATTCTAATGTTTTTGCGAGGTCGAGAAGTTTGCCGAATTTCAGTTCTCGGTTACAAACCATGCATGGACTGGGTGTGCGACCAACCAGATATTCTTCCACAAAGTAGTCAATAATCTGTTCTTGGAAAATATCTTCGTAGTTCACGCCATAGAAGGGAATGCCAAGTTGGGTAGCAACGCGTCGCGCGTCTTCTATGCCTTCAAGGGAACAGCAATTAGGACGTTCCGGTTCAACCTCAATGGTATCGGGAGCACCGAGGCGCATGGTGATGCCAGTGACATCATAACCTGCGTCAACCATCATGGCAGCAGTAACGGAACTATCTACGCCACCGCTCATTGCGACGAGAATCTTTTTCATGGGACTACCCAGTTAGGTTAGAAATTTGGTGTAAAATACAGTGCGCTTAAGCCAGCGGTGTATCTATCGATTTGCTTATAATTATACCACATAATAGCGGATTTGTCAGGAAAAATTTTTGGACTATTAGAAAGGAATCGGACCATTATAGGGTTAATCCGGCACAGCAAGCGGTTAGCGGAAAGGAAAAAGAGAGTCGTTTTCAGAATATCATTAGTTAGGCAATACCTTCCAATAAAAAGCCAGCCGAGATGGCTGGCTTTGCTCTTTAGACTCTTTAGTGTGCTGGTACTGAAGAAGTAGCTGAAAGTCATTTTCTTTAGCGATTGCTCTTTAATTTACCCCATGTCGTCGTGAGTTTGTCCGTTGCCTCCACAGCAGCCCCTTCGACACCACGCGTTAGGAACACCCAGTACATCGGAGCCAAGTTTGCAGGTGCATCGTTATTACCACCGAGAGATATGTCACCTGCGGAAAACTCCTTGTTCAGAAGGACGAAAATATCTGTATCCTCCTCATTGGTTTGGACCAAATAATCAGGCTGCTCTTTCCATCCATTACCGTCTGAGGCCCATTTTGGCGGATTTCCCCATCTTTTGTCAGTAGCCAGCCAAACGACTATAGGGACTTTAACTCTAAATGTGATGAAATCAGCACCTTTAGAACGTTCATCCTCCATTGCTGTCATGATAAACGTTGCGCCTTCGAACTCTTCTGACATATCCTTAACAAAATAATCCCTGTCAATGAGATAGACACTACCTAATTCAAGGCCCTCCTCGCCCACAACGTACTTGCCGACAACACTTCTCGATTTGAGATCAATGACTTCTATATCCTCGACAATTATATCTTGTGCCAGAACTTCAGGAAAATAAAAAGATGCCAAGATAAAACAAGGCAAAATTAAACACGCAAATCTTTTGATATACATCATACACCTCCCCTTTTTTCTGTTCATATAGTAAAACATATAATTACTTGAACACTATTGGTGGCGCGCTTACAAAGCGTGCCTACCTGTGAATGTCCAAGGCGCAATGAATTGCGCGACTACAAACGCCGCTAACCTAAATAAAATGTAAAGATATATTTAGATTTCACTATATACCGCTGCAAGCAATGCCAGAACTATCTACGCCACCGCTCATTGCGACGAGAACTTTCTTCATGGGATTACCCGGGAGTTATGACACACGGTCTGTGCCTACTATTATGAGACTTGCCAATGCTCATTACCAGCGTAGCGGGCATCGTACACATCTTGATTGAATTCTAAACCGAGTCCGGGGGTATCAGGTACTGTGAACGTGCCATCGTTGAATCCGTAGCCAGAAACATCAATCACATCACTGGTGAGGGTTGCGACTTCTCCATAGAGAAAATGCGGGATCGTCTTTGCGAATTGGAGGCTAAGGAAAAAACCGAGCAGAGAACCCCAATTATGTGGTGCACATTTAACATCGCCCGCAGCAGCCATATCGGAGAGGCGCCGCCAACCAGTAACGCCAAGACCTTTCATATCATGTTGGATAACATCAATTACACCTGCTTCAAAGAACGGATCGTAGAATTCAAGCGGAGCACGGGTGCGGGTCTCGCCATCAGCGATTAAAGTCTTCAATCCCTTTTCTTGGATATAAGCCTTCAGATTGCGGTATAACTCAACATCCTCTTCAAACATCTCCTCAATCCAGAACACATCACAGTTGCTTGTCTCATTTAGAAAGGTGATAACTTCATCATAAGTATACGCGTTGTTCGCATCAACAAGTATATTAAAACCTTCCCCAGCAGTGCTACGTGCAAGTTGGACAACTTCTATATCACGCTGTAATCCTGCTTTGCGTTCCATAAGATGATTCCCGCGTCCCATTTTCATTTTGCACGCTGTAAATCCATCAGCCAAACTCTTTTTGACATCATCCTCAATCCGCTTAAGCCCTTCAGCTTCCGTTTCGTAGAGGAGATCGTTGAAATAAATGGTGCTATCGTAAGCGGGTAATCCATTGCCGTAGGATTCAGTTCCCATAAGTTCATAAGCAGGTTTACCAAGTATTTTTCCAATAGTATCCCACAGAGCATTTTCAAATCCGCGGTATGCTTCAACGACTCCATTTTCAGGATTCAACAGTTCAAAAGGATTCTTGTTTAGAGCAGATTTTGCTTCTTCAGCAGATGAACCCCAACTGGTAGGACCCCATCCGAGTGTGCCATCGTTGGTGTAGATACGGGTAATTCCTTCACGCCACTTCCCATTTGGGTCTGGCTGTTTTATCTCTTTCGCACCAGAGTTGCAACCAATGGCGGGTTGGTCAATCTCAACTGTAACCTGCTCAATTTTGGTAATTTTGATGTCCGATGGATAGTTCGGCATGGGTTTTTTCCTTGTTAGCGATGAAAACTCAACTATCAGAGAAGAGAGCGGTGATTGTAGTAATTCCTACAAAAGTTATGATAATCCACGATTATACATTTTCTACTTATTCTTCAGTCTCATCCTTTTCAAGCTCAAGAAGTAGTTCGTTGAGTACACCATTTACCGTGGGGTTAGTTTCTTTATTTCTATAATAATCGTCGAGTTTATGCGGTAAATTATCATAGGGGTCTGCTGTTTGAATTTGCTTGATCAATGCTGGTTTTTTAAGCAATTGGACAATAAAAACTCTATCTTCGTGATTAGAGATAGAAATCTCAATGTCTATCAACAACTTGATTAAACGTGATGCCAATCCGTCTGCAAGACCAATTTCAGCATAGTGACTTAGGGTTTCTACAACAGTCCTTTTTGTGTTGATACTGGAATCGTTGGTTAGCATACTAAACAAGTTATCTACTGCGTTTTTATCAGTATGTTTTTCTAATGCTTGGACAATAGCTAACCGAACTGTATCATCAGCGTCCTTAAGTGCCTTGATCATTTTGTCAGTAGACGGTTGATTGAGCAATATCATTGATCTCGCGGCGGCTTGGCGTGCTAAAACATTATTATCGGTCAAAGCTGCCTCAATGTCTTTTTGGTATGCTTTATTGCCGAGTCGATATAGGGCGGAAAGAATCTCTATCTTCAACCCAGTATCCAATACTGTGTTTTTAAGAGATTCTAACCTTTCCTGGGCCGAAGGATCTCCGATATCTGCGATAATACGTATCAATCTATCCCTGACTGGAATAGAGGTATCTGCGTTATCTACTGCGGTGAAGAGTTCATCAATGCCTTTGCTGCCGATCTGTGTCAGGATATAGTCGAAATCTTTATGGGCATCGGAATACTTACTTTGAATAAAACTCTTCAAAATGAGTGGTACGACAGGGACACCTTTATCAATTAGGATTTGTTTGACATCTTTTTGAAAGAGATGTCTCTCATTAAGGATTTGAAAGATTTCTTCCGTCTCAGATGTGTTCAGTTCAGCAAGACGCCGTGCCCGTTCATTCCGATATTCGGTTTCCAAATTGTTGTTCTTTAGCCACGTGGCCTCCGCAGAAAGTGCGTAACTATACGCAATTAGCAGGAGTGCCCGAGGTTCATCCTTATTTTTTTCTTCTATTTCGGCAAGTTTGAGATGGCTAACTGCTTCTATTGCGAGACCAGCTAATAATTTTTGTCTGCCCGGTTTAAGTTCAGGAATGATTTTTTCCTGCTTACAGCCAAACGACACAACCCATGTTAAAACGAGGCATATCGTTAAAAGTTTTTTCATGTTAACTTCGTTTTCCTCCTAACATCAACGTAAATGTCAAATCTGTGTATAGTATAAATTCAGATAGATTAACTTTCGTCGAGAATCCGAGAGATTAGTATACAGAAGTATGATAAAACAGATACATTTTTGTGTCAAGAAAATTTTAATATAGCGTTGCTTAAGTAAAAACGTAGTATTTACAACGACATCAAAGGAGTTGCCTTTATCCAACAAAATTTGAACCTCTCCCATAATTATGAGAGAGGTCGCATAAATTTAAATCCGTATACAGAATTCACATCTACAGAGAAGACTATTTTCTAATATCGTTGAGTAGTTCATTGAGTTCAACTTTTACAAATGCACTCTCTTCTTCATTTTGGATATAATTGTAAAGTTTAGTTTCAAGTTCATCATCAAATAACGTTGCTGCCTTTAGCTGCTTCACCATCCGTTTTTTGAGAAATTGCACTAACATCAAGCGGTCATCTGAATTGTTCACCTCTTTATTGATAAGTAAATACGTCAGGCGACTTGCTAACCCTCTTGTAAGACCGCCGCCTGCTTCAATATAGGTAGCAAGCGTATTTAAGACAGCTTGCTTCGCTTTTGAGCTATGCTCACTTTTGATTATATTTACAAATGGTTCTACAGCATTTTTGGTTTTGTGTACAGATAAAGCCTTTGCAATGTCAGTAACTACCTGGGAATCATCGTCTTTAAGCGCCGTGATAAGCATGCTTGTGTTGACATTTTTAAGGTTAGCCATTGCTTTTGCTGCAGCACGGCGCACCTCTACTTCATTTGCTGTTAGTCCTGCAAGAATTTCAGTTTTATATTTTCTATCACCAAGTTGATAAAGGGTCGTATAAACTGCCATTTTGAGGGCATCGTTCATATTGGTTGTATCAATAGATTTTAATCTTTCAACCGCTTTCTCATCACCAATTTCGCCGAGCACCTGAATTAGTTTCATTTTTACTGCAGGGTTCACCTCTGCATCGACTACGCTATCTAAGATAGGATCAATCGCCTTAGTTCCCATTTGCTCAAGTGCCGAAATAAGATTCTTCTGTATATCTGGATATAAACCTTGGGCAAGATTATCAATTATTAAAATAGCAGCATCTGTTCCTTTCTGAACCAATGCTTGAAACCCAGCTTGTTGGACTTCCGAACGTTTGTTGAGAATTTCGAGCATTTTGTTGATTTCTGCTTCATTCAAGGCTGCTATTCTTTGAGTTTTCTGTTTTTTATATTCTGATTCAAAGTTTTGCCCCTTTGTTGCACCTGATGCAAGCGCGTGTGAGTATGCTATTACGAGCAGTGCACGCGGCTCTGTTTTATCTTCCTCTTTTTTTTCTGCCTCTATGAGAAGATTAATAGCTTCAACAGCGTTTCCACTATTAATTAGTTTATTTTTCCCGACCGACAGATGACTGGGACCTTTCTGTTTCGTATCACAACCAAAACAAGTAAATAAGATTAAAATCAGTGGAATAATTGCAAGTTTTTTCATAAAACCTTCTGTGTGCCTCCCATAACAAATTCAAGCCAAATTTCAGATAACCAGTTTGAATGTCAAATTAACCGATATATAGATAATCCAAGGTGCTCAAACTTTTGCCTAATGAACACTCAGTCCCAAACGATTCACGATAATCACAAACTTTACAAGTAGTTCATCTTATAAAAAATACCACAAAAAACCAGAAATGTCAAATCAAATACAGGGTTATTCAGTTTCTATATTTTTCACAAGTGTTTATTTTTATGAAAAGCAGATATAGTGTGTTTTTTTTATACCATATCTGCTATACATAAATATTAACAACTGTGATAGAAACTGCCCGAAAAACATAAAACTAAATAACCCTGGAGAGTTTCTTGTTGGAAGGCTTTGTAAGCCCGATTTATTACCCAAAGTAGGCGCGTTTTTTAAACGCGCCGAACTCAGACATTAGATGCTATAAATGGAGCGTTTACAAAACGCGCCTATCATGGGGCAAGACTTAGAAAACGCCAAATCAACGCTGAATGCGCGTTTGCAAAACGCGCTTACCACAAGAAGGTTTGAGTTAATTTGAAATGACATGTCTTTCAAGATATGGTATCATGAAGAAGTAAATTTAAAATATACAAAAGGAGCGGTCCCGTAAATGGCGGATCAATCTTCTAAAAGTTGGGCAGAATCGTATATCAATGACGGATATTTATTAGTTCCAGACCTCGTTACACCGCAAGAATGTGAAGAAATCAAATTAGAAATGCTAAAAATCTTTCGTGGCGATTATGAATGTAAAGCGATTCCGTCAATGCCCGAAAATGCGACAGAAACTGAGATATTGGATCGGATTATGTGTGTCGGTGAACCACATACATTTAGCCCGCTTGTTCACCGTTATGTTGAACATCCAAAAATCTGTGCTGTGCTTCAAGAGATAGTTGGTGCACATATCCCGTTTTGGGATGGCGGTGTGAAGTGCATGCAGTCCATGATGTTGGGTAAGGTGCCAGGACATACGGGTAATCCGTGGCATCAAGATGAACACCCGATACCGACGCGCGACCGATCACTTGTCGGTGCTTGGATTGCCTTGGATGATGCCACTATTGATAATGGATGTCTGTGGGTATTGCCCAACAGCCATCGTTCCGGCGTGATTTATGATCGGCACCCGCATAATAAACGCGACGAGTTTGACAGTTGCCACGAGGCGATGGGTTTTGATGATTCTGATGAAATCCCAATTGAGATGACTGCCGGAAGTGTTCTCTTTTTTAACGGTTATCTTTTACATCGTTCAAAAAAGAATAGAAGCGATAGTTATCGTCGTGTTCTGGTAAGCCATTATTGTTCAACAGCGTCGTGGCTTGGATGGAAGGGACAACGTAATTATCGCGGTGTGATCGTAGTTTCAGGTGATGATCCTTATTCTGACGAAGGTTATGTTATGCCAAATGCTTGGGCGCGTTGGGAATAACAATCACAAATATTATGAACGAACAATTATCAGTAGAAACCCCAGAACAGATTGACATCAACTATCAGAAAGCAGGTATAGGATCGCGTTTCTATGCGGCACTGCTTGACACTTTATTACTTGTACTGATAATACTTGTCGGCACTTACGTCAATATCAAATTTGTCACTGAACTTGGAGATATACTTGGTAACTGGCTGAGAGCAGTTGGTGGTATTATTGTTTTTGCCTTGTTCTGGGGGTACTATATGGTATTTGAGATTACGACGAACGGTCAATCCCCTGGGAAACTTGCACTCGGATTACGCGTCATCAAAGAAGGCGGTTACCCGATTAGTTTCGCTGATTCAGCTATCCGTAATTTAGTGCGGGTCGTCGATTTTTTGCCGTTCTGCTATGGTGCAGGGTTGTTCGTTATGCTGATAAATAAGAATTGGCAAAGGTTAGGCGACTTAGCTGCAGGCACGCTTGTCGTTAAAACATCTCGAAAAAGTCGCGAATATACTGGTATTAATTCAAAAGTTTCTACCCCTGCGGTCAACATCTCACGAGAAGAATCACTCTATACTGACTGGATAAAACCGGAATTGGTAACAGAGTCGGAGTTAGGTATGATACGTGAATATCTTTTACGTCGTTCCACACTTTCTACTATCCGTCTTACGGACCTCGCCCGAACCATTGGTTACCCTATTGCCGAAAAGATGGGAAGGGGTGGTGATATTCGCTACGATAAATTTTTAGAAGAAGTCTACACGCTGAAGACATCAGAGTCTCCTAAACCTGTTCAGGAAAAGAGTGATAGCCCATCTGAATCTACAGAGTAGAACAGATTATGGAAATTGAATCACCGACAACAATTGAAAACACCTCTCTTATACCGCGTTCGATGGGTTTCGGTGAACTTCTTGATGCAACGTTTAGTTTCTACCGGACACATTTCCTGCGATTTCTCGGAATAACATCAATCTATCTTCTCGCTATGCTTATCGGATTTTCAATCTGCCTTTTGGACGATTCGGTAGGGCGAAATGAGAGGATAGCAATCTGGATCACAACGACAGGTGTTCTTTTTGGTGTTTCAATTTTTGTCGCAAGCAGTCTCATATCCGCAACTTCCCAAGCCTATCTTGATGGTGCTATTAGAATAGGTGCAGTGTTAAAATTGGGAATACGCCAATTTATAACATGTTTTGTCGGTGCGTTTCTTTTTGGATTGATCGCTATTATCACTACAACTCTTGCATCACTTTTGTTAGGTAGTCTTTTCCGTCTTTTCGCTCTCATTATGCAAAATGCTTTCAATTTCTTCTTCACTTTTGTTTTAACATTACTATCTTCTGTGATTGTGATTTTTGTAGCAGTATATTTTATAAGCCATTGGTGTTTCTTCGCTGCTGCAGTTTTAGTAGAAGGAAAATCCATATGGGACGGTATACGGCGTAGAGGTGAATTAATCAGGCGTAGGTCTTTGCAAATCGCCAGCATAATGACGGCAATTTTTCTGCTATATTTAGCTGTCAATTTTATATTCCGATTTGGCTTCGGTTTTCTGTTTATTTTAACGGAACACACCAACTTTGAAGAGTTAAGAAACGTGCTTCAGCCGGTATGGCTCATGCAGCTCCCTGTTTTTCAAAATGAACTTCGGCTTTCGCACCAACTCATGCATCTAATCTATTTAGGTATTGATACCATAACGATGCCGATTTGGGTTATTGGTGCTACACTCCTCTATTTTGATCAGCGTATTCGGAGGGAAGGATTTGATATTGAAATGATGGCAGCGCGCCAAGGAGGTAGAAAATGATAGGTTTTAGTAAAATCTAAATTTACTTTTACAGTTCTTTATAGGTTTGATGCGTTTATAGTAAAATCCAAAATATGTTCACATTACAATGAATGCTGTCATTGTGAACGTCAGTTATTTCATCAATTAGAGTCTTCCGTTTTCAGATATTTTAACGGACTTTCGACAATATAATCCCCTGAGTCCTCAAGGAACTGCTGAACCAGAAAGACGTGTCCGCCACCAATAATTAACAATATCCGGTCCTCTTCAGATTCGGTGATACGCGTCAGATTGACAAAAATTTTGAGATTACGGGCATACCAACGATGCACAAGCCAATTCGCCCCGGGGTATTGATCGCCTAATCCAATCCGTGCACCGCGTAGGTATAACTGATGGTCGGCGCGCCTGCCTTCAGGTTCGTTGCCGCGTATGTACATTTCTATGAGTGATTCGTATTTCACGGGAACAATCCAGACTCTGCCATCTTCCTCCTCATGGAATTCCACGTCGCCATCAGGATAATAGTCCTCTATGCTTGACAACAAGTGTTCTTGATTGTGTTCCTTTGCGAATTTATCAGCATCGGTCAAATTTGAGTCAAAATCTTCTGGAAAAAATGGGTTATGCTTTGGCCAATAATCAACACCGTACAACTTCTGATGTTCCATCTGCTTAGCTAATCTAAACCCAATTTGGTCACCTTCTCCACGTTTGAGTTCGTAGGTGCCTTTTAGATAACCTTGATAGTTCGCATTAATTTCAGGCATAAACCTTTCATCTGCCTCAAGGGCAATCTTAGTCGGACGGAACGGTTTAAGTAGTGTCACGAGTTGTTCGATTTCGCGCTGGCGTTTAGGCTTAAGCACATCGTCCATTTTGAAATTGTATGCATCCGCGCCGGGATTTGCTAAGTGTCCGCTGCCAAGAATCATGATTGTTGGTTTCATTGGGGTGTTTTCTCCTTTGGTAGTAGAACATTATAGCATGCTTAAGCAATTGGTGCTATTGTAATACTAACATTAGGAAGCCATTCAGTTTTATGTTTATGAGTATAGAGGCTGCTATGTACCATATTTAGAAACAACGATGCACTAAATCGATGCCGAATGCGCGTATGGCATTCGGCATCGATTTAGTGCGATTACCTACATGGGGAAAGTTGCAGCCTACTGATAAGGATGCGGCCCACTGGGAGGTGTAAAGCATCTGACAAAACTTGATATACCGTCGTATTGACTAAAAGTGCTTACTACAATTATTGTTGTGCCTACTTCAAAAGGGTAAACCTTGCTGTGATTTCCTTTATTGAAACTGCCCTCCCCGTTAAACTGAACAGTCAGACCAATTGAATTGGAACTGTTTTCACTGATCGGGTCAACGTAAGTACAAATTAGATCAAGAACGAAGTTAGGTTTTTCGGTTTCTAACGGAAACGTTTTGTTGAAAGTCTGCTTAACAGTGTATTCCTCTGTGTCATTATAGGCGATGACAGTCTCGTCCAAATTATTCTTGTGTTTACTGTAGGCAGTGGGATCAGTGGGGATATTGAGTTTAAACATAGCACCTTCGGGGACATCTTCAATTTTAACGGTTACACTCTGAGGTAGATCAGGAAACATTATTTCGCGTTCCCCTTCGCCGCAACCGACAAGAAGAGGTGATGTAAACAATAAGACAAGGAAGGTAAAATTTAAAAACTGATTCAATTTTTTCATTAGATTCTCCTTTTAATTTCAAATTAGATGATTTCTGATTTCGTATGGCATTCGGTGTCGATTTATTTCTGTAGCCTACATTTCTACAGACATTTTGGGTAAGGCAACAGTCTATTGACGGAAATTAGACATGCCAGGACCTGTATCACTTTCGATCCTATAAGAGACACCATCATATCGACTAAAAGCACTCTGTACATTTATAAATGAACCTAATTCAATCGGTTGCAGCAATTGATTGTGATTTCCTCTGTCAAAATTTTCATCACCGTTAAATTGCACGATGAGACGAACTGAATTTGAACTATTATTGCTCATAGAGTCAATCTTAGTACAAGTCAGTTTGACTGAAATATGCGGCTCCTCGGAATCTAACGAAAATGTCTCACTAAAATCCTGTGTAACGGAGTACTTCTTTTCGTTATTGTGGATAATGACTTTATTACCGAAATTGTCCCTCTCTTCTCTATAGTCGGTAGAGATAATCAGATTGAATACTGCTTCTGCGGGTACCTCTACGGTCACAGTAGCACTTTCAGGTAAATCAGTATCAGGGAACATCATTTCGCGTTCCGTTTCAGCACAACCAGTAAAAAAAGGTAAGGTAAACAGAAAAACAAAAACGGTAAGCTTTAAAGACTGATTTAATTTTTTCATTGGACTCTCCTTTCAATTTCAGTAAGTTTAAAACGTGCGGGACCATTTAAAATTAGCTTGATATCCTCGATCCCTCTCAAGCGCTCTTGCGAAGTTCAACCTGAAGATACCGAATTGGAAACCGATGCCAAGGTTAGCCTTTGGATAAATATCCTTTATGTCTTCCAAATTATCCCATGCTTGTCCTATATCCACGAAAGGCACAACGAAAATCTTACTTGTTAAACTATGAACATACTCCAAATTGAAGAGAAACCCATGGTTGCCCACAAATTCATAGAGAGAATATCCGCGTAACGTTCCTGTGCCGCCCAGAACAAATTGACGTTGATAAGGCAACGAATATTGAGTAGCAGCTAACCCGATTTTTAAACGCGTATCAAGCCAGTTCTCCCCAATGGGATGGTAGTTGCGGAGGTGTATCACAAAACGCGCGAAATCATGATCCGAACCGATTTCAGAAGCAGAAAACTCACCAAGAAATGTGTTATACCACTCGTTATTGTTTCCTCGGTTTCCCAAGTCGTATCTAACTTTGGTGTTTTTCCGAGTATCAAAATCGTATTTTATGGAGATACTATGCATTCTGCCATCATATATTAAAGAATTCGCTCTTGCAAGTGTGCCTACATCTAAATGATAATTTGAGGTGCCGATTCTTAAGTCAGAATTGCCGTGATTCAAAATGGTTTCATGTTCTTCCAAGAGGAGCGATAGTCCCAGCGTATGCTTCAATGTCGGATTCTGCCATTGCAGTGCCATTACTCCTCCTTGTCTGGTATAGTAGTCTTGAAAGTCTGCACCAGTGAATGCTCTCAAGAATTGTTCGCTGCCGCTCAATAAGAGGTCTCTGTCCCTGACAGATGTTAGTCTATGAATTTGGGCACTATATGTCAGGTTTGATTTCTCACTGAATGTAACACCGCCACCAAGCCGATAATTGGGAGTTTCTGTCCGAGTAGCAAAACTCATACTACCGAATACAAAAGGCATCGGTCCTAAGTGGGAACGTATTGGGACTGAGTCACCGTTTACATTTCGTCGAATCGTTTCGCCGGATCTTTCAAAAAAGAGTGGGTCGTAATACCATCTTTTGCCAAGTTCAAATCCGCCACCGAGTCTTAGTCCATCAACAGGATTTAAACCGCTGGTATTCAAGAGGCGAAAGAAATTCTTGTCAGTGAGAGAAACTTGGTTGCCTTGGGTAAAAACGCCTGTGGCATTGTATCTGTCCTTTTCAAAAGCATCTAACATGCCTTGCATAAGTGATAATTTTGATGGCGGTAGAACTTGAAGCCAATTACCATCGTTACTGTATACCTTTTCAACCCCGACATTTGACCACCAAGAATGTTCACCTGTCCGTTGTTGTTTTCTGTCAAAGTTAATACCCATCAGAATTGGCTCAGTGGTTTCGGGATAATCCAGTATCTGCCACGGGATTTCCATCTCCACAACCCATCCATCATCACCAATTTTTGATGCAACTTTCCACTGATCTGCCCATTCGGGATTCTTTGGACGGGCTGTAGCAAAATGTACATATTTCTTACCGAGTGGATTTGCCATAAACAAGGTGCGATGTTCGGGTTTGCGTGTGTGAAATGGGTCAATGCTGAAGCAGACTGAATCTTCGTTTGCGAAACGGACTTGGTCTTTGGTTTGAAGTGCTACGACTTTTTGAGGTTGGGAATCGTAAAGATGCCATGCAACGTAGATTGATTTGTCGGTATAAACCAGTTTGACTGTGGTCTGATCTTTGACCGGTTCCTCGGTACTCACATGCGTAAATTTGTCGGCTTTGGGTGCGATTTTCCAGCATTTATCCTCAAGTTTTCCATCAATTTTTGGCGGTTTTTCGATTTTAACCGCAAGCATTTCTTTTTCAACGGTATCCCTATTTGTGGCTGGTTCAACACTTGCCTTTAATGTGCCCTCAAGATCAATATCTGTCATACCGAAACTGCTGAGGTTTCTGAGCAATTCAGTAATCCTATCTGGGGCGATTTCACCCACAATGTTTATAAGAGTTACCTCATCAGGTTCATAAGACCCAAGAATTACAAAGATTCCATAAGCAACGTCTTCATCAAACAGCAAACTGATTTCAACTATTTCATTTTTTTCTTTGATTTTGACGAGTACTTCCCACTCATTTTCCTTCAGTTTATTCTGGTAATACTTTATCATTCCCGATTCTGATTCACCAAAATTTCCGTAGGTGCGAAGATAGATACCGTCAATCATCTGAATCAGTTCTGCCACCTCTGGTTTAGAACTAACGGATTTGGTTACCAAATTGATGAGTTTGTCAGTTAGATTAACTTCAACCTGTGCTTCAAGTGAATCCAAGTAATCAAACGGAATATGTCCTTTTTTCACTTTTTCATCTGGTTGTTCTTCTTGTGCTAATACTTGATGGATCGGTAGAATCCAGAATGCTAAACAGAACGTTGTGAAGAACAGTGTAAGGGGTCTTTGCAGTTTCATTGTGTTATTCTCCTTTTTTATATAACGCTTCAATTAACAGGAAACTTTGCTTGTGCGTGAAATGTGTTTGCATCTTGGTTTTTTATTTTTCCCTACGGAATTTTATGTCAAACTTAAAGTCTTCCCAAAACTCTGGTTTGGATTCCTTAAGTTTTCCAAAAAGGATTCCGAGTTTTTGAAAATCTATCTTCCCAAAAATGTTTACAAAAGTAGTGTTATGCTCATCAATTAAGACGATAAAGATTCCATGTAATACATCGGGGTTATCGGCAAAGAGCAGGCTGACGTGAAGTTGATCCTTAACCTTGATAAGCTTCTCCCACTTTTCCGTTTTGAGAATGTTCTGGTAGTGACGGGTTATTTCAATCAAGTTCCCGGTTTCTTTACCATAACTGCGAATGAAAACACCCTCTATCATCTCCACGTACTCCGCATGTTCCGGTAAATTTATCGTAGTATTGAAAAAGCGGTTGAAAAATGTCTTATCTAAGTTGATTTCTAAATTAGGTGCTGAAGTATTCGGCACGTTCATCTCTATTTTGCCGCGAATTGCATCGGTTTCTGCTATGCCATTGCTAAAAAAGCAGAAAGCGAGTAGAAGGGTTATCAGGCTAAATCGTTTCATTGTGTCTTTCCTCCTGGAATTGATGAATTAGGTTTTATAGAAAAATTTGTCCGTTTGGTTTTAGACGGAATTGTCTCTGAATTCGGAACATCACCGGTTAGACGGTTTAGTATTCCTAAACTTTTATTGATTGCCGAAGAGATTTTTGATGTTGATTTGAAAGCACTGCGTGATGCTTCGTCAATCTTAAGAGAAGTAAAACTATCATTTACAGCAAGACCTGTTTTATGGACTGCGTACTCCATCTTACGCATTGCGTAGTTAAAGTCGCTTTTTGCTTGTTCAATTTCAAGATGCTTTTGATGTTGATAGACACCAAATAATACAATTCCTACAAGACAGGCAAATGCACTTACACGAAGAAATAGTTGGCGCGAGTTTTCCCAAGCGAATACATTGAAAAAACGATTAACCCAATTATCGTTGTTAGGATGCGTCTGAATATAAGCCGTAACCTCACTTAATATGTCAGGAGGGGACGTTGGTTTTGGCAGATCGTCCAACACCACATCAATTGTTTGTGCCAAATTGAATTCGTGCAGACATGTGTTACATGTAGCGAGGTGAGATTTGATAGCAGTTTCAATGGCGGTATCCAATTCACCCGCAATATATTCTTCAATTTGAACTTGGCAGTCTGTGCAAGTCATTTCGTGTGATAGATTTTGAGGCATCGGTTATGTCTCCAGTAGTCGGTTCAATATTTCCCGCAATTTCTTGCGAGCACGAAATACGGTTGATTTTACGGTGTTTTCAGATTGCTTCAAGACCTGTGCAATTTCTTTATAACTCATTTCTTCTAATTCCCGCATAATTACGATTGATCGCATGGTTGGCGGTAATTCGTCAATCGCTTGATGCACTAACTGCTTATGTTCCTGCTTAATGGCAGTCTCCTCTGGGGTTGGATTTGACTGATATGAATGTGTATGTAGTAGCATTTCAAGCGTTTCACCATCTTCTTCGGATAAATGTACCCGAAATTTTCGGCGTTTTAGTTGGTTATAACAGAGATTCTGAACGCATTTCAACAACCATGAGCGAACGGTTTCCTGCCTTAATTTTCTGTGATGTTGCCATGCCTTGATAAAGGTTTCTTGTGTCATATCCTTTGCGTCTTCACTGTTTTTGAGTAGATAGAAGGCATGCCGATAAACCTGATCTTGATGTTTGCGGACCAGTTCAAGGAATTCATCTTCTGTCATGTGGCAACTCCGCGCGCTCGGGTTAACGCTACTACAAACAAGTTGCAAAAAAGTTGCATCTTTTTTGTCTTTTTTGAATATTTTATAGAAAATAATGTAAGAAGTGCAATGAATTGCGTGACTACAACGCTGCAAGAAAAAACCTTAATGACGATTTAGAGGTCTAAAACTACATAAACCGACACTAAGGCTATTGTGAAATGTTTTTTTACGATTTGAGTTGCTTAGTTATAGCACAGCATTTTGCGCTGGATTGAGCAGTAGCGATGGCAAAATACCGATGAGTAAAACGCCAATTGCGGCGAGAACCAAACCGATAACTAAGGGAGAAGGATACGAATTGAATTCCAATTCCTCTTCCGGTTCACGCATATACATTGTTACGACAACGCGTAGGTAGTAGAACGCTGAGATTGCAGTATTGATTGCACCAACAATGACAAGTGTGACAAGCCAAGTATTAACTACATCTGGTTGAACAGCAGCTTGAACAGCAGATTTGAAGATATAAAATTTTCCGAAAAATCCCGCAGTTAGCGGAAAGCCAGCAAGAGACAACAACATGAGTGTTAAAAACCCGCTGAGTAAAGGTTTTCGGAAGCCGAGTCCTGCGTAATCCGAAATCGTTAAACTTTCTCCATCAGCAGTTCTTGCCAAGATAACGGCACCGAATGCTCCAATATTCATAACGCAGTAAACAAGGAGATAGAGCATTGCGCTTGATGTGCCATCATCGTTTGCTGCAGCTAAACCTATTAACACATAACCTGCATGTGCAATACTTGAATAAGCGAGCATCCGTTTGATGTTTGTTTGCGCTATAGCAATGACGTTACCAACTGTCATCGTCAACATCGCCAATAACACGATTACACCTGTCCATTCAGACTGTATATCTGGCAACGCTTCCATAAAAATCCTAATAAATGCTGCAAATCCAGCTGCTTTTGGTCCCGCAGAGATGAAGGCAGCGATTGTGGTAGGTGCGCCTTCGTAAACATCTGGCGCCCATTGGTGGAATGGAACGATCGCGACTTTAAACCCAAATCCAACGATGAGTAGGAATGTCCCTGCTAAAAGAAGTGGGGATTGACTCTCAGTGGTGAGTTTCTCTGCAATCCCCGGAATACTTGTTGTGCCTGCAGCACCGTAAATTAAAGCGATTCCATAGAGGAAAAAAGCACTGGCAAACGCACCGAGCAGTAGATATTTCATGCCTGCTTCGCTTGAGGCAGGGCTTTCTCGAAAATAGCCTGCTAACACATACAACGACAACGACATTAGTTCTAAGCCGAGGAAAATGATAATCAACTCATTGCCAGCAGCCATTAACATCATGCCGAGCGTTGCAAGCAGGATAAGCAGATAGTACGGTCCCTGTTTTTTATCGCCTTTCCCTAAATAACTAATTGAGATGAGGGCAACCAAAATTGTTGAAACGAGGAAGATAATGTTGAAAAAGAGGGAGTAACTATCTATCCTGAACATGTCGTTGAACTGGGTTTGATCTGTCCCGGCTTGCAGCAGATTAATAGATGCCCATAAGGCAATCACTGCACCAACAATTGTCATCCATCCCAATGTCTTTTTTGAAATAGAGTCAATCATGTCAAAGACAAGGACAATAAGCAACGTTGAAACAATGACAAGTTGCGGCATCAATAGCGACCAATTAATATCAGGTATCTCAGACGGCATTCAAAACCTCCATTTTAAACTCCGGATAGCCGAAAGACTGTAGCGTCAAACTTCATATATTTTTTCTAACGTAGGAACACGAATGTAACAACCACAAAAAGCGGGAATAAAATAGCAACGGACCATAACATGTATCCAAAGAAACTCGGCATGCGGATACCGCTCTGTTCGGCAATTGATTTAACCATAAAATTCGGTGCATTTCCGATATATGTATTTGCACCCATGAAAACTGCACCGACAGATATTGCAGTTAGCAATCTGACAAACTCAAGGTGATGGGGCTCAGTCAATTGTCCTGACAAAATTTGTGGAACAACCGCCTCAGTAAGCTCTAATTTTCCAAGTGCGGTGTTAAAAAATGTTAAATAGGTTGGCGCATTATCTAAGAAACTGGACAAAATCCCAGTTATCCAGAAGTAGTGAGAGGGTTGCTGAATTGCCCCGATTAACCCGCTCAGTGCGCCTTTTGTACCGACACCAAGAATTGTCAATGCCGGAATAATCGTCATAAAGATACCAGCAAACACTTTTGCGACTTCTTCGATTGGTTCCCATGAGAACTCGTTTGATTGGCGTAATTCACCGCTAAAGGGCGTAAACTTGAGGGATAATAAACCCATCACGACAATCAACACGTCGCGTGTGATATTCTGCCAGTAAACATGAACGCCGAGTACGTTGATATCTCCCCACTTGAAAGAGCCACTCATTAAGACTGCCGCAACAATACCAAAGAGGAAAACGAGATTAAAGAGACCTTCAACACGAATCGGTTCGTTGACTCCATCATCTGGGACGATGCCACCTTCCCGTTTGAACATGAATGTGTCTATAATGAAAAAGAGAACGATTAAAATGACACTAATAAATACCATGTGTGGAAAGAGTGCGGTTGTTGTCCAGAAGAAAGGCACACCGTGTAGGAATCCAAGAAAGAGTGGTGGATCGCCAAGAGGGGTTAAGGAACCACCTATATTGCTTACTAAAAAGATGAAGAAGACAATTAAATGCACCTTACTCTTTCGGTACGCATTTGCTTTAATCAACGGACGGATAAGGAGCATTGATGCGCCTGTTGTTCCTATCCATGAGGCAATTACAGTGCCGATTAGCAATAACAGCGTGTTAACCATCGGAGTACCACGCAATGTTCCTCGTACGAGTATCCCACCAGCAACCGTAAACAAACCCCATAACAGTATGATGAACGGAATGTAGTCTATCAAGTAGATATATAAAATATCGTGAAAAGCATCACCTCTGAAAACGACAAGATATGGGATTGCGAATAATAACGCCCATGCCAATGACATTTTTCCACCATGGTGGACAAGAAAATGGGAATCTAACAGGAGTGGGAAAAGTGCGATTGAGAGGAGAATTCCTACAAAGGGAATAATGCTCCAGATAGGTAGTATGGAACCATCTACGCGAAAGTGTCCACCCTCACCATGTGTCTCATCAGCAGCGAAGGTTTCCATTGAAACTGCTAAAGTAAGCCCCACAATGATGCATAATATAAGAAAAGAGGCAAGTTTTGACTTCACTATTCTGTCTGTGCCTCCTCTTCAATTATCTGTAGGGTCGCTGTTTTAACTTCCTGAACAGCGTCTTGAGTTTCACCATCAATAATTTGTCCAACTGCTGGCGTATTGTCAGATTCATTTACTTTTACTTTTTTAGCGACCACACCCACTGATGCTTTCATCGGTTTCAGGAATGTATTCGGATGTACGCCAATCCATACAATGAAAAGCAGTATCGGCAGTAAGACAACTATTTCACGCGGTTTCAGGTCAGGCAAAGATGCGTTTGTGTTGTCTGGTGTACCAAACATGACCCGCTGGAACATCCATAGCATATAAACTGCTGCCAAGATTACGCCTGTTGTTGCGAATACCACATACCATTTAGAGAATGCCCCGCCAACGAAACTGCCGAGTAGAATCATAAATTCTCCAACAAATCCATTGAGTCCCGGCAGTCCGATGGATGACAGTGTTACAATCAAAAAGATGGTAGCGAAGATAGGCATTTTCTTTGCCAGTCCACCGAAGTCAACGATCATTCGGCTGTGCCGCCGTTCATAAATCATGCCGACCAAAAGGAACAGTGCGCCAGTGCTTAATCCGTGATTGATCATTTGCAAAACGCTTCCCTGAATACCTAAATGACTTTTTGAAAAAAGACCTAATACTACGAAACCGAGGTGACTGACACTGGAATATGCGACCAATTTTTTCAAATCCGGTTGCACCATTGCTACTAATGCCCCGTAAATTATACCGATAATTGCGAGTGGTACTATCCAGGGCGTCGCCTTAGCTGCTGCATCTGGAAAGAGGGGAAGACAGAATCGTACTATGCCATACGTACCCATTTTAAGTAGGACACCTGCAAGGATTACACTTCCGACTGTAGGTGCTTCAACGTGTGCATCTGGCAACCAAGTATGGAATGGGAAAAGAGGCACTTTAATCGCAAAAGCAATGAAAAATGCAAGGAATAATAGATAGGAATGATCAAATGTGCCTTCTGTTGCTAATAGTGTTACGAGATCAAAGCTGTTACCGTTTTGGAAGTATAGTGCTAAAATGCCGACTAACATGAGCGCACTGCCTGCCATTGTGTAAAGTACGAACTTGATAGTGGCATAGATTCTACGTTCACCACCCCATATTCCGATAAGGAAATACATCGGGATTAACATGGACTCCCAGAACACAAAGAAAAGGAATAGGTCTAAGGCACAGAAAACACCCAGCATTCCAGTTTCCAGCGCGAGGAGCGACATCATAAAACCGCTCAATCCTTTCTCAACCGAATTCCAAGCGGCGAGAATACATATTGGCGTTAGGAAAGTTGTAAGTAGCACTAACCACAACGAAATACCGTCAATGCCGATATGGTAACTTATACCTAAACCTTCAATCCACGGTAGTTTTTGGTAAAGTTGTGCGTCAGTTTGGAAACCATCAATTCCTGCCTCAAATCCGGTGTAAAGTCCTATTGAGATAAGGAATGTCAACAAACTAACGACAAGTGCGATGCCTTTAATAGCAGACGCGCCCAATCCTCTGAGTAATGCAATTGCAATTACGCCGAGCAGTGGTAAAAAAATAACTATTGAGAGTAGCAAAAAAATCTCCTTTAGAATAACTTAACTTTCATCAACCGGAACCAATAATCATCAATAATACCGAGTCTATCCCAGATGACTCGGATGATTCTCTGCGGCGTGCCAATTCGCGGCGACGCCTTGAATAAGTGCCACGAGGCATTTTGCTCTGCCACCAAAACTTTAGTTTTCGATTGAATTTCGATATTTCCTCAGACGACCTACTGCAGTTGTCCAGAACCCATGCCCCTAAACTAATATCGTTGTTAATCCGGACAGATGCCTCCTGAAATGAATCCGCAGAAATGCCGAGAAAGGATAATATTCCAGTATCTTGTTCAGAATCAACACCGTATTTATAACTTCCTATTTTACCAACATGGGCAGCCCGTGCCTTATCTGTCAATCTTGCAACACCGCAGATGCCAGCGACTTCTTTGTTTAGCAAATTCCGCGGCCGAAAATTTTTCTGTTCCATCTTTTCCTCTGTTCGTATTTTGTAAAAAGAAATTTTATGGAAACCATTCTACATCACGAAACAATCAATTAGCAAAAATCCCTTCTAATAGGATAAACTCGCTTTGTAACAAAACTGCAAATCTCTATCTTTTCTATCTTTTGAAGATTTTCAATAGTAACCACCACTGAGGTGAAACCCAAAAAGGAATAGATGGTTTTTCAACATTTAATTCGCGGCGGCGTTTTGAAAATCCATTTTGAGGCATTTTACGCTGCCACTGATGTTTCAACTTCCGATTGAACTTAGATACTTCCTCAGATGATTTATCACAGTTGTTCAGAATCCATGCACCCAGTTTGAGATCGTTGTTGAGTCTGACTGCTGCATCTTTGAAAACTTCCGCTGAAATACCGAGGAACGATAGAATCTCTGTATCTTGTTCAGAATCAGCACCGTATTTATAACTTCCTATTTCTCCTACATGGTCAGCCCGCGCTTTATCTGTCAGTCTTGCAACACCGCAGATGCCAGCAATTTCTTGATTTAGCAAATCCCGTGGTCGAAAATTACTCTGTTTCATTTCTTCCTCCGTTAGCATTTCCTAAAAAAGATCGTGGGAACTGGTCTACATTACAAGACAATCTTTATGCAAAAAACAGATAGTACGCGAGGAACAACACGATTCCTAGGACCATTGACACAATATATACTTGGACAAGACCTGTCTGCAATCTTCGTAACGTTCCACCAATCACTCGGATAAGTGCAGCCACGCCATTAACAATTCCGTCAATAATCCCTGTATCAAACAATTTCCATAACAGAAAATGGGAAGCGTTTTTGATTGGCTGGACGATAAAAGTATTGTATACCTCATCAACATAGAACTTGTTGGCAACGAGTTTCTGTAATGCGTTGGTAGGTTCTGCGGAAGGCACACGATCTTTATAACGTGTCCATGCATAAGCAATTCCGAGTATACCAACAATTGACGAAATAATCATGAATGGAATTGCACTACCTTCTAACGCTTCACCTTTAAAACCTGCTACCTTTTCTGTAAAGTGGTGGAACCAACTATTGTGTACGCCCACCCCTAACAGTAAACCGATAAGTGCCGATGGAATAGCAAGAATAGCCAACGGAACCCACATCACCGCAGGCGATTCATGGAGATGTGAAGCAACCTCAGGTTCAACGCGAGATTTCCCATAAAAAGTCACAAAGATTAGACGGAACATGTAGAACGCTGTCAGGAATGCTGTGATTAATCCGATGATATAAATTGCTTTTGAACTACCCCACGCGCTATGTAAAATTTCATCCTTACTCCAGAAACCACTTAAGAACGGGGCACCTGCAATTGCCAAAGCACCAACCAAAAATGTAGCATGGGTTATCGGCAATTTGTTTCGCAATCCCCCCATTTTTCGTATATCTAATTCATTCGCCATTGCGTGCATCACGCTGCCAGCAGTCAGGAACATCAGTCCTTTAAAGAATGCATGTGTTACCAAATGGAAAATACCGGAAGCATACGCGCCGACACCGACGCCGACAAACATATACCCCAATTGGCTTACGGTGGAATAGGCGAGAATTCGCTTAATGTCATTCTGTTTGAGGGCTATTATTGCAGCGAACAAAGCGGTTAGGACACCGATCCAAGCGACAACCACTCCTGTCTCTGCGATGTTATACAGCACAGCGGAACGTGCAATCATATAGACACCCGCGGTAACCATTGTGGCGGCGTGTATTAATGCACTAACAGGGGTTGGACCTTCCATTGCATCTGGCAGCCAAACATAAAGAGGGAGCTGTGCGGATTTACCAACTGCTCCAACAAAGAGGAGCAAAGTCGCAAGCATAATTCCGTTTACACCAAAAACTATCTCATCACTTTTTGCTTCAGCTCCAGAAAATATCGTTGAGAAGTCAAGGGAGTTGAACACAGCAAACAACGTGAACATCCCTAACAGAAAACCGAAATCACCGATTCTGTTGACAATAAACGCCTTTTTACCTGCATCCGTAGCGGATTGTTTCTCATACCAGAATCCTATTAGCAGATAGGAGCAGAGTCCAACACCTTCCCAACCAACAAACATCATCAGGTAATTGTTACCGAGAACGAGAATTAGCATTGCGAAGACGAACAGATTTAGGTACGCAAAATAACGGGTATAGCCTTCATCGCCGTGCATGTAGCCGATGGAATATACGTGGATAAGGAATCCGACACCTGTGATAACCAAAAGCATTACAGTCGTCAGGGCATCAACATGGAAGCCGATGTTGAAAGTGAACGATTCACCTGCAATCCATGAATAAAGCACCTCATTGAACGGTTTCTCACTGCCCTGTACATTTACAAAAGCGATAATTGAACAGATTAAGGATACGAGTACGGCAAGTGCACCGATTGTCCCACTGAGTTTCTCGTTACCTTTTAACCATTTGCCAAACAATCCGTTAATCAGAAACCCAACAAGTGGCGAAATTAATAAGATAATAATTAGACTATTTGACATGTTTTATCCTTTCAGCGAATTAACTTCATCCACATTAATTGTTTCGCGATGCTTGAAAACACTTACAATAATTGCTAATCCGATTGCGACTTCCGCAGCAGCAACAGCCATCACAAAAAAGACGAACAACTGCCCCTCCACTTGACCGAGGCTACGACTGATCGCTACAAAGGCGAGATTTGCTGCGTTTAGCATCAATTCAATACACATAAAGATGATAATCGCGTTTCTGCGGATGAGTACACCGATAACGCCTATTGTAAATAAGAGCGCGCTCAAGATGAGATAATACTCTAATGACATATTAGTTGTCAGTTGTCAGTTGTCAGTTGTCAGTTGTCAGTTGTCAGAGGATAGATTGTTAACCGTCCTCCTTCTGTCGTAACACACGAGTTCTGTAGGTGTTAGACAAGTTGAAAACTGATACCAATAACCGATGACTCCTTTGTTGTTGTAGGCACTATCGCCTAAATCTGTTTTAGTTTTCAGTTTGGTTTTCGCGTTTTACCAAGACAATTACGCCAATCAATGCTGCCAACAAAATAAGCGAGGTAACCTCAAACGGTAAAAGGTATTTGCTGAACAAAAGTTCACCAATATCATAAGTTTCAATCGGATTATTAGTGAGAGCAGCTGCCTTTTCCTGTGCTGCTTCCGATCCAACCTCAGTATTATTGAGGGCATTCACCGCAATATAGATGCCTTGAGCAGCCAAGAGGATACCCAAAATTATCGCAACACCTTTCAGTTTCCCTGTGAGCGCACCTTTCTCAGAGAGTGTGCCAAGGTTCAGCAGCATAATTACAAAGAGAAACAATACCATGATTGCTCCCGCATATACAATCACTTGAACAGCAGCGACGAAGTGTGCGCCCAAAATCACAAACAACCCTGCTTGTGCGAAAAACGTTACAATAAGCGAAAGCGCACTATATATCGGGTGCCGAAACGAGATAACAGCGATTGCACCAATTAGTGACACAGCACCAAAGATAAAAAATAGAATCATTTCTGGATTCATTTGCACGCCTCCTATTCTACTGCGTCCAAGCCGCGCAGTGGTGCTGCGGCGGGAGTGTTTTGCGCTGCAGATTTACTGTTATTGTCCATAGCAAGCATCCCTGCTACGATTGCTACGACAATAAACGCTGCAACTACATTGCCAACACCTATCCAAAGACGATTACCTTTCGTTATTATATATAATGTGCCGGTAACAACGATTGACGATAAGGCAACAGGCAACAAGAATTTCCAACCGAAATTCATGAGTTGGTCATAGCGGAAACGCGGAAGTGTCCAGCGTACCCAGATGAAAACAAACAAGAAAATTCCTGTTTTAACAAAGAAGATAGCAAACGAGATAAGTCCAGCAAGTACGGATCCCTCTCCACCTATGTTTTCGAGTCCGAAGAAGTGCCAACCGCCTAAGAACAGTGTTACAACCACTGCCGAACCGACAATCATGCTCATATATTCTGCCATAAAGAATATAGCGAATTTCATACTGCTGTATTCGGTGTGGTAACCTGCGACAAGTTCCTGCTCTGCTTCAGCAAGGTCAAATGGCAATCGGTTTGTTTCTGCGAACACTGCTGTTGTAAACGCAAGAAATGCTGGAAAGTGTATCAGGAAATTCCATTCCCACGGGTTTGCACCCTGTCCCTCTGCAATTTCCCGAAGTTTGAGCGATTCGGAGAGCATCAAAACACCGATAATTGCCAATCCGAGCGTCAATTCGTAACTTATCATCTGCGCGGATGAACGCAAACCACCCAAAAGTGAGTATTTGTTGTTTGATGCCCACGCACCTATAACAACACCATACACACCGAGAGACGTTATTGCTAAGATATATAAAATGCCTATATTGAGGTCAGCGATCTGAAGCGGAATTTCATATCCTGCTATCGTCATAGAACTTCCGAATGGTACGACAGCTACTATAATCATTGCTGGGACCAGAAGCATAGCTGGGGCAAGCACATAAAGAGGTTTATCTACGTGATTCGGGATGAGGTCTTCTTTAAAGAGGAACTTAATCCCATCTGCAATAGGTTGGAGTAGTCCTTGTGGTCCGACGCGATTCGGTCCGAGTCGATCCTGCATCCATCCACTGACTCGGCGTTCTGACCAAATCATCGCCATTACGCCAATAATGAGCAGATGTGCGATGAAGAGAATTTTAATGACTGGAATAACTATAACTTCTACTATATCTATATCCATAATTTCTCCTTCTTGATGACGCGCATGATTGAAGTTAGTAGGTTAGTCTAACTTAATGCCTGCATCTCCTATATTTTGATGTGTTGCGTCACCGTAACCCGCTACATTCTCTGCAATCGCGATCGCAATCTCACCAGCGAAATGGTAATCAATTTCTCCACCGAGTTGCTTCGCAAGCTGCTGTGTAATCTGCCAATCTACTTGTGCTTCACCTGGAGGATCAATTGTCTTTCGAATCCGTTGCACCCATCCGGTAGAATTGGTAAATGTGCCATCTTTTTCAGCAAAAGTTGTTCCCGGTAGTACCACATCGGCTAATTCCGTAACCGCTGATGGTAAAACATCTTGCACGATGAGGAAATCAACCTTTTCTAATGCGTCTCTTTCGGCATCTTCAAGCACGCGTTCCGGTACACCACTAACGATATAAACGACTTTCGCACTTGCGACCTTTTCCCAAAGTGCATCGCCTTCTAAAACGACATTTCCGTTTGCAGAGCCGAGTATTGTTCGCGCACCTGCGGTGTTCGGATTCTTGTCTGCTTCAATGGTAAATTGTGGGAATTTGTGTTCTTCACCGGGTAGTTGCCCAAAGAGCCCCAATTGCGTTGTCTTTAGCACATCGTGTGCAAACTGCTGTAATACGTAGTTGTCTTCATTCGTGCCTTGTGCAGAACCGATAACAACAATATCGGCAGCATCAACTTCGGATAAATTTTCGGTAATTAACGTCAACGCATCTGCCCACTGCGTTGTTACAAGTTCGCCATCAACCTTCTTAAGGGGCAGTTGGAGACGGTCATCGCTGTTGACATAGTGGTAACCGAGTCTACCATCGTCACACATCCAGTGTTGGTTAATATCTTCGTGGAAGCGAGGTTTGATACGGTACACACCATCTGCCTTATACTCAACCGTGACATTACATCCGACGCTACATCCTGAACAGATACTATCCGCCTTTTCCATAAACCACGGGCGAGATTTGAACAGAAAATCTTTGCTAATCAGTGCGCCGACAGGGCATATATCAACGACGTTTCCAGCGAGTTTATTATCAAGAAGTTGTATGGGAGTTCCCTCGTGGCTTCGTGGAATGTCAATTTCATCGTGAGAACCGCGATTTATCAACCCAAGTTCACCACTGCCTGAAACCTCATCACAGAATCGGATACACCGCGTGCAAACGATACAACGTGTGGAATAGAGCAAAATATCCGGCCCCAGGTCTTTTTTCGGAGGCACGTTTTTGACTTCTATATAGCGGCTTTTATCGTGCCCATGCCGGTAGCTGAAGTCTTGCAGGTCGCATTCACCTGCTTGGTCACAGACGGGACAATCAAGAGGGTGATGTACAAGTAGAAATTCAAGGATATCCTCTCTCGCTTTTATGACACGGGAACTGTCTGTTCGGACGATAGCGTCATATTTTTCTTCTAACTTTCTTTCTGGTGGTGCGGATCGGACTGTCAGTGTACAACCCGTAGCTAATTGTCGAGCTGGACCGATTGTACCTGGAGGGGCACCTGGTATGGGACCGTAAGGTTCAACGAGGCACATCCGACAATTCGCTGGACGACTCAACCCAGCGTGGTAGCAGTAGTGAGGCACCTCAATGCCGTTTTCCCGTGCAGCCTCAACTATATTTGTTCCGTCTTCAACCTCTATTTCAAGGTCATTCAGTTTAATAAATGCCATAAATATTACTCCAATGACTTGGCATAGCCCTCAATATTCTGTCAGTTTCCAACTGGGATAATCAGTTCTACAGGTCAGCAAACTCCTTTGGAATAAACCGCTGTTGATACGCGTAATTTTCCTCTGGCGGCACTGTCGCTTCAGCAACAGGTAGCGTAACTAATTTACCTTCTCGTATTGCGGCTTCAAATTCAGGTTTGAACTTTCGCATATAACTTACTGCTGGCCACGAAACAGCAATACCAAAGACGCAGATAGTGTTCCATGTCATTGTATCCACATTCGCAATGTTGTTCGCAACGTTTTCCAGCAGATCAAGGTCTTCGTAGATTTCCTCTGTTTCACCAGTATCACCCCATCTGCCGCTTTCGGTGACACCGAACTTGGGTCGTGTGATAGTGGTTTGTCTGCCTTCTCCATCGGCAATACGTTGGACAATATCACGTACCCACGGGGTGCCCCATCGACACGGTGTGCACTGCCCGCACGATTCATGCGCGTAGAATTTCATAATATTGAGCAAGCAATCAACAATATTCCGAGTCTCATTCATCACAATGATGCCACCCGAACCTAACATTGACTTTGCGAGCGTGAGCGATGTAAAATCAAGTCGTGTATCTAATTCGTAATGCGTCAAGATCGGTGCGGAACTACCGCCAGGGATAACCGCTTTTACCTCTTCGCCGCGCAAACCGCCTGCTACCTCAATAAGCTCTGTGCTTGTCAAACCGAGTTCCAATTCATATACACCCGGTTCGTTGACATCGCCGCTGATACAGTAGAGTTTTGTGCCTGTATTTGGATCCGCTTTTGGTGGGTCAAATCGCGTATCACCGTACGTTGGTCCCATCTGTGTGTACCATTCTACACCATTCCCTACGATAAAGGGTAGGTTGCACAAGGTCTCCACATTCTGCACGACGGTGGGTTTCATAAACACACCTTGGACAGCAGGAAAAGGTGGTTTGTTGCGCGGTTGTCCCCGTTTTCCCTCAAGGGATTCAATCAATCCTGTCTCTTCACCACAGATATATGCCCCAGCACCCGGATGTGAATAGATGTTAATATTTAGCCCCGTGTCTCGAACATTTTCCCCAAGGTAACCCTGTTCGTAAGCCTCCTTAATGGCGGCATCTAACATCTTTTTTCCAAGTGTGAATTCACCGCGAATGTAAACATAAGTGGTCTCAATTCCCATTGCGTAGCAACAGATTAAGATACCTTCTATCAACAGATGTGGGTTTTTCTCCAACACGTAACGGTTGCTGAAAGTGCCGGGTTCGCTTTCGTCAGCGTTGCAACAGAGGTAACGCGGCTCAATGTCCCTTGGGACAAAACTCCATTTTTCCCCAGTAGAAAAACCGGCACCGCCTCTGCCTTTCAAACCTGATTCTTTTACCATATCAGCGATTTCTTCAGGTTGATATTCGGCAATCGCCTTTTCAAAACGGGTATAACCCTCATATTGTCGAAAGACATCAAAGGTGTTTATATTCGGTACATCCAGATGCTCGTAGAGAATCCGTCTTTCTTGAACCATATTTTTCCTCTACATATTGTCTCTTATAGTTTTTTATTGGTTAGATAGAACGTAGTGAAACCTAACAAATTCTGATTTATGATATGTCCTCTAATTAGGAAGTTCCGCTAATATTTCATCAACTTTTTCTGGTGTCAAATTCTTATATAAATTGTCATTCACCATGATAACGGGTGCGACATCACACGATGCAAGGCACTCAACTTTCATCAAGGTGAACTTGCCATCATCAGTTGTTCCTTTTGCGAGATTTGTTTCTGATGCCACGTCAGTACTCAGTTTTTCTTTGAGATGATCCAAAACCACTTTACAGTCGCGCAATGCACACGGCAGCGTATGACAGACGCGGATAACATATTTTCCCACCGGTTCCTCAAAGAACATCGGATAGAAGGTTACCACGTCTTTTACTTTCATCACGGAAAGTTCCAACAATTCCGCTACATACTTCATGACAGCAGGCGTAATATAACCTTCCTGCCGTTGTGCCAGGTGGAGCGTTGGCAGCATTGCTGCTTCTTTTACGGGATACCGACCAATCAGTTCATCAAATTCTCGTTTGTTTTCTTCGTTAAACTGAAATGGTGTTTCGATTTGTATTATTTCATCTGACATCTATGTATTCCTTTTCTTGGCTATCAGTGTTCAGCAACCAGCAGTCAGTGGACGCAAACTCCAACTCGTGCCTTCTTAATAAAATGGATAAAAACCTAAACTAAGCAACCTACAAATTTTTATAATAACCACTTAAGTATCTTGCGAAAAATCTTACTAATAGGATTGTCCCAAATTATATCAAATCCCCACAGTACGAAGAGGGTAATTTGCAAAATGATGCAGAGTCCACAAGCACGAATTAAACTTTCCTTCCATGTGAGGTTAGATTTTAGGATCAACTTTGGATACCAATGAAAGTAACCCCATATTACAAAAAATATGAGAATTTTATTCATTCGTTTCCCCGCTAGATCATGTTAATCTTTTCAGTCCCATTATAATCCAACGAACAGTACAATGCAATATCCAAAAACATTCCTTGCCATATAATTATTTCTTAATCCAATTTAATCCAATGCAAAAGCGTATCCGACGTTGCGGGGTCCATAAGCCAATGGTAAATGGTACCATCGGCGCGCGTATATAACATGACCCGCTGGGTGTAGGTATGTGTCTCCCGTTCTGTGCGTAGCTGTGGAATCGGAACCGGTTCTGGCTCCGATTCTAAAATTGACGCAATATCGCTCGCAATATCAGGGATATGTAACCCTGGATATGTGGGGGCTGTTTCTGATTCAAATTCCCATCTCTGAAGTATAGAGTTCCAACGTATCGTGCCGCGTGTTGTCGTTCGCTTTTGCACTGGTGGTGGGGTAATACTTGGAAATGGCGTGGATTTTGCCGTGGACTGTTTTGGCGGAGTCACAAATTCCCAATAACGTTTTGGAACAGTTCTCTGCCGCTGTGCCGCCCAAACGTAGATTTTTCCGCCCGCACCATCATCAGCAATTTGAGTCGCAGGTCCCTGCACCTTAATAACTTTTGAAATAGGATGCCCTATAAATTTATTCATTAAATCCGCAACAAGTTTTTGCTGTTTAGCAGCCTTATCTCTAGCAAGTTTTTGCTGAGTTTGTTTTTGCTGGGTTTGTTCGTTTTTCCACTTGGCTTGTTTTGCAATACATCGGGGACAACTGCACTCGTTCATGGATGCCAACCGGCATCTTTCTACTCCAGCAGACGTTATACATCCTGATAAGCCTAATAAAAGAACAAATGCAAAAATCACAAATAATTTCATGATGTATTTCCCTTGTTTTCACTCAAAACCCAAAGAGTTGGTGATTCACAAAAGGTTTTATCTTTGATATGACATCCCGACTTTAGTATTCCGATATTTCACCTAAGCCAACGAATATCCCAGCAACGAAAGAATACATGTAATAATAAAAACATACAGCTTAACACTTTCAAACAGCTATCTTCATCACACTGTCATTTCTGTAATATCCAATGTGTTAACATCTACGGATAAACACCCTTCAATTGCTTCGTAAATGTTTTCAAGTAATTCTTCAAAAGTGTCACCTTGTGTAGCGCAACCGGCGATTGATGGCACTTCCGCCCAATATCCACCTTCCTCAGCTTCGTGAATAATAACTTTTAGTTTCATGGTATTCTAAGTTCACTCCCATAAAATGACTTATCTATCGTTGATAGCCGGTTAGCGGCGTGCTTCCAAACGTGCAAGTTCTTCACGGAGTTGTGCGGCTTCTGCTTCAGCGTTTTCTGCGCGTGCAGCTTCTTGTTCAGCGCGTGTTTCTGCGCTTTCTCGTGCGATGGTTTCCTGTTCTGCGCGTGCTTCAGCGTTTTCTGCGCGTGCCTCAGCAATTTCTGTGCGTTCTGCACGTGTTTGAAGCCATTCACCCGCAACAGGATCATAAATCGCTATCTCTCCATCGCGAATATGGAAATCCAAATCCAAAACCGAGGCACGAAAACTTCCCTGTTCATCCGCAGGAACAGCGACATACTTACTATCTACTAACGTAAATCCCATCATCGGAGATGGTAAATACAACCCCTCTGCATCGTATAAGAAGTAATTCTGTATCCCCAATGAAGCGTAAACATCCTTCTTCTCACCTAAGTCTTTATCATAAGTGCTTTTACTGGAGAACTCCATCACGAAATCGGGTGCTTTTCCTTCCTCCCATGTTTTATACGTCAGACGCAACTTTGGGTTTATGCCAAAACAGACGAGCACATCCGGAGATATGGACTTTCGGGGATCCCCTTCGCTGTAATACATCATTATGTCGCCAGAGATATAGACTTCTGGATTTTGTGCGAAATGTGCCTCAAGTGTCTGCAGCGTCCATATTAGTAATCTTAAATGATAATCGCTTGCTGCTATCGGCTTTCCATCTTCAGAAGGGTAAAGGTCAACATCGTCAGTAGGAACATAAGGAATAGAGATATCTTTTGCATAAGTGCGTGCCATTATGTTTCTCCTTTGTTGTCCGATACGTGAAAACGGAGATAATTAGTTTCATTTAATTTTAGTATCACTTTTTCTTGAGAACCATTTTCTGATCAGAATAAGTCAGCGTTAACGTATCTCCTGTGACGTTCCATGTATATTCAATTCCGCTGTCGAATATAAAATCTGAAGGATTCTGTTCAAATCCACTTTTCGATTCCGCTGCCAAATCCGCTTCTAACTGTTCTACGGTTTTACCTACTATTTGTGCTGCCCATACCTCTTTTGGTTCAAGCGTTACTTCAACATCCAATTTGATATCTTCTGTAGTGATTTTTAAGGTTTCCTCATCTGCAATATACATTCCTGCTATAGTTTGAGTGAGTTTCTGGGTCATTGACGAAGCAGGTGGTCCCGGGTATTTCTCTGATACCTCGAACGCTAAATTACCTGTCAAAGAACCATCATCTTCAAAAACCCAATTATTTGAAATAAGTGTGGATTCTTGTTCAGCTTCTATATCGTCCGATTGTTCAGGTGCGAAATTTTGGGAGAAAAATGTTTCAAACATTTCACCATTAATTGAGACAATTTCCCAAGAACTTCCAACAAAGTCGAAGTCCACAACAACAACATCTTCTTTTTTATTTTCACCATCTTCACTGCAACCGACCGCGAAAATGGGGAACAAACCTATTAAGACTATAGCCGATGTCCTAAAAAGTAGTTTCATGCTAATTTCAGCCATGAGTTAGTATTTTCCTCCAACTGAATCCTGTTTTTCTCAGGACTCTCATGTCAAAACACGCGAGACCATCTTTATTCTTCAAAGGATTATATCGCCAAGATGCATAATTGTCTGTTACTTCGCACGCAGCCGTTCAATTTCTGCTAAAGCCTTAGCGAGTTCTGCCTCAGCGTTTTCAGCGCGTGCCTCTGCAATTTCTGTGCGCGCTTCTGCAATTTCTGTGCGTTCTGCACGCGTCTGAAGCCATTCACCCGCAACAGGATCATAAATCGCTATCTCTCCATCGCGAATATGGAAATCCAAATCCAAAACCGAGGCACGAAAACTTCCCTGTTCATCCGCAGGAACAGCGACATACTTACTATCTACTAACGTAAATCCCATCATCGGAGATGGTAAATACAACCCCTCTGCATCGTATAAGAAGTAATTCTGTATCCCCAATGAAGCGTAAACATCCTTCTTCTCACCTAAGTCTTTATCATAAGTGCTTTTACTGGAGAACTCCATCACGAAATCGGGTGCTTTTCCTTCCTCCCATGTTTTATACGTCAGACGCAACTTTGGGTTTATGCCAAAACAGACGAGCACATCCGGAGATATGGACTTTCGGGGATCCCCTTCGCTGTAATACATCATTATGTCGCCAGAGATATAGACTTCTGGATTTTGTGCGAAATGTGCCTCAAGTGCCTGCAGCGTCCATATTAATAATCTTAAATGATAATCGCTTGCTGCCATCGGCTTTCCATCTTCAGAAGGGTAAAGGTCAACATTATCAGTAGGAACATAAGGAATAGAGGTATCTTTTGCATAAGGGCGTGCCATTATGTTTCTCCTTAAAAAGTTTATACTAACGTGAGTTTGATAAATACTCTTAGAAGTTACATATCATTGGCACCTGACAGTCTTTTACCTGTAGTTTTTTATGTTTGAGTGAAGGTTTCTTATTCAAACAGGTATAAGCGATCAAGGCAGCGACTGTGTTCACTTGGAAGTTAGCACAACTTCTATGCCGTGTGTGTTGTATCTCTGTCTGACTTTTGAGTTCTTTATACACCGCTTCAATGAGCATCCGTTTTTTTAGAAGTGCTGCATCAACATCAGACAAAGGTTCAGGTTTCATATTTTTACGCACCTTATAGATGAGTGTCACACCGTTTTCTTGGAGTATCTCCCGTAGGTCTTTATTGATGTATCCTTTATCTGCAAATACTTTGCCAAAGAGCCCTTGACACAACTGTGGGACGGGTTTCCTGTCATCTACGTTTCCTGCTGTCACCAAGGCAGATAGCAGTTCACCTTGGTCGTTGATGACAAGATGTAATTTGAAACCATAGAACCACCCCATAGAGGTTTTAGAGTGTCCCGCACAATCAGCGAAGACACGATGCGTTGAAATCCGACGATTGTGGCAGACGGGGAGTGGGGTTGAATCTATAAAGGAAATCCCACGACACTCACCGAAACGGATGTTCAGAAAAATAGACAACGGCACCAATACCTCTTGTGAAAGCTGCACAAAACGACTATAACTGACAAGGTTTGGGAACGCCCAACGCAACTGGCAGCAGACATAATCTTGATAATAGGTCTTAAAGTTTTTATGCTTTTTATGATGAAAATGCACAAGTATCGTCATGACCTCGCTATGATGAAGGCTTCTGGGTCTGCCGCGTGTATTGCCTGTTCCGAGTATTACTGGCAACTGGTGTTGTGCTTGATACTGTTCATACGCAAGAAAAAAGTCGTCAATTTCACAGAAAAGTGTTATGATATCCATCAGAGAACTCCTTTGTAAGTATTTGGAATACTTCATCATAACAAAGGCGTTCTCTATCTACCAGTTTTAATTATCAAACTCACGTTATACTACTTTCGTTTCCTATTTCCCAACTCCATCCATCAGTTAGTATTTTCCCACAAACTGAATTCGGTTTTTCTCAGGGTCTCTGATATCAAAAATCCCATAACCACCATCATTTTCCAAAGGTCTCAAACGTAACCCCTTTGACTTTAAATGTTGGTGCATTGCATTCACACTTCCAACCTGAAGCATTAACTTTTGTCTACCCTCATTTGGTTTACTTGCACTATGGAGACACAGTTTACACTCACCTGTATCAAACCGGTAAAAACGATTTTCTGGAAATGGTTGATCTTCTTCTGGTGTCAATCCGATTACATCTCTATAAAATGCAATGACCTTTTTCATATCTTTTACAAAAAGCATGACTCCACCAAGACTAACTTTGATTTCTGACATATCTGTACCTCTATCGTATCTATACCATTTAAGGGGCGATCCAATTTCTCTTCTATGTAAGGTTATTATTACCTATCCAACTCTCCGGCAATTACATTTAAACTTCCCAATACAGCCACGGTATCCGATACCATGCCGCCTTCCAACATGTGGGGCAGTGCTTGGAAATGGAAGAAACTCGGTGGACGAATTCTAATACGATAGGCAGTCCCGCTTCCATCGCTCACAATGTAGAATCCTAATTCCCCATTTGGCGATTCCGTGGCACAATAATGGTCTCCTTGGGGAGGTTGCACACCGTGTCCATCCATAACGATTTTAAAATGGTGGATTAATCCTTCAATATGCCCATACGCATCTGATTTGTCAGGCATCATGATTTTGTTATCTTCTACACTAAATGGTCCATCTGGCAGATTATCCAATGCTTGTCCAACGATACCGCAGCTTTGAATCATCTCCTCCATTCGGACTAAATATCGGTCATACGCATCACCGTTGGTCCCAACTGGCACATCAAATTTTATTTCATTGTAAGAGGAATAAGGCTCCGCCTTGCGGATATCGTGTGCGATACCTGTTGCACGTAGACAGGGACCGGTTAACCCGTAATTAATCGCATCTTCAGAGGAAATTGTGCCAACCCCTTTTGTTCTATCCATCCAAATTCGGTTGCGGGTTAACAACGTATGCGTTTCTTTCAACGCTTTTGGGAAATTGGTAATGAAATCACGGGTATCCGTTTCAAATCCATCATAAAGATCGCGAAAAACACCACCGACACGGGTGTAACTTGTTGTCAACCGTGCGCCTGTGGTTTTCTCAAAAATACTGTATAGTTTTTCGCGCTCGCGGAAACTGTAGAGAAATACTGAAAATGCCCCTAAATCCAACGCTGCAGTACCAAGCCATAGCAGATGGTCAGCCAGTCGAGAAAGTTCTGCCATCAAAATTCGGATATATTGACACCGCTTTGGCACTTCAATACCGAGCAATTGTTCCACTGCCAGCACATACCCAAAATTGTTAGATAGCGGCGACAGATAATTCATCCGGTCAGTAACAACGATGTACTGATTGTAGTCTAAGTGTTCACCCAGTTTTTCAAACCCAGTATGCAAGTATCCGGCGTGTGGTGTCGCCTTCAAAATGGTTTCACCATCAAGTTCTAATACAATCCGAAGGGTGCCGTGCGTCGCAGGGTGTTGCGGTCCGAAGTTGAGGACCATCTTTTCCCCTGTTGTGCGTTCCATCCCACCTTGCATAGATTACTCCTTTTATAAAATTGACTTACGCTTTTCCGTTTTGAGTTGTTGATATTTATTTTGAATAAGTCCTAAAACTTTGCATACAACACCTATCCAAACACAAGCGAAAAAAGTTAAAATAATTGCACCCATAATTCTAACCTCAATATTTTCAATACTATTCGTTGCATTTTAAACTATTGTGGGGGTGAATTAAAGTGTTTATACAACCACCGCACAAGATCCGCGCAAAAGTAAACAAACGCCCAGAATACATAGACTGTCCCGATAACCAAGAATGACATTTTGACGGTATTCAAAATCTTTCTTTTCATTTTTTCGAAATACCAGTTCTAAATGTATCAATGAACCATTCATTAGCGTTTGATTTTAATGTAGTTTCCGTCTATCCAACCTATAACAAAATGTCTTCTTTTTCAAACTCAAGGCTACACGTTCTGCTTTTCAAAATTGAAACTTTCGCGCTCGCCACGTCCACGCAGCGGATAATCCTTACGAAGTGGGTGTCCCTCAAAATCATCCGGCATTAAAATCCTACGCAGGTCGGGATGCCCTTCAAAGTCTATTCCGAACATATCATAGGTTTCCCGCTCCAACCAGTTGGCACCCCTCCATAACGTTGTCACCGAGGGAACTCTTAAATCCTTTTCATGAACTGGCACTTTGACTCTGATGCGATGTGTTTCCCCTTCAAAAGTATAAAGATGATAGACGACCATGAATCGGGCATAGTCATACTGCATTAATTCCGATTCCAAATTAGAATTGTCAACCGCTGTTACATCCACAAGAAACGAATACGCGAGTTCGGTTTTTAAATACTCTAATAGTGCGTAACTGTGTTCTCTATCTACAACAACAACCACACCATTACCGATTTCGGCATCCGCTAAGAGTGCATCTGCAAACTTTTCTTGTAGTTTTTCAAGTACAAGCGGTGGCGTTTCTTCTGTAACCTCTTTTTCTTCATTCATGATAAGCGACCTCAGAACCTTTGGGAAGCTCACCTTTTTGGATTTGCCGTTGCACTTGCATCACAGCATCAATCAAATCTTCTGGTCGTGGTGGGCATCCGGGAATATAGACATCAACAGGAAGGAATTGGTCAACGCCTTGTATTAAGGTATAGGTATCAAAGACACCGCCGCAGGATGCACATGCACCCATTGAGATAACCCACTTCGGTTCTGGCATCTGGTCATAAATACGTTTCAGTACCGGCATCATTTTAATTGAAATCCGTCCTGAAACGATGAGTAGGTCAGATTGGCGTGGAGAGAAACGAATTGCCTCAGAACCGAATCGGGAGAGGTCGAATTTGGAAGCCAAGGTCGCCATCATCTCAATCGCACAGCAGGCGGTACCGAACGGCATCGGCCACAAGGAATTCTTTCGTCCCCAATTGACAACTTTGTCAATAGTCGTTGTGATGATATTACCATCAGTTTGTTCGGTGCTTGATCCACTTTGTATATGGGTTTTGGCTAATCCCATGTTAAGCCTCCTTTTTTCCAAGCATAAATGTAACCCAGAAGAAGAATGCCGATAAACACCAGCATCTCAACTAAAATAAATAAACCGTTATCTGCAGACATCTTTTTAAAGACCACTGCCCACGGATAGAGAAAGACGACCTCAATATCAAAGATGATAAAAAGCATAGCAATGAGGTCAAACCGGATGGAGAACCTTTGTCTGGCATCACCGACCGGTTGCACACCAGATTCGTAGACAGAAAGTTTAACACGTGTAGGTTTTTTAGGTCCAAGAAGATGGGTCAGGGCGAGATTAACACCTGCAAAGAGGACTGCAAAGAGTCCTAAAAAAACTATTGGAAGATAATCTATCATTTGTTCTAATCTATTTAAGCCTCCGGCAAACAGACAGTTATAAAATCATCTTTACACTATATTCTGTTGATGCCAATAATTAGGACTAACTATTAGGTTTGCGTTCAAAATTTGCAACCGAATTTGTCATATTTCCTTATAATTTTACATATTTAGAGAAAAGTGTCAAGTTTTTTTATAAATATTATAATTTTTTGAAATATAGTAAAAAATGAGAAATGAGATTATTTATGTAGGTTTGTAAGGTTTTTATAGAAGACATAACATTTGTCGCTATTCAGTGGTATGCTTCACCATTGCCGATAATAGGTGGAAATAATAACAGGGACAGCAAGCGTATCATCAAGATATTGAAAACCACTGCAATCTGGTTCTGTAAAGACCTGTAATAATTCAAAAGAAAATTCCCAGGATTTACGTGTTAACTTCCATCTGAATTGATTTGTGGTCTTATCTATCAAAACTGCTCCATCATCTTGTTCCGCAATCTGTGCCGAAAGCCTACACCCGTCTATAGGAGTTATAAATGGTAAAGTGTGAATATCAAGCGTTTCCTCAGAACCCAATATGACATCTTGTATCGCTTTTTGTAATTGTGCTGCCTTCGTTGGAATGATTGGAGACATAATTATCAACGGACTGTAATGACCAACATCTGGTATATATTCAAGCTCCATAATATCTCCTTTTCAAGATGTTTATCGCAAAGTGCTTCAGAATGGTAGCACCAAAAAATCTTGACACCCAGTAGCAATTCACTCATCAGGGTGATAATCTTTCAATTTCCCAGTATCCATTATCCTTTAACGTATAATGTATCCTGTCATGTAGTCGACTTGGACACCCTTGCCAAAATTCAAACATGCTCGGTATAAGTCTATAACCTCCCCAATGTGAAGGGCACGGAATATCGTTACCTGAATATTTTTGTTTTGCTTTCTTAAAGTTATTCTCCAAATGTTCTCGTCCGGGAATAACGATGCTTTGTCGTTCTGTCCGGACAGCAAGTTGACTATCAATTGGACGACTGGCAAAGTACGCATCCGATTCAGCCTTTGTCATCTTTTCAACTGTGCCGTTGCTTCTCACCTGCCGATCAAGTTCTCGCCAATAAAAAACAAGCGCGGCATGTGGGTTCTCTGCTAATTCCTGCCCTTTTTGACTGTCATAGTCTGTATAGAAACAGAACCCATTTGTGTCAAAACCTCTGAGGACAACCATACGGGCAGAAGGGATACCATCTGGCGTTGCGGTTGCAAGTGTCATCGCGTCTGGCAGATCAATACCCGCTTCTGTAGCATCGGTAAACCATCTTTCAAATTGGTCAAAGGGATTTTCTGCAATTCTGTCTTCAGTTAATCCACCTTGTGATTGATACTCCCTGCGGAGTTTGTCGGTGTTCATATTATTTTTTCCAATAATTCGGTGAAAAGAGGATAAGTACGGTATAGAGTTCTAAGCGGCCGAGTAACATGCAGAAAGTCAGCACAATTTTACCTGCAGTGTGGATATGTGCGTAATTATCAATGGGACCTACATCACCGAGTCCGGGTCCGATGTTTCCCATCGTAGCAATTGTGCATCCTGCAGCAGTAATTAAATCCAAGCCCAGGGTCGTCATGATACAGGTGACGATAGCAAATATACCGATAAAAAAGAAGAAGAAGCCGAGGACATGTGTTAGCACTTCAGAAGGCACGACTCTGTCATTGACTCGAACGGGAAGAACTGCATGTGGGAAGATTAGCCGCTTGATTTCAGCACCGCTTTGTTTGATAAGGAGTAAAAAGCGAAGTTGTTTCATGCCTCCACCTGTTGATCCAGCACATCCACCGTAGAACATAAGCGTGACTAAAACGAATTGGGATAGATAGGGCCACATTTCAAAATCAGCGGAGCCGTAGCCTGTTGTTGTCGTTATAGATAAAACTTGGAATGCGGCGTGGCGGATTGCATCTCCCACGGAATCGTACGGTATCTGTTTATCAACGTTTTCAAATCTCACGGTATTCCAAGAAACAAGAAGAATGCTCGTAAGAATCACGACACAGTAGAATCGGAATTCGGTGTCTTTAAAATAACTTTTGACATCGCCGCGGAGTGCACGATAGTGCAAGGCAAAATTAGTTCCTGCAAGGAACATAAAGACTATAATGACCGTTTCAATATAGACGCTATTGTAGTGTGCAATGCTCTGGTTTTTGGTTGAAAATCCACCAGTTGCCATTGTGCCAAAGGTATGGCAGAGCGCATCGAAAAGCGTCATGTCCCCGAGCCAAAGCAGCAGCGTCTCTAATACAGAGAGTAAAATGTAGACTCCCCACAGCAATTTGGCTGTTTGTGCGATACGCGGTGTTAACCGGTCTGTTTGGGGACCTGGTGCTTCTGCGCGAAACAGCTGCATTCCACCCACACCAAGCATCGGGAGAATCGCTACAGCAAGCACAACAATTCCCATGCCGCCAAGCCAGTGGCTGAAACTACGCCAAAACAGCATTGCATGTGAAAGGTGTTCAATTTCTGTTAAAACTGTGGCGCCGGTCGTTGAAAAACCGGACATAGATTCAAAATAGCAGAACGTGAATTCTGCCAAAGGCGTACGACCTTCTGCTGAGAAAACATCTGCTAAAAGATAAGGGAAAGCACCAAAGAGTGCTACAAAAACCCAACCTAAAGCGACAATTGCAAACCCTTCACGTATACCGAGTTCTGGTTCTGATGGTCTAATGGTGAACCGAAGAATTAAGCCAACACATAATGTTATAACGGTAGCATAAACAAACGCGAACAGATCTTTTTGGGGTTCGCCTGCGCTGAAATAGTAGTAGATTGCTATGCCCAACGGCAATAGCATTGTGCCAGCGAGACAAATTAATAGATTGCCGAGTGTGTAGAAAATGAGTTTTCGACTCATAGGTGGTGGTTACCGGTAAAATGAAGATTTCGCCGTGCGGTGGAATATAGTTTGACATATTTAGGGAAGGATGTCAAGTTTTTTATATCAAAGGGCAATTTTTAGATATTGGTGAGGAAAAGGAGGACAAAGCCGGGTCTCACAGTTCATCTATAGTGACTTCTACAATATCTTTTTCATCTGCGATAAAGTATCTGTAGTTCGGAAATTTTTCTGCGAGTTTTCGGTTTTCGTTTTTTCTATCTTTAGCGTAGATGTGCGGTTCGGCAAAAGGAGCGTTAAATGGATAATGTACTCGATATGTGCGTTCGCCTTTCACAAAGACGAGTGCTTGCTCAACATTGTTTTTGTTAAGGTATTTGTGGATTGTTATATCTTCCCCATAATATTTGCCTTGGTATGATTTAGCTGTTGCGGGAATATTGAAAAGGACAGCAAACAGAAAAAGTCCTGTGAGTATAAAACAGATTATACTTCGAGCGTGTGTATAAGAAGGTGTTTTTAGCCGATCTACTAAAAGTTGCGTGCTTGTGGTAATTCCCTTACTTGTTAATAGAATGACAGCGGGTAACGTTTCATACACAAACCGCGGTCCGAATACAAACTCATTGAAAAAATAGAAAACTTGCCCTATAAACAAAGAGCTTAGCCACCCGACAAGCATCCAGTCCCACGTCTCTTTTTTTTCGAATGCGAGATAGAGGACTATAAAAAAAATCGATGGGACTGGCCACTCAAATAGATAATAATTAAGTCCGTTAAGGTTGCCGAGCAGATATTTCACGCCCTGGACAATTGTATGTGGCTGTTCTATCCATGGGTCTTGATGAAAGCCTGGAAGATGTTCTTTACCGTGTAAGGCGATATATCCGAAAAGGAGTGGGTGTCCCGTTGTTGCAGCGTTATATGCAAGGAATGCCAACCCAGTAGCGATAAGAGGGACTGCGCCGATAAGGATGTGTCGAATAGACAACTGTTTCCGCATCACAATTGCTGCGATACCCAGATAGACACAAAACCATGCTGTTGTGTAGGGACGACATAGGATTGCGATCCCTAAAGCCGTGCCGCAGATCATTGCTGACAAGAGCGGGCGTTTCTTTTTAACCATCCACACGAAACTCAGAAAAGCTGTCGTTATAAAAAGGAGGGTTGAGGTATGTGCCATGAACTCTGAAGACATGAAGAGAAAAAAACCGCTTGCGCAAGCCAACAGCGCAGAAAGTTTTGCGGTATTATTCCCATAAAGTTCGTTAGCAATCAGATAAATGCCCGCAATTGTGAGTGCTCCAAGGATTGGATTCACAAGCCAAGATATTCTCAATAGCACACCTACTGCGAGTATTGCTGGGTATCCGGGTGGGAACTGTGTATACCATTTATCGGATAGAATGACAAGGGCGTTTCCAAAAAATTGCGGTTCGGGTGGTATCTCTGCAGAAAGCATGCCGTTTGCAAACAGACGTGCTTGAAACATGTACAGGCAGCCATCAAATGTGCCGGGCACGCCATCAAAAATATGCCATGATATGATGCTGCATATTAGAACAGCACCGGCAACCACTCCGATGATAAAAGGGTATGAAGGAATGTTGCGTATCCAGAGAAAAATTCGAGATCCTATTATATGGATGAATGTAGGATATCTGCCGAATAATCCGCGAAAACATAAAGCTATCCCAACACTATAAATAATCAGGCTGTATGCATCGGAAAGGCGTCGGACATCATTGAACCGTGCTGTGTTCAAGTGTTTGTGCAGTGGCAGGACACAGATAAAAAGCAATATACAGAAAACAGCGGACTGAAATCGTCGCTGTTGTAATACTGTAAAGTTAGGAAGTATCAGAAGAAGTGCATAGAGTAGAAGCACCCCAGCGACTACATTCACACACCAGATCGGTAAAGGGATTAACAAGTGCGAAGATTGTTGCTGTAAAATGATCAGTTTGTCATTAAAAATAAGGAGGTTATTTTTGACCCAATACCCGATAGTGAAACAAAAGAGTCCTCCTAACAGATAATTCGCTATTCTATGCCACGGAAGGTGTTCTGAATTCATATACAATAACTCTACCAATGTTCCTTTTTATAATAGTTTTGTAGGTCGGGTAGAACGCAGTGAAACCCGACAAATGCCAAAAGCGTATTTGGCGTTGATTTGGACCTACGGGATAATGTCCTATTATCATATAGAAATGGTATTACTTTCTGTCGTTTTACGTTGGTTTCACTTTCTGGTGTGGACTATTACAATAGCGGGAAAGCGTACTGCCAACCGAGGACAAGTTTCCATCTGCTTTTAAGTTGCGTGCCAGTGAGGTTCTGATAAACGGGCAACATGAACTCAATAGCGAGACGCTGCCCTGCCAACGTGCCTGTCGGTACTATCAAATTACTTGAAATCCCAATGTCGAGTCTATTGAACCCTTGAAAATCAGGGCGGTGGCTTGGACTCATGTTTAGGTCCAAATCTGGATGGCTTCCTGTTATACTTCCCTTATGCGAAAACAGCAACCTCGCGCTGAGACTGATCCAATTGTTAACACGCCGCGCACCCCAAGTTGTCGCGGTGATCATATTTCCAATCCGATACTCGCTGGCATTGGTATTCAACGGAAATGTTCCACGCAGTTGACCACCGTAAGACCAATTGCCTCGCGTTCCGAAAAACGTTACACCCGGACGTGCTTCAAAAGAACCGCTTCCCAGTTGCATCGGATAAGGAAGAATGCTCCCATCTTCTGCCTGCTGAGCAATGGATCCTGTAGGAAACGATACACCAACGTTGCCGAGAAACGTGAAGTTATGTCTTTTCCATAACGTCAAAAGCGAGTCCAGTTTGACATCACCGATGCCAGCACTGGACATTTCATGCATGCCTACGGGATGATCGTGGTGTCCCGTTGTGTGCTGATGTGCGCCCTCCATCTCCATAGAGCGTTGTTGATAACTTGTCATGCCCATGAACGTGATTTTGTCATGTGGTGCAAACATAGCACCAAACATGTGCATTCTCATATCCATCGCTATTGGTGCCATCATAAAATCTTTTTGTACATCCGCTGTTGCTACGGCATCCGTGCCAGATTGTAGACCCCGCATATCCATCGCCATGAACCGGTAAGCAAGCATCATTTCACCTGCTTTATGCCCATGTTCACCCATCACACCAATCGGCGCGTGGCTATCGGGACGTGCCTTCGCAATATCTATGAGAAATATAAATAATGCAAAAATAAAAATAATAATAATGTAAAAGGTGTAACGTCTCAAAAGTGCTCCTTATGTGTTTTCTAAGTAAGGTTTCATATCCCAAAGCAGAATAGTACCATCATAACTACCACTTGCTAAGATAGTGCCATCTGGTGAAAACGCAAGGCATTGAATATCTGTTGGGTGTCCCCAAAGCGTTGCAATATTTTGACCACTTGCGACTTCCCACAAACGGATAGAGACGTTGTCCGTTCCTGCCCACCAGGATCCGGACGCAAGATATTGTCCGCAAGGGGAAAATGCCAAGGTAGCTGGACGCATACATTCCTTCGGTAGCAGCGTCGCCCAGCAAATATCATACGTTCTGGCATCCCATAACCGAATCTCCCAAGGCAAACCACCGGCAATTATGTTGCCGCAGGGTGAAAAAGTGATGGCAATGCTTGTAATATTGAAGGGACACCGTGCTGCAACGCCTCTTTCGCCACTAGTACGCTGTATTTTCATTAGACGTTTTTTTTGAGACGAATCGCCAAGGTAGAGTTCCGCGTCTAATTGCATTAAGGGGAGAGATGCGATTTCTTGGCCAGACGTAACGTCCCATACCCATGCTGTTTTATCTCTTGAAGCACTCACTAGCTGGTTACCATCTGGTGAGAAATCAAGAGATTTAATTGAATCCGTATGTCTAAACAATGGAATCGGAACCCCGTTACCATCCCATATATATAATTTTCCTTCTGTGTCTCCACTCGCCCAATGTTCACCGGTAGCTGAAAAAGCAGCGGCAGTCACAATATCTTGATGTTTAGTGAAGGTAATAATTGTTTCGTTAGTTTCAACATCCCAAATATTAAGAACGTTTTCGATGTCTCCTAACACGCGGATATTTCCAGTAGGAGAAATATTAATGGAATGGGGCACCGTGCCTCTGCGGTGCCTCTGCCACTGGGGTCGTTTTTTGGCAACATCCCAACACGTAGTAAAACCGATCCCACCACAGATTAATGTTTGCCCATCTGGAGAAAATGTCAAGGTTTTTAACGCGTGTGAACCCGTAAGAGTAGTATTTAAGGTCTTTGAATTATCCAATCTGCACACACTGATCTTTGACCTACCTACAGAAGCAAAAACCAACTTAAAATCCTTATCATCACGCTGGATACTCTTTGAAAAGTGGATGTTCTCAGGATGTTCAAATGTGTTTAACTTTTCATTGCATTTCACATTCCACACAGTAATTGAAGTGTTACCAATTGTAATAGCATGCAGCACACCTGACGGTGAATAGATAGGAATTACTGGCGGTAAGGGCTCCAGTGCTACTTGAGATTTTTCAGAATATACGGTTGATGCCTTAACCTGCTTTCCGGTAGTGATATCCCACTCTTGTAAAATACCGGACATATCGCCGGCAGCAAGAAACCTTCCACAAGGCGAAAAGTCAAGGGCACGCACTAATGCTGCATGCCCTTTGAGAGCGGCAGTCTGTTTACCATTTTTCAGGTTCCAGACCGAGATAAAATCGGCGGTACCATCTGGGTCAGCCGGACTTGCACCAGCGATCAGATGACCATCAACCGAAAAACAGAAAGGGCGCGGAAGAGGTGTCCTACCATTTCTTACAATTATTTCAGGGTGAGGAGTTAACTGGTCACTCAGGTACCCGGTTTCAACATTCCAAAGGCAAATGACACCACTTCCTTGCCAAGACGCAGCGATATGTTGATTGTCTGTGGAAAAATTGAGATTCCTAATACCATATTCAAACCAACCACTCTCATATCGCTGTATAGGACGTTGGATTCTTGTAATACATGTTCCACACTGAGTGTCCCACAACTTGATGGTACCATCTGCGTTGCCAGTAGCAAGCCACTTGCCGTTGGAAGAGAAATCAATAGCGGAAACCATCCCCCGTTTTGTCTCCCACAAGGCAATAGGTGTCATTGTTGCAACTTCATACCACCACAAACCGATGGCGGTGCCAACAACGAGGCACTTTCTATCTGGAGAAAATGCTATTGCGAATACTGTACCCTCTCCGAAACGGGCCATTGCTCCCTTCGGAAGTGCCCATGTGGTGGTATCAGTCTTTATGTCCGCACCTTGTATTGGAATTTGCAGTATATGGTTATCCATTCTAAACTTCCATACAAGGTTAATAGGTTCTGATTGTCCTAATACAACACTCAAAACTGGCTTTACTCACCCACACAACTTTCACCCTCACACAGGTTCCCTTGGCATTGTGTTCCAAAAGTACAATCACATTTACTATTCTCTTCGTCCGTTCTTCTAGTGCAATTTGTGTCACATTCAGCCTGGGGACCTCCACACTCATAATCAGACTTGCAGTTACCACATGACCGATCTATTGGTTTTCCCGGGAGCCATAAACAATCACACACTACATCATCGTCATCTTCGGGTGTATCATCGTCATCACCACCATAGTTTCCCCCATCTTGCTGTGCAAGCCTGGCATCCACTTCGGAATTCGGGACAGTTTCAATATTAAATCCATCAAAAGCGAAAGCGTAAACAAAACCAGCACCCAACAGAAGTGCTATCATTACAGTACCGACTATGTTAGGTTGATTCAAAACTTTTTTCAAGTACATTCTATTCTCCTTATATTTTTATGCCGCGTGGGCATCTAATTTTGAAATATAGAGACACACATTCAATATATTAAAGGTGTCTCGGATTTCGCGCTTCTTTTAAAGCACGTTCTATATCTCCGTCCACATTGGACAGAGATAAATTATTAACTACCACAACCACATCCACCTTCGGCCGCATCATCAGTTTGCGGTGTTTTTGGGGATGTTTCGTCTGTCTTCGGTGTATCCGAAGGTTGCACCTGTTGTTCAACTTCGTCACTTTGTGCAGTCTCGGGTGCGGGGGTTCCGCAGCATCCACCAGCAGTCTCAGGCGAAGTTTTACCTTCAACTTTAGACGCACCGCAACATCCCGCGGCAGGGGCATCAACTGCTTCCTGCGTTTCAGTTTCCGTGGCTGGTGCCTGCTGCTGTATAAAAATGAAAGCACCAAAGCCAGCGAGAATCATTATGAAGACCGCGATGTCTAAATATAATTTCCGTTTCATGTGAAATCTCCTAACAACAGTGGAAAATGCTTTTTCACATCAAATTGATGCGTGATATGCAATCTTCGCTGCCCTTTAACGTGCCAAGTCCACCACATTTTGTGAAAAATACCGAATTGACAAGCATTGAAGGATGCTCCAATGCAACAACAAAAGCCCGCGACGCGGCAAAGCCAGCGTGCAGGCGCAAAAATATCGCAGACTAAGATCTGCGATAAGAATTTGTGACAGAAAGATATTATAGTAAAATCCAAAATATACACACACTTTTGGTCCGTGAGACCTAAACCGCCAGCCTGTGCTGTAGCACAAACTTTTAGTTTGTGCAGTAGTGTACGCAAACTAAAAGTTTACGCTACAATTGTGTGCAAGTAATTATAGATTTCACTATAACGTTCGAAAATAATTTCGCATTTTAGCATAAATTGTGTGTTTTACATGTGGTTTGTTAAACTCTCCGAGTAGCAAACATATCTTCTACATCCGGTATTGCATCAGGCATACTGAAAACAATCACGCGATCAGCCGGTTGAATGACACTTTCGCCACTCGGGATAATGAGTTTTTCGCGTCGGAGAATCGCGCCAATAAAAGCGTTATCTGGGAATTTGGTCTTTAACGAACTGAGTTCTTTATGAGCAATTTTTGCGTTTATACCAGCGACAATCTCAATCACTTCAGCGTCAATTTCATGAAGCGAAGCAACAGAGATAATATTACCACGGCGGATAAGACGTAGTAGATTGCTGACAACGGTCAAATGCCTGCTGACTGCTCCATCTAAACGGTGGATTCGAGTCAGCAACGGAAGATAGCGCGGCTGTTGAATTAAAGCGAGTGCGCGTTGTGCGCCGTGTTCCTTAGCGGTCATACATGCCATAATATCGTTTTCATCATCGCCAGTTACCGAAACAAATCCGTTAACTTCCTCAATGCCAGCTTCTTCTAACAATTGGAATTGGAGATAATCTCCATGGAGGACAGTTGTGCGTTTTAAAGATTGTGACGCGAGTTCTGCCAAGTTTTCATTTGCTTCAATAAGCTTTACATTGGTCCCATTTCCCTCCAGGACACGGGCGAGTTCAATGCCGATAGTGCTTGCCCCTACTATGATGACTCGTTCAAGATGTGAGTTGAAAAATATCCCGAAAAGCCTGAACAACTGTTCAATAGCAAATGCACTACCGATGACGAAGACATCATCACCCTGTTTGAGAATATCTCGTCCTTTCGGAATGATAACATTTTCTTGTCCGCGCCTTTTAATTGCTGCGAATCGTATATTTGATAAAACACCGTTCCTATCCAATTCTGCGAGAGATTTTCCTATGAAAGGGTTTGTCTGTCTAATTCGAAACGCAGCAAGTTGGATTCTCCCATCTTCAAATTCAACGATTTCTCGAGCTTCAGGCGTTTTTAAGAGACGGGTAAATTCCTCAACACACAAACGTTCCGGATTTACAAGAAGGTCAATACCGAAGTCTTGTGGTGTGAGACCGCTCTCCTCAGAAAAGTAGTCGGGATTTGAAACGCGTGCGATTTTGGTTTCAACCTTATAACGATCAGCAATTTGACACGCGAGCATATTAATCTCATCACTGTTTGTGACAGCAATGATGAGTTCAGCATCACTAATACCCGCGTCTTTAAGCAGCACAGGCGAAGCACCTGATCCGCGAAGGGTTTGCAAGTCTAACTGTTCATTGACACGTTGGCAAGCCGCTTCGGATTCATCGATTAAAACGACATCGTTATTGTCTACTGTTAACAATTTGGCAGTATGAAACCCGACTTCACCTGCGCCTATGATGATTGCTTTCATTGTTATTTGTTTTATTGTCGGTTATCGTAAAAAACTCCTGTGAATGAATACAGATAACCGCCTATTAGTATTCTGTTAATGGAGGACAAGAACATACAAGATTTCTGTCTCCGTGAACTTCGTTAATGCGTGCGACTGGAGGCCAAAATTTAGTTTGGCGTACCCAGGGCTTCGGGAAGGCAGCTTTTTCACGTGAATAGGAATGATTCCAGTCAGTTTGTGTAACCGTTTGGACAGTATGTGGTGCGTTTTTTAACACGTTGTCGTCCGATGATGCCACACCATTTTCAATTTCAGCTATCTCTTCACGAATAGAGATAAGTGCGGAACAGAAGCGATCAAGTTCTGCTATGGATTCGCTTTCAGTCGGTTCAATCATCATCGTGCCGAGAACGGGCCAGGATACCGTTGGTGCGTGAAAACCGTAATCCATCAGGCGTTTGGCGATATCCGTCACTTCTATACCAGCAGTTTTCTTAAAATCGCGCAAATCAATAATACATTCATGTGCAACCAACCCATTTTTACCTGTATAAAGGACAGGATAGTAGGATTCCAGCTGTTTTGCAATATAATTTGCATTAAGGATAGCAGTTTCTGTTGCTGACTTAAGTCCTTTTGCTCCCATCATAGCAACATAAGCCCAAGAGATAGGCAGAATACCCGGACTTCCCCATGGTGCTGCGGATACAGGACCAATCCCGTCCGAACCTCCAACTGTAACAATCGGATGGTTAGGCAGGAAATCGGTTAGGTGTGCTTTCACACCAATCGGCCCCATTCCTGGACCGCCGCCACCGTGTGGTATACAAAAAGTTTTATGTAAATTGAGATGACAAACATCCGCACCGAGATCCGCTGGATAACTTAGTCCGACAAGTGCATTGAGATTAGCACCATCCATATAAACTTGTCCGCCATGTGTATGAATAATATCGCATATCTCCCGAATCTTTTCTTCAAATACACCGTGCGTTGAAGGGTAAGTTACCATCGATGCGGCGAGTGTTTCCTGATGAGTTTCAGCCTTCTCCCGTAGGTCGCCAAGGTCAATGTTACCTTCAGTGTCACATGCAACAACTACAACTTTCATACCTGCCATAACAGCACTGGCAGGGTTCGTGCCGTGTGCAGATGTTGGAATTAAACAGACGTCTCGGTGTTCTTCGTTTCGGCTTTGATGGTATTTTCGGATAACTAACAGTCCCGCATATTCACCTTGCGAACCGGCATTCGGTTGCAGTGAAATTGCGCTATAACCCGTTATCTCTGCTAACCATTTTTCCAACTGTTCAAATAGGACATGATAACCTTGCGCTTGTTCGCTTGGCACGAAAGGATGTATCCCGCCAAATTCTTGCCATGTGACAGGCACCATTTCTGCTGTCGCATTGAGTTTCATCGTGCAAGATCCTAACGGTATCATGGCGTTAACAAGGGACAAATCTTTGGCTTGCAGTCTGTGGATATATCTGAGCATCTCCGTTTCGGAGTGATAACTATTGAAAACGGGATGTGTAAGACATGCGGATTTTCGCTTCAATTCTGTGGGAATTTCAATAGATTTAACATCTCGTTTGTCTATAGTGTTTTTTGCAAAGAGTTGGACAAGGTCTTCAACATCAGCATGTGTAGTTGTTTCGTCTAATGAGATACCGATGTGGGTTGCATCAATAGCGCGAAGGTTTATCTGTCTTGCACGCGCAGACGTGAACAATTTTTCAATCTGCCCTGGATCAATTTCAACACAGATTGTATCAAAACAGGGTGCATATCCTGTATTATAGCCGAGGTGTTCAAGTTCAGTGCGTAGGTTGCAGGTCCGCGAATGGACGCATTCAGCAATTTGTTTGAGTCCTTTCGGTCCGTGATAGACAGCATACATCCCTGCCATCACAGCAAGGAGTACCTGTGCCGTGCATATATTGCTTGTTGCTTTTTCACGGCGGATGTGTTGTTCGCGCGTTTGGAGTGCAAGTCGAATAGCAGGTTTGTCATCTGCATCGTGAGAAACGCCAGCAATCCGACCAGGGATGCTGCGTTTAAGTTCTTCATGTGTAGAGAGAAAAGCAGCATGAGGACCACCATATCCAAGTGGAACACCGAACCGTTGTGAGTTGCCGATGGCAATGTCTGCACCAAATTCGCCGGGAGGTTTCAAAAGCATGAGTGCTAATAGGTCTGTAGCAGCAACAAATAATCCACCAGCGGCATGCACCTTTTCAGCAAAGTGATGGTAATCGTAAATAGCACCATCTGTAGCGGGGTACTGTACGATGGCACCTAAGATCGGCGTGTCAAAATTGACATCACGATGGTCACCGATTTGCAATTCAATGCCGAGAGGTTCAGCGCGTGTTCGTAGAACAGCGATTGTTTGTGGATGACAGGTTTCTGACACAAAAAAGATACGACTGATCTCCTGTGGCACATTTGCAAAACACATTGTCATTGCTTCAGCAGCAGCTGTAGCCTCATCAAGAAGGGATGCATTTGCAATAGGGAGGCCTGTCAAATCTATAACCATTGTTTGGAAGTTTAGCAGTGCCTCCAAACGACCTTGTGAAATTTCGGCTTGATAGGGAGTGTATTGGGTATACCAACCGGGGTTTTCAAGGATATTTCTTTGAATGACAGGTGGTACAAAGCAGTTATAGTATCCCATGCCGATATAGGAACGGTAGACCTGATTTTGAGAGGAAAGTTCTTTTAATGCATCGAGTGCCTCATATTCTGAAAGACCTCCTGAGCCTTTGATTTTCCCACAAATATCTAAACTGAGTGGTGATGATAGACGGATATCTGCTGGCACAACGTCTCCAATGAAATCTCCCATTGAAGTGTAACCGAGCGTTTCCAGCATCTGTTCAATGTCTTCAGGGCGAGGACCAATGTGTCGATCTGCGAAGGTTGAGGTTTGGTTTTCTTTATCAAGCATGCTCCGCCTCAATATGTGCTTGATAACTGTCGGCATCAAGAAGTGCGTCAAGTTCACTGGGATCGGTCATCTTGATTTTGAGAAACCATCCGTCATCATAAGGTGATTCATTGACCTGTTCGGGAGCATCAAGGAGTGTTTCGTTTACCTCAATCACTTCTCCACTGACAGGTGCGTAGAGATCAAATGCGGCTTTGACAGACTCAATCACCCCGAATTCTGTTTTATGTGTTAATTGGGTGCCTACTTCCGGTAATTCAACGTAGACAATATCTTGAATTTCGGATTGGGCATAGTCTGTGATGCCAATAGTGGCGATGTCGTTTTCTGGTTTTACCCATTCATGGCTTTCATTATATTTTAAATTATCTGGAATCATCTAATTTTCCTTCACGTGTTTTTTTATTCAATATTTGGGTTTAACTCTTTTGCCTTCTCAAAGTCAGCTTTCGATGCGTCATGCTGCCCAAGTGCTTCCTTTGCAAGCCCGCGATTGTGGTATGCCTTAGCGAATTTCGGATTAAGTTCAATTACCTTATCGTAATCAGCAATCGCGCCATCATAGTCCTTGAGAGCAACCTTTGTGAGTCCACGATCATTGTAGGCGTGGGCGTATTCAGGTTTTAGTTTTATAGCCTGATTATAGTCTTCAATTGCCGCAGCATAGTCACCGAGTTTGTACTGGACATTTCCGCGCCCCTTATAAGCGAAGTAAGCTTCAAAAGCGTCGCCAGAACTAACCTTTATAGCATGATTATAATCATCTATTGCGCTGGTATAGTCACCCATGTCAGCTTTTGTCCGCCCACGATTCCCATAAGCGTAAGGGTCGTCGGGTTTTAGTTTGATGGCTTGTGTAAAATCTTCTATGGCACCCGCATGATCACCAAGTTTAATCTTTGCAAACCCTCGACTGTTTTTTATGTAGTAAGTTTCATCAGGGTCATCAGGGTTAATTTTTATAGCTTGATTATAGTCTTCGATTGCGCCAGCATAGTCACCAAGTTTGCGCTTTGCATCCCCACGTTTTACGTAAGCATGGTGATAGTCAGGTTTTAGTTTTATGACTTGTGTATAGTCATCCATTGCGTCGTAATAATCACCAAGTATCTCCTTTACGGCTGCTCGACTAATGAAGGCATCAATATCTCCAGGCATTAGTCTGATTACCTGCGTAAAATCTTCGATAGCACCGGCATGATCACCGACATCTTTCTTCGTCGAACCGCGATTGTCGTATGCTTTAGCATTATCAGGTTTTAGTTTTATTGCGTGTGAAAAATCTTCTATTGCCCCCGCAGGATCGCCAAAGGTTTCTTTGAGAAGACCGAGTTCATTATAAGTATTGGTATTAGGTTTGAGTTGGACAGCATGTGAATAGTCATCTATTTTCCCTGCGTTATCACCAAGACGACCCTTTGCGTCTCCACGTTTTATGTAGGTTTCTGCATCATTAGGATTAATTTTAATAGACTGATTACAATCATCAAGAGCACCAGTATTGTCGCCAAAGTCTAATTTCGCTTTTGCCCTAAACTTATAGATTTCTGCATCATCAGGTTTTAGTTCAATTGCTTGATTGAAATCTTTTATCGCCTCTTCAACGTTCCTATCATGATATTTTTTTTTGCCTTGGTTGTAATAGGCATAAGCACGGATAATTTTTCCCTTCCGCCATTGCGTGAAAGACTCGGTTGTAGTTGCTCCAGCGAGCAATGTCTTGATTGTGCTTACAGGACTATTGCCAGGGTCATGACCATAGTGGATTCCAATGACTTCTCCTTTACTGTTTAGTAAGGGGCTTCCGCTGTTTCCCGGGTACGCTTCGATTGTTGTTGCGATCCCTCCATCGCTCTGCCGGATACCAGTTACAACTCCCGCCGTGCCTTTATATTCTCCATAAGGGTAACCCACGATAAAAACAGACTCACCGATCTGCAACATGTCGCTGTTTCCCATAGGCAATGGTGTGCCTTCACCCGCAACTGTGAGGATGGCGATGTCGCTTTTGATATCAAAGGCAGTGATTCCTTTTATGCGCCAAGTTGTTTTCTTGTTCCAACTTTTGGCAAAAACAAACCCGCGTTTAAATAGAACAGCAACGTGAAAATTCGTTGCGATCTTGTCCTTTGTTATGAAGAACCCGCTACCCCGTCCACCGACGCGTACTATAGAAGTTTTTCCTTTTTCGGACATTAAGTCAATTTCCGTCGACACATCAGATTTTTCGGAGACTTCTTGCGCGTATGAGAGTGAGAAGAATAGTCCCATAATTAAGAAACATAATGAAAATTTTGTGTATTGTCTCATTTTATTACCTCAACAGGTTACGGCACACGGAGTGTGCCTACTACTTTTATTTTCCAATCTCAGGGTCTAACTCTTTTGCCCTCTCAAAGTCAGCTTTCGCTGCTTCATGTTGACCGAGTGCTTCTTTTGCAAGTCCGCGATTGTGGTATACCTTAGCGAATTTCGGATTAAGTTCAATTGCCTTATCGTAATCAGCAATCGCACCATCATAGTCCTTAAGAGCAACCTTTGTTAGTCCACGAGCATTGTAGATATAAGCTTGTTCAGGTTTTAGTTTGATAGCCTGATTATAATCTTCAACTGCCGCAGCATAGTCACCGAATTTGTGCTGGACATCACCACGGCCTTTATATGCTAAGGAAGTTTGAAAAGGGTTATCAAAACTAACTTTTATTGCTTGATTGTAATCATCTATTGCACCGGCATAGTCGTCCATGTCAGCTTTTATCCGCCCACGATTCCCATAAGCGTAAGGGTCGTCGGGTTTTAGTTTTATGGCTTGTGTAAAATCCTCTATCGCACCCGCATGATTTCCAACTTTAATCTTTGCAAACCCACGACTGTTTATTATGTAGTAAGTAAAATCGGGTTTTAGTTTTATAGCCTGATTATAGTCTTCTATCGCACCCGCATAGTCACCAAGTTTTTGCTTTGTATCTCCGCGTTTCATGTAAGCATAAGCATTAGGTTTTAGTTTTATAGCCTGATTATAGTCTTCTATCGCACCCGCATGATCACCAAGTTGATCCTTTGCATGCCCGCGATCGTTGTAAGCAAAAGAATCGTCAGGTTTTAATTTAATGGCTTGATTATAGTCTTCGATTGCACCAGCATAGTCACCAAGAATTTCTCTTACAGATGCTCGATTATTGTATATATAAGCATCACCAGGTTTTAGTTTGATGGCGTGTGTAAAATCCTCTACCGCCCCCGCATGATCATCAAGTTTACGCTTTGCATGCCCGCGCTGGTTATATGTATTAGCGTCGTCAGGTTTTAGTTTGATCGCTTGCGTATAGTCCTCTACTGCTCCGATATGGTCGTCAAGTGCCTCCTTTGCATTAGCACGATTTTTATATCCGTAAGCATCATTAGGTTTTAGTATGATTGCGCGTGTAAAATCTTCTATCGCACCTGCATGATCATCAAGATCGCGCTTTGCCCAACCGCGATTGTTGTATCCGTAAGCATCATTAGGTTTTAGTATGATTGCGCGTGTAAAATCTTCTATCGCACCTGTCCGATCACCAATATGTTTTTTCACCCAACCGCGCTCGTTGTATGCATTAACATCATTAGGTTTGAGTTGGATGGCCTGATTATAGTCTTCTATCGCACCCGCGTGATCGCCAACGGATTTTTTCATGCGCGCGAGTTCTTTATACCTATTGGCATCGTCAGGTTTGAGTTGGACAGCATCAGATTTGAGTTGAACAGCTTGTGAGTAGTCAGCTATTTTCCCCGCCTTATCTCCAAGTTTGTCCTTTGCGTCTCCACGTTTTGTGTAGGCGTCAGCATCATCGGGGTTTAGTTTGATTGCTTGCGTCCAATCTTCTATCGCACCCGCGTGATCGCCAACAGATTCTTTCATGCGCGCGAGTTCTTTATACCTACTGGCATCATCAGGTTTGAGTTGGATCGCATCAGATTTGAGTTGAACAGCCTGTGAATAGTCATCTGTTTTTCCTGCCTTATCCCCAAGTTTTCCCTTTGCATCCCCACGTTTTTTGTAACTATCAGCATCATTAGGATTAATTTTTATAGCTTGATTATAGTCATCAACTGCACTCTTATGATCGCCAGAGTCGGCTTTCGCTTGCGCCCTAAGTTTGTAAGTTTCAGCATTGTCGGGGTTCAATTCTATTGATTGGTTGAAATCATCTATTGCACCTTTAGGGTTTCCATCATAATATTTCGCTTTGCCTTGTTCGGTGTAGAAATGTGCTTGGATACGCTTTTGCTTCCGCCACTGCGTGAAAGACTCGGTTGTAGTTGCTCCAGCAAGCAACGTCTTGATTGTGTTTATAGGACTATTGCCAGGGTCATGGCCATAGTGGATTCCGATGACTTCTCCTTTACTGTTTAGCAAGGGGCTTCCGCTGTTTCCCGGGTACGCTTCGATTGTTGTCTGGATCCCTCCATCATTCTGCCGGATACCAGTTACAACTCCTGCTGTACCTTTGTATTCTCCATAAGGGTAACCCACGATAAACACAGACTCACCGATCTGCAACATGTCGCTGTTTCCCAAAGGCAATGGTGTGCCTTCACCCGCAACTGTGAGGATGGCAATGTCGCTTTTGATATCAAAGGCGTTGACACCTTTTATGCGCCAAATTGTTTTCTTGTCCCAACTTTTGGCAAAAACAAACCCGCGTTTAAATAGAACAGCAACGTGAAAATTTGTTGCGATCTTGTCTTTTGTTATGAAGAACCCGCTACCTCTTCCACCGATACGGACTATAGAAGCTTTTCCTTTTTCGGATATTAAGTCAGTTTCTGTCTGCTTTTCGACAGTTTCCTGTGCATAAGAAAGTGAGAGGAATAGTGTTAGAACCAGGAAACATAATAAAAATTTTGTACTATATCTCATTTTATTCCCTCCAAGGTTTACGGCACACGGATGAAGATAAAAAAATAAATTAGGTAATTCATAGAGATACCCAGTGCGGTTAGGAAACCTCACCATAGGCATCAATTTAAGGGATAAATCCATTGTGGCACTGTCTTCAGTCCCGACAAATGCCAAAAGCGCATTTGGCGTTGATTTGGTAGGGACGATATGTTTATAGAAATGTGATACCCTATCTTTCTTGAGTTCCGTAGGAACGACATATTTATTGTTGATGTGCTTCGGAATATATCGTCCCTACGGGACTAAGGGGATGAGGTCGTCTGCGCTACTATAAACATATCGTTCCTACGGAACTGAAGAACCCTTAAAATGTTCCGAATATGCATAATGAAAAATTACCCAATAATAAATTAATCTTCATGAGTGTGCCTACTACTTTAAGCGTTCATTTCTAAATAAAAGGCACCTTCACGATTTTTGCGGGATGCAGTTCGCCTCTGATGTCAATTTCTATGCTTTTCTCAGTATTAGGGGAGATAGACGCAAAACCGATATTGCATTTCAAACTCGGTGAAGGCGCGCCGCTTGTCACTTTACCAATAAGGTTGCCGTTTTGATAGACATCATATCCGCACCGCGCAACAGCACGGTCTAACATTTGGAAACCTACTAATTTCTTTTTTAAATCTCCTTTTTCCTTCTGTGCAAGGAGAACATCTTTACCGATGAAATCATCCTTATCTAATTTGACAAACCGACCGAGGCCTGCCTCAAAAGGCGTGGTGTTTTCGTCCATATCCATGCCGTATAGCCGTAGTCCTGCTTCAAGTCTTAAGGTGTCGCGGGCGCCAAGTCCGACTGGTTGTCCGCCTTCTTCTATCACTGTTGGATAGAGTATATTCCATAAATTTTCCGCTTTGCTTGCTTCAACATATAACTCAAAACCGAGTTCACCGGTATAGCCAGTTCGTGATATTGCTCCTGTACTTCCTGCAACTTGATCCACACAAAACTGAAACGGTTTGATTTCATAAACAAGATTTTCAGGTGTGAATCTGTATAGGACATCCACCGACCTTGGTCCTTGCAGTGCAATAAGAACTGTGTCATCACTCGTATCACTCACTTCTGCATCAGTATCATTATGCGTTTTTATCCATGTAAAGTCTTTTTCAATGTTTGCGGCGTTGACAACCAGCGTATAGTCATTATCAGCATGCCTGTATATCAGAATGTCATCAACAATTCCACCGTTTTCATTACAGAGGAGCGTATATTGCACCTGTCCATCAATTAAACGATTTACATCATTTGTGCAGAGTTTTTGCACCAGTTCGTTTGCACCTTGCCCTTTAACGTCAATTTCTCCCATGTGCGATAAATCAAATAAGCCAACAGTGTTACGGACAGCGAGGTGTTCCTTAACAATACTGGTATATTGCAGCGGCATCTCCCATCCACCGAATTCGGTGAATTTTGCATAGAGGGATTTGTGAACTTCATAAAGCGGTGTTCTCTTCATCTGTTTTGTCTCACGATAAAGCATTTATAGACATGAACGTATCTCAAAATGTTTTGATTACGCAAATTATATTTGTTAGTGTCTTGCGCTTTTATATCAAATTAACAGGGTTTGTAGTGCGAGGCCTCTGTGCCTCGCAATGCTAAAAATATTAAGTATTGGTCCGAATTTATACCTATGATACACTAACAAAGAGGGAAATGTCAATGAAAATGATGGAACGTTTTATGTTGGAAGGTAAGTGGGATGGCTTGCAAAAAGCTCCTTGACAAACCGTCAAGAAAATGGTATCATATTTTATCAATTACTGACACCTGATGGTGTTTTGTCATCACGTTTATGATAAGAAATGAGGTCCGCATACGCATAATTGACGAACTATCAGAGGCAAACAAATGACGAATGAAGAACTCTATGAATTAATGAAAGATGGTTTTGCACAGGTCAATCAGCGTTTAGATCAAGGCTTAGAAAATGTCAATCAGCGTTTAGATCGGGTCAAGCAGCGTTTAGATACAATGGATGACCGACTCCGCGCAGTTGAGAGCGGTGTTTCCGAACTCAAGGGGAAGCAGAGCGCAATCGCAGGGTGCGAAGTTGGATCCTCGCAGCATGTGCTATCGGTGCATTGGTTATCTCTATTGTTGTAGCTATCGTCAAGTAACTACTAAACCTATGCCTTATAGTATTATTCCGTAACAACCGTTTCCTCTCCCAGCATATCAATAATCTTCACAGCAACGCGCGCATCAGGACGCTGCAGTGGTGCCTCCAAAGGCCTATGAATAACTCTCAATCTAATCCATAGACACGTGCAAGATTATCACCAAAAATCAATGCTTCTGCGTCATCACCAAGTTCTAACCGTTTTAAAGCATTAATAACCTGAATTGGTCGGTATTCGGGCAAATTAGAACCGAAGACTATCTGTTCCGGGCCGAGGGCATCAACGGCAGTCTTTACCTCTGCTGGCACAACCGTATCCGGATCAGTTCCCCAACGACGGTGAAAGCGTAGGATTGTTGTTCCGAGAGAGATATTCTTATTTGTTTTCGCTACAGAGATGGCGGAGGCTAAATCGTCTGGAAACCCCATGTGATCCATGATAACTGGCGTTTCTGGCACCCAACTCGCAACGGTACCGATCCGATTCGGGTGGCAATTGTTCGGACCAGAGTGAATTGAAATGATTAGTCCATGCTCACGTGCAGCTTCAGCGACAGGTCGTACAATCGGGTCATCAACGTTGTAATTGTGAATCGCGGGCATCAGTTTAATACCTTGCATTCCCCACTCATTTGCAGCCAGTTTAACTTGTTCAACAGGTTCCGGTTCTGTGGGATGCACAAGCGCACAGCCGAGGGTTCGTTGATTACCACGAATTACATCGGCAAGTTCATCGTTCCGAGGGTCTGGTTGAGGAGTCGGCATGATGACTGCAACGTCCATATCAGCCTCATCTTCTAATGCCAGCAGTGCGTTTAAATCTAAATTTCCAGATTCATTGCGAAATTCATCATTTAGATATGCTTCAAAATCACCGCGCATAAGATTGTTCCTTTTTATGCTTTAAATTCCTTTATATCAATTGTTAGAAAAGAAAACCTTGGATGTTAAAATAATCCTATGGTTCAGCAAACTGCTCTTTGATAAGGATTGCCCCACTTTGGGGATCAGTTTCAAAAGACACTTTTTCTGACATTAAAGCGTTACTGTACTGCGTATACGCTGATTGTGCATCGGCAACATTAGGAAAACGAATAACGAAAACAATATAGGAATCTGCCGATTTTTTAGAACGGGTGTCTTTGTATTGTGCTAATACGCCGATTGTTTTATCTACTAATTGTGGAATAATGTTAGGGGTAGACTTATAGACCTCGCGTAGCGCCCAATTCGTATAAAATAACTTTTCACTTCCACGAATGTGTTGGGTAGGTAGGAGTTCAAGTAGAAGGACTTTTTGCGGAGGATCCTGTATATGTTTTGCAGTAACGCGAGCGAGTGCAATCATACCCTCGCGAATCCCTGTTGCAATCCCATATCCCTCTATTTGAACGAAGTACTTCCCTTTCCAAAACCTGAGATATTTCCCGGAAATAATTGCTTTACATCCGATCCATTCATATTTGGGTTGCGGGTAACTGTGGACGCTAAAAATTCCGAATGCGTTTTCAGGAGTTCCCATATCAAATATTTCAAACAAGATATAAGGAACTGATCCAAATTTCGGACTTTGATATTCCACTTCTGCCTGTTTTTGGAATCCATAATTACGGAATATTTCGGGGTATGTTTCACGAAACATGAATCGATCTACATAAAGCGTTTCGCTATTATACGTTGTTGGTTTACGGGAACGCACCCAATCTGTCACTTCACCATCCTTTGGTAAAAGGGTTTCTGCTGCAGCTGTCGTGGAATACGGTAGCGATTCATAAACTGTTTCTAATGCAGTAAGATGTTTAGATTCGCTATCATTTAATTTGATATTTTTTTCCTGTTGGGATTCTTCGTCCTGTGCGATTTTAGGGGATGATTTGATCTTGGAATGCGCTTGGATTCTTGCTGAAACATTTGCGATAACTTCTTTAGCACTTTTCCCTGTAGGTGCTTTCCACACACCGAAAATGTACGCATCCTCTTGGTTGATTGATGTTAAATTCTCCTGTTCTTGCTGGCATGAGAGGAGAACTATGATAAAAAAAGAGCAGCGCAAAACTGTGCTGAGAGGTTTCATAGGGTTACCACTGTTCTGCAAGTTGATTGTAAAGGTCTTCAATCAATTCTTCTACTATCAGATTCTTTGCTTGTTCTAATGTTTCTGGTGGCTCTCCCCGATTCTCTACACGATAAAAATCGTGTATCTGTATATGGTTATCTGTTTGAGCAATTCGGTTGTTTCTGACCTTATCAATAAATTCATATTCGACTTGCAAACTCATCCGTAACATTTCAACATTACCGCTTGGTCCATAGCCATGTTCTTTTATATGGTAATCCTGTATCCGAATTGTGAGTTCGGAGTCGTTTCCGTCGCTCCATTTTCGATTAAACCTTTGGATCAATTTCTCCTGAATCACTTCATCAAAAGGACGCTGCGAAACATTATCGTAAAAGAAGTCAGGATCATCAATAGTTATAGGTGGGATATTAATGGTTCTGATATGCTCTAAGTAAGAAGAGGTAGAAACATATCCACACCCAACAATCAGGCTAAATGATGTGAACAAACCAAAGAATAACGATGTGAAAACTACAAAGTTAAGGTATGATCGGGATCCCTTTTCAGTTTTCCAGGTCTTTGGAGAGAATCGTGAAAAAAGGAGAAAGAATTTCTTGTTACAGTGTGTCCATTTAGTACACATGAGAAGTTCCTTGTAGTGGAAATATAAAAAAATGGAAAGGATTTTGAAGTCTAACGGGAGCAACCTGCGGACGTTGAGGTTTCTTTTCTCTACCATAAAGCATGATTCGGGCAAAGTTAACAATCTGTTTCTTGACTGCGGGGATTGATAGAATTACAAAAGCAACAATAAGTAGGATTAGAATGCACGCTAACAGATTAGTCATCCATTTCTGGGCGAGCAAATCCCCTTTGGCTTTTTGAATTTGTCGCTTTGCCTTGAGGTTGCGAGTTCTCATTAGGCTCACCTCCAATTAAATAGGTAATAAGCAGTGAATATGAAACCTACCAAGCACCGCTGTTTTCAGTAAATGAAAGGACAAAGCAGTTCTTGAATTTACCCGCCGAATGCTATATACGCATTCGGCGTTGAATATGGGTTATCGTTCTTAAAACCGCCCCTTTGGGATACGCGGCGATTTTCGATTTCTGGAGTCACGTGAGTTATCCCGCTGGTCATATCTATTATTCCGTCTATCACGATTGTCACGACTGTCGCGATTATTTCGTGATTCACGGTAGGGACGATTCTCACGATAATTTGATCTGCCTTGCTCTCGCTGTTCACGTTGTTCACGTTGATCCGGTTCAAAATCTGAGTCTGAAGAGGTGTTAAGTTCTTCAAGAGGCACACCGTTGGCAGCGATAAGAGACAAGTCAATTCTACCTTGTTCATCTATAGTCAAGATTCGCACGGTCACCTCATCTCCGACCTGCATGACATCTTCAGCTCTGCGGACATACCCATCTCCCATCTGTGAGATGTGTACAAGCCCATCTTTTCCAGGAAGTATCTCCACGAATGCCCCGAAAGAAGCGGTTCGAACAACTTTTCCGGTGTACTCTTTCCCGATTTCGGGCATAGCCGTAACCTGACGGACTTTTTCCTCAGCGATTTTGACATCTTCTGCGCTTGTTGAGGCTATTTCAACGGTACCATCGTCTTGAATGTTGATGGTCGTATTCGTTTCCTCTTGAATACCTTGAACAGTTTTACCTCGGGGACCGATGAGGTCTTTTATCTTTTCAGGTGCGATCTGGAGTGTGTAGATACGCGGTGCGTAAGGTGATAATTCTGCACGCGGTTGGTTAATAACAGCGTTCATTTGCTCAATAACAGCGATACGGGCTTCCCGTGCTTGGTGTATCGCGCGGCGCATGAGTTCCGGCGTGACTCCGTCAATTTTAATATCCATCTGCACCGCAGTAATGCCTTCCGTTGTGCCAGCGACTTTAAAATCCATATCACCGAGAAAATCTTCGGTTCCGAGCATATCTGTTAGAATAACTTCGCGTTCGTCCTCTTTAATAAGTCCAACTCCGATACCAGCTACAGGTCTTTTTATTGGCACACCTGCATCTAAAAGAGCTAAGGTTGCACCACAGACGGTAGCCATTGAAGAAGAGGCGTTCGACTCCAAAATCTCGGATACGATGCGGATGGTATAGTTGAAATCCTCTTTACTTGGAATAACCGGTTCAAGTGCTTTTTGCGCGAGCGCACCGTGTCCGATTTCTCTACGTCCGGGACCCATCATCCGTTTGACTTCACCAGTGCTAAACGGCGGGAAGTTGTAGTGTAAAAAGAACTGACGGCGGACTTCACCGTCTAATCCCCGCTGAACGTCTTCATCACCGGAGGTGCCAAGCGTTGTGACACAGAGTGCTTGTGTTTGTCCGCGTGAAAAGAGCGCGGAACCGTGGGTTCGTGGAAGTAAAGCGACTTCACCAGAAATCGCACGGATATCTGTAACACCACGTCCGTCAACCCGTTTTCCTTCAACGAGAATAGCTTGCCGCATCTCTTCTTTTTCAATATCGCTGAGGACAGAACGGGCATCTTTTTCAGCGCTTGAATCAATTTCTTCTGGACCATCCTCTTGGATTTCGGAGAGGATATCTGATTGAATCTGTTCAAGATAATCTGCACGTAACTGTTTGTCTGCCATCCCGATTGATTCACGGATTCGAGCGGTGGCAAGATCTCTAATGCGTGTGTTTAGTGTATCCTCTACAGTTTTTGCTTGATACTCCCGTTTTTGTTGGCTGCAGACAGCAACGATACCTTCTTGAAGTTTGATAATTTCTTTTATCTCTTCGTGTGCTGCGATGATAGTGTCAATAACTTCGTCTTCTGGGGTCTCATGTCCTCCACCTTCAACAGACATAACAGCATTGGAAGTGCCGCTTACAAAAAGTTCTATTTCAGATGTGTGTAATTCCTCATAAGTTGGATTAATAATCAATTTGCCATCTATCTTTCCGACGGTTACAGCGGCAACTGGACCGCTGAATGGAATATCAGAAACAGATAGCGCGGCGGATGTGCCGATTAGGGCAGGAACATCCGCGGGGTGGACACCGTCCGAAGACAAAACATTACATAAAACCTGTACTTCAGCCTTAAATTCCTTTGGAAAAAGTGGACGAATACAATGGTCAATCAGGCGTGCAATAAGTTGTTCTGATGTTCCGGGTCGTGGTTCACGCCTTCCATATACGGTAGGGATACGTCCGCCAGCGTAGGCTCTCTCTCTATAATCTACTGTCAAAGGGAAAAAATCTAAATCATTTTCGCTATCATCTGCGACTACTGTCACTAAGACAACTGTTCCACCGTATTGTACCCAAACGGCTCCATCTGCCTGCTTAGCAACTTTTCCCATTTCAATCGAAAGTTTCTCACTTCCGAGTTGCATTTCAACTTTCACTCAATTTCCTCCTCATACTCATACACAAAATGCTTACGGTGGAATATTTAACTTGTCTGCGAACCGATCGTGTCGCGGATCCCGAGTTCATTTATTAAACGATAATACCGTGGGACATCCTTCTTATATAGATATTTTAACAAACGGCGTTGTTTTCCTACTAACCGAAAAAGCCCGTATCGGGAATGATGATCTTTACTATGGGTCTGAAAATGTTGCGTCAATTCTTGAATGCGAGCATTCAAAACCGCGACTTGCGCCTCTGGCGAACCGGTGTCTCGATCATGTATTTGGTGCTTTTGAATCAATTCCTGTTTCTGTGCTGCATCAATTGCCAATCTCTCTTACCTCCTTTATTATGAGTATTCTTGTCGTAAATATAAGATAAACCTCATCATAGAATAAAAGCACGACGGTAACAGATTGCCGTGCCTTAATTTCTTTTATGAGATAACTTCATAATACATGTTGAGAATAATTATATCATGAATTGGAGCGGATTTCAAGTAATTTTAAGGTTGTTGCGTTTAGTTCTCTTGTTATGCTTATGGTAGATTTTAGAATTAATTAGACATTATTCATCTGTAGGAAAGAACTCCGATTCCCGACTACGAGTGGCTTCGGTCGCGATTCGGAGATCGCTCCTACAAGTGAGATGTCCAATTATTTCAATAATTCACCATTGTTGTCCAAAATGTTGTCAATTTTCAGAAACTTTTGGTGGCCATTCTATCTTTTTTTCTAAGCATTCCACTCCAAAACAACACCTGTATAAGCATCAGGTTCATTAAGAAGTCCATCATAAGCTTGTTTGATTTGCTCAGGTTTAAGGCGATGGGAGATTAACGGTTCGACGTGTAACTGTCCGCGTGTCATCCAGTCGAAAATGGTTTGTTGCTTGCTGAATTGCGAGGTGTGGTTACCAGTATCAGGATACATTGGGACACACCATTCTAACGCGCCTCGTATGGTTATCCATCGTAGATGCGTATCAGAGAGAAGTTCTGTTAAATCACCTGTAACAGAAACGCGCGGTGAACCGAGGATAACGAGTTGGCCCTGGCTTGCGGTTGCGCGGAGTGCTTGCATGACAACGCTGCTGTGTCCAACCGCATCCACTGTGATGTTGCCAAGTTCTCCATTAGTGATGTCTTGAATTTGTGCTTGGACTTCGTCTGCATTTCCACCGATAGTATGTGTAATTCCACACCGTTCTGCTAATTTTCGTCTCGCTTCTACAGGATCTACACCGATAACTCGACACCCGTGAATTTGAAACATCTGTGCTGCGAGATTACCAACAAGTCCTAATCCGAACACAATGACGCGCGGATTAGTACCAATCTCTGTAACAATGATAGAAGTCATCGCAACACCTGCCATCCGTGAGGCAGCCACAACGCCAGGGTCTATTGTATCTCTGACGTGAGCAATGAGTCTGTCTTGTGAATACCGAATAGTTGACGCGTGTCGTCCATAAGTAAAGACACGGTCTCCCGGAGCCGTGCGGGTAACGTTTGTACCGACATCACGCACAATCCCGACATTCGCGTAGCCGGAACGCCACGGGTAAGCACACCACGCGCCTTTCTGAAAAACTTTCTGTTCTCTTCCAGTATAGTTTGCCAATTCAGTGCCGCTGCTAATGAACGTATATTCTGTATCTATCAATACCTCATTAGGTGCAAGTTTTAAATCGTCCATTTCAGTGATTTGCAGTTCTACTTGGTTCTGACCAGTTACAACGACTTCTCTAATTTTCATGGTGAGTCTTCTCTCCTAATTCTTCTAATTCTTTCTGTTTAATCTTGCGAATCAGTGCTTGCATCTGTTTGTATCTGAAAAGCCCAACGAAGAAGGTCGCGATGCCGACCAAGATGAAGACGATTCCGATCACCTCAACGATATGTGAGCTAAAGATTTCTTTCAGATGCACAAAGGATAAGCCTGCAACGAATAGTGTTAAGGCAGTGCGGATATAGGCGAGGAAGGTTCGCTCATTTGCAAGGATCGTTCGGTCAGCGGCGAGATGATCGCGCAAAATGAGTTGACCTTTAATGTCCTGATAAGGCGTTTCTTTTTCTGACATTTATATTGAATACGTTCCTTCCCTAAATCAGATTTAATCCTGTAACGATTATCCCTATGGTCCAACCACAAAGGATATTTATAAATCGTAGTTTTTTGGCTGTCTTTCGGTATTGCTCGGTATAGAGTGCTGGATGTTTGGAATATATCTGCACTCGCTCTGGTGTGGATAAATCAATTTTCGGTATTAAGAGATATACAAAAATAGATGCTATACCGAGTGCTAAAAGATTGATAAAGGGTAAAAAACTCAGGCAAATTCCTAGAACCTTCCAATGCCACTTTGAGACATTTTTTTGGGCATCAGTTTGTGCAGCTCTGATGATCTGTGTTGATGATGTCCCAATTGTTTTTGCCATGTCAATCTATTTTCCACCTCATCAACCATCGTAGCGAAGATTTTTACCATTGTCAGGTCCTCCTTGATGCCAAACCCAAACGTTGCGGAAGTATGCTTGTTTCTCAGATGGTAATCCGTCAATTATGTGTTTTGGTACTGATGGTTTGTGGAATTGACACCCAACAAAATTATAACAATTAAAAACGGCGATTCGAGGGCGATCAGGATTTTTCCATGTGTCCCCGGAATGACAGAGGTTTTCTGTGAAGATAATCGCTGAACCAGGAGGGCAGCTATACGTCTCAAAAAGTGGGGAATCAACCTTGCGATGTGTCTCTGGAATTTGGAAGTTGGCTTTGTGGCTTCCAGGTAGAAAGAGAGTTCCACCTTCACCTGCTTCGACTTCATTCAGTTCAAAGACAACTCGCGTTAAGGCGGAGTATATCTTTCCATTTGTGCACTGGTAACTAAAGTTGGGATTCACATTTCGGACACCGCCGTGTGGTGGTGGTCCGCCATTTCCCACAGAACGGTAGGTGAACCAACTCGATTCCATCCGAATTTCACCTAAAATCTCCTTGAGAATATCAATTATCACTGGATGGTCAATTAACAACGAGGAGGTACCACCCGGAAATTGTCGTTCATGTGGAGGTAACGCTTCTGCGTTGGTTCGGATAGTGTCAATTTGGGACTTAATTTCATCTACTTCTGAGGTTGTCAGTACTTCTGGAATCAGTAGATATCCTTTTAGGTCAAAAATAAATTTCTGTTCTTCAGTCATGGGATTCCTTTTACGTAAACTATGTTTAGATTATATGGTAGATTGTATCAGAATTCTACTTTAATTGAAAATGAAAACGGCTATACGGTTCTCAGATTTTATTGAAACTTATCAATCTACATATTATTATTAACGAAAAATTGGGTGTATAAAGTTTTTGTCACTAATTATTTTTTTGAAAATTTACTTGACAAACCAATATATTTATGTTAATATTATTATTACACAATCAAATAGTGTTCTCAATACACTCAAAATTTCTAATGAATAAAGAGAAGAAAAACAAAAAAGCTGAAAAATCACGTCACATTCCTTGTCCTGACTGGGTTTTACCACGTCACTGTGACGTGCAAAACGTCCTAAATGTGACGTGCAAACGTCCTAAATGTGACGTGCAAACGTCCTAAATGTGACGTGCAAACGTCCTATTGAAAGTGTCCATCGGGAAGGCGAAGCGAAACTCAACCAACAATATGTTTTGTACCAAAACTTTACACACCCCGAAAAATTCTATTTCTTGACATCAACACATAGATGTGCTATACTAACAAAACAGATTTTCAAGGATAGTTTGCAATTCCAAACATTGTGATTTTACAAAATCCTAAGTTTAAAATAAATAAAGGAAATGGAGTGTTAAATAATGGATTTCAAACAAGCATTAGATAGTAAAATTTCTGAGAATAATTTACTCGATCATCCATTCTATCAAGCGTGGAGTGCTGGTGAATTACCTGTTGAGGCTTTGAAATGTTATGCGCGTGAATATGGTGCTTTCATTTCAACGTTGCCGAAAGGATGGGAAACATTAAACGATCCTGAGACAGCAGAAGAGGAGACAGAACACATTGACATGTGGGCAGATTTCGCGGATGGTCTCAACACTGAGGTTTCTGAAGCACAAATTCCACAAGTGAAAACGTTGTTAGAAACAGCAGAAAATCTTTTTTCTCAGAGTGAAACGGCATTAGGTGCGCTATACGCTTTTGAGGCACAGCAACCAGAAACAGCAAAGTCAAAATTGGCTGGCTTGAAGGAATTCTATCAACTACCTGAAAAGGTGGAACCGTATTTTGAAACGCATTCACATAATGAGCATGAAGCGGAAAAACTGCTTGAACATATCGGTGCGTTACCACTGGATTCTCAAGAGGCAGTAGTGCAAGCATGTGAACAGATGAGTAGTGCTTTGTGGGATGCGCTCACAGGAATTCACGATGCCGAATGCGCATGACACGGTGAAAGCATATTTTGACGCGCTTGTGGCAAGAGATGCTGAAGCCCTTATTGCGATGATGCTCCCTGCAGCACATTATGTGAAAATAGGCACGGATGCTGACGAAATTATTGAAGGTGAGGAAGGAATTGCGGCATATTACCGAAATCATGTCGCAAGTACTGAGGACTTCAGCATCGCATTTATTAACATGGATGTGCAAGAGCAAGCGAATGTTGCTTGGTTTTACACGCGCCAAGTGTGGAGACTCAAGTGGCAAGGCACTGCGGAAGAATTCGCGATGCGAATGACGGGTGTTTTGGAAAAGATTGACGAATCGTGGAAGTTTGCGCAAATTCATGCTTCCATCGGTGTTCCAATATCTTAATTTTAGAGGAGGCGTTCTTGAATATTTCGGCAGTCTCTTTTGATGGCGATATGACCTTGTGGGATTTTCTGAAGGTGATGCGTCATTCGCTCCAGCACACATTGATGGAACTGCAAAAACAGGTTCCAACCCCGCGTGCTTTAGAACTAACAATTGATGAGATGATTGCGATTCGGAATCAAGTTGCTGAGGAGGTAAAAGGCAAAATCTGGAGCCTTGAAGAAATTAGACGGAACGCGTTTGAACGCACACTTGAACATGTCGGACACCCAAATAAAAAACTTGCTGCACACCTGAACGCGATATATCTGAAGCACCGTTTTGAAGATATAGAACTGTATCCTGATGTGAAACCGACTTTTGATGTTTTGGCTCCGCATTTCAAGTTGGGACTACTCTCGAATGGAAATACCTACCCGGAACGCTGTGGACTTGAAGACTATTTCGCCTTTGTTATTTTCTCCCAAGATGTGCAAGTTGAGAAGCCTGATCCAAGAATCTTTGAGATAACTGCCCAACGGGCAGGTTGCGAACTCGGGCAGATGCTCCATGTAGGAGACTCACTTGAGAACGATGTCGCAGGTGCGCGGAATGTTGGAGCACGGACAGTCTGGCTCAATAGGGAAAGGATGAGGAATAATACAGAAACCCAACCTGACTACGAAGTGACTTCCTTGACTGAGATCCCCGCAATTTTAGGATTGGAAAGGAGAAAATTATGATTACTATTTCTGAAGAACTTAGACAGGCAGTTAAGGATTCCAAAGATAACTTTGTGCGCCTTGTGGATCCAGAAACAAAAGCAGAGTATGTTGTTTTATCTGCGGAAACATTTGCCCAGATGCAAGAAGGACTCTTTTATGATGACAGCCCACTAACTGAAGAAGAGCGGAGTGCTTTGCTTGTAGAGTTAGGTTTAAGCATAGGTTGGGATGATCCGGAGATGGACGTTTACAATGAACTTGATCCGCGGAGGGACAGTGAAGGTTCAACGCGGTGAAGTAATTCTTGTGGATTTTCCTTATAGTAACCACACGGAGAGTAAAACACGTCCAGCACTTGTTGTGCAAGCGGATCGTTGGAATCAGCGGCTTGATGCCATAATTCTCGCTGGTATCACCAGTAGTCGTCATCGGAGAGTAGGAGCACCTACGCAGTATTTTATTGATATTTCAACAACTGAAGGGGAACAAACGGGACTTCGTCTTGATTCAGTTGTTCAATGTGAAAAGTTAATCACTTTCAGTCAAAGCCGAATCCTGCGCGTTATCGGCAGACTGTCCGATTCTGCGATGCAACAGATAGATGCTTGCCTAAAATCCGCATTAGGCTTTCACTAAGTGGAATATCGAATTTGCAGGTAAAAGAGGCAATGCCAAAACGCGACTATTACGCAATTTTGAATGTGTCCCGCGATGCCTCTGCAGATGAAATTAAAAAGGCTTATCGCCAACTCGCTCTCAAATACCATCCCGATAAGAATCCGAATGATAAGGCAGCTGCAGTAACATTCCGAGCGGTGACGGAAGCATACGAGGTGTTGTCTGATGACACACAACGGGAACACTATAACCAAAATTACCGACCTAAACCGAGTTTTGATGTAGTTTTTGGTCAAGATGGTGCCGAAATGGTGTTGATTCCTGCTGGAGTATTTCTGATGGGAAGTAGCGTGGGGGAAGCAGATGAGAGACCTATACATTCTGCCTACCTTCACGATTTTTACATGGACAGATACGCTGTTACGAATGCACAGTATAAGGTTTTCGTTGATAACAACCCGCAGTGGTGCAAGCACAGTATCCTAAGAGAATACCATGATGGAAATTATCTAAAACTCTGGGATGATGAAAATTGTTACCCGCAAGGAAGAGGTAATCACCCCGTTGTTTCAGTAAGTTGGTATGGAGCGATGGCTTATGCACAATGGATAGGAAAACGATTGCCGACTGAGGCGGAGTGGGAAAAAGCAGCGCGAGGTGGATTAGTAGGAAAAACCTATCCGTGGGGAGATTCAATTGATAGACACAAAGCAAATTACGGGAAACGTTGGGATGGACGAAACGCTACTATTCGCATGACACCGGTAGGGAGTTATCCTCCTAATGGATACGGTTTGTGTGATATGGCAGGTAATATCCGTGAATGGTGTCTTGATGCGTATGATGCAGATTATTATAAGCACTCCGCACGGCACAATCCGATTGCCGATGGCGATTTTGAAAAAGTTCTCTCTAATTTTAGGAGTATAAAAGATTCCCGTGTATTTCGCGGAGGGACATGGTATTATCCTGCTGAATACTTACGAGTTTCGCTTCGGGCGAGAGATATTCCCTCTTTTGCTGTAACGAGCGTTGGGTTTCGATGTGTAAAAACGAAATTGTAAATTACAGGAAGCCCGGAGAATACATGGAGTTAGACAATTCTTCATCTCTAATGTTTGTCCCTTGCTTTATTTTCCATGAAAATTACCGAAATTGAAGCGATTCCGTTACGCCTGCCTTACGAACAACGGATTCGCAAAAGATATTATTACTTTGCAATGACCGAAGCGGTCACCATTTATAAATTCTATACTGATACTGGTCTCGTTGGTATCGGGGAAAACCCTGGACCGCCTTTTGACCAGGAGGTATTGGATACCTATATCAACACAAATCCGTTTGACCATGTCATGGGTGAAGGGCGTTTTAACCTTGACATGGCATGCTATGACCTGATGGGAAAACACCTCGGTTTGCCTGCGTGGAAACTGATGGGACAACAGGTAAGAAAATGGGTTCCGATGGGTTGGTGGATGCCATGCATGTCCCCCGAAGATACCGCAGGCGAGGTTCAGATAGCGGTTGAACGTGGATACCGAGGTCTTAAATGTAAAGCCCGCGCTTTCTATGATGTTGTTGAGCAATCAAAGGCAATTGAGGAAGTCGCTCCTTCAGATTTTCGTGTGGAGTTTGATTTCAACGGTTCGTTGATCAATGTTGAAAAGGCACTGCCCATCCTGCAAGAACTGGAGAAGATCTCCGTTGTTAAAGGCATTGAAGAGCCAATTTTCGCGTATGATATAGAGGGTTGGCGCAGATTACATCAAGAGATTCGGATTCCGTTCTACCTGCACGGTGTCGGTGTTATCCGAGAAGGTGCCTCACGCCAACCTTCTGGTCCCTGGATAGGACTCCGTGCGGGCGACTTTGATGGAGCGTTGTGCAGCCACGAAAGTGTCAAAAGTGCTCTGGCATCGGGTTGGGCTTTCGCCGCTGCGAACACGCCGATCCTGCTTCAGTATGTAGGTACCGGTATCACTACAGCATTTGCATGTCATTTGGGAGCGGTGATACCAACAGCAACACTTCCCGCCGTCACAGCAAGCCACGCTTATGAAGACGATCTAATTATTACTTCGCACAAAATCCAACGCGGATTTATGCAGGTGCCAGAAGATGCCGGTTTAGGTATTAAGTTAGATGAAGACGCTGTGGAACGTTACGCTCAAACACCAGAACCGAAATGGAATCGTCACATTTCCGTTGTTTCCTTCCCTGATGGTATAAAGCATTATTACCGAAACCTGCAACAGGCAGAACGGCTTATGAAACAGGGAGTGGACGAGTCTTACGTCTCTGGGGTTCGCTTGGACGAATGGGAAGACGATGGCACTGAAACCTTTGATAAGCTTTTCAAGCAGTTACAGGAAAGTGATTGGCCTGTTTGGGAAACACCGTCATAGGTTGAACTGGATTGACTACAACCTATCTCATAAATAGTTGGAGGGCTTTGAAAGCCCGATTTCAAAATCCTGTAGGAGCGATCTCCGAATCGCGACCTGTCGGGAATCGGAGTTCCCTCCTACAAAGAGAATCAACTGATAATGAACCAACAA
>JAPPCZ010000016.1 GCA_028824685.1 Candidatus Poribacteria bacterium
ATATAGCTATAGATGAAATCATAAATATGTATCATTAATTCTAAACTTTACTATAAATAACCCTGCGCTCACACAATTCCACTTGACAATTTGCGTAATTTCGGATACCTTTATTAATATGTCAACTGAAACTTCCAGCAAACCGATTCAACCGACAGAGAGTTTCCGTGCGATTCCCGTAGCAGTCCCCGATAATCTGGCTAACATCCGAATAATCCTCTTTGAACCGCGTGAGCCGGGAAATATCGGTTCTGTCGCAAGAGTTGTGAAAGGGATGGGACTGTCGCAGCTTTACCTTGTAAATCCTGTTCCGTTTCAGAATGTAGACGCGGCATGGTATATGGCACATGGGGCAAAAGATGTTTTGGAAAACTGCAAAGTTGTTCCCGAACTAAAAGATGCACTTGAAGGTGTCCAGTACCTTGTGGGAACAACGCATCGTCGTCGTGATATGCGCCTACCAATTCCTGTAACTGCTCGCGAGGCTGCAGACACAATCGCATCCGTTTCGCAAGATAAATCAGTCGCCTTACTTTTTGGTCGTGAAGACTTTGGCTTATCAACGGATCAGATGAGTCTCTGTCAATTGACAGCAAGCGTGCCGATGGCGACCAAAAACCCATCTCTTAATTTAGCGCAGGCAGTCCAAATCTTCGCGTATGAGGTATTTATAGCGAGTTTGGGAGATCATGCACCTGCTGAAATTGATTATGCTGAAGTCAATGCTTTAGAAGAATTTTATGGGCGTGTCACCCGTTTGTTAGATAAGGTCGGTATGTCTCCGTATAATCAGGAATGGGAGACATATCTGAAGTCATTGCGGCGCGTATTTTCACGCGCTCCGTTAGAAGCACGAGACATTGCTACGCTTGACATGATCTTTTCTACGACTTATCGACATATTGTGCGGTTAGAAGAGAGATTAGAAAAGACACAAAAGTAACAGGCACACGCAGCGGGTCTTTGTCTGATTCGTTATAGAGGAAAACATGAAAACATTTGGCACTCACGGCCCCGTGAATCCTGAAGATCATTACGTTGTCTCACGCGACGCGGAACTCGCTGATTTCATGAACCGCGTGAAGCTGGGACGATATATCGTTATATTCGCCCCTCGGCAGACAGGCAAAACGACATTCTTTCAATGGGCTCTTGAGGCACTCAAAGCCGATTCTACAGAAACCTATTTCCCAATTGAACTAAATTTTCAGATTTATGAAGACTATAGTTCATCCGATTTTTACACCGAACTTTATGAAAGCATATATGAGGAGATTAAGCGCGTTTTTCAAGAACGCGGCACCGTCCCATCTGAAACTTTAACCCAATTCTTAGAGAGCACAAAAATTACCGATCAAGTTGCAATGCTCAGATTTTTCCAACAGTTCGGGGACTTTCTTGGAGATGAGAAACTTGTCCTCATCATTGATGAATTTGATGGCATTCCCCGTGATGCCGTGAGCGGTTTCTTGAATGCACTCCGCACTATCTATGTTCAACGTTCTATGCGTGAATGCCCCTACAGCATCGGCATTGTAGGGGTTAAGAGCATTACACAACTCAATCTAAATCGCTCTATTTCGCCGTTTAATATCCAGGACGAGTTCACTTTGCCGAACTTCACCTTTGAACAGGTGCGTGAGTTACTTACACAGTATACGGATGAGGTCGGTCAAACTTTCGCGCCTGAGGTCATTGAGAATATTCACAGACAGACTGCTGGACAACCTTTCCTTGTCAACCGATTCGCGCAGATACTCACAGAGGAGATGAACATTCCGAAAACAGATACAATTACGATGACACACTTTTCACAGGCACACGTAGAAGTCCGTGAAGAAGATAACGCGAACCTCACACATCTGATGACCAATATCCGTAGAGACCCAAGCTATAAAAATATCCTAATGCGAATCGTTTCTTATGAGAGGGGTGTCCGCTTCAACCCACGCAGAGAGATCATCAGTGAACTTGTTACACTCGGTGTGATCGGAAAAGCACCGGATGGGATGTGTCAAATTGTTAATCCGATTTACCACTATTGCATTCTGCAGGCGTTCAAGCCTGAGATGAATGGACTTGAACAGGACTACCTCCCTGAAGATACCGATTTTCTTGACTACCTCACGCCGACAGGACAGATTAATATGGAACTGCTCCTTGATAACTTCCAAAACTTCATTGCACGCGTAGGGTTTCGGATACTCCAAGTCCCGGAAACTCCGAAGGAATACGTTGGGCAAGACCTCCTCTACGCCTATCTTGACCAGTTTGTCAGTCTGATTCGTGGTGCAATGTTCCTTGAAGCACAAACAGGACGCGGCAGGATGGACATGATTATCGTTCACAACGGACACAAATATATCGTTGAAACAAAGATTTGGGAGGGAGAACGGCGCTATGATGCAGGTAAGAAACAACTGGCCGCATATCTCAAATTAGAACGTGTGTGTGAAGGATATTACGTCGTTTTCGATCATCGTACCGAACCAGAACCACGCGTCCAAACAGAGACGATAGATGGGGTGACTATCCGATGTTATGTTATTTCTGTGGTGCAGGAAGTCCCTTCAGACCTGACATAAGGTTTGTGCAAGCACATGGATGACATACATCTGCTCTACAACTTATCGTCATATTGTGCTGTTGGAAGATTCTGCTTGAAATTTCGGAGGTACTGGCGTATCATATATATATATCTTTGTTTGACATAGACGAAATGCGACACATAAAACTCCTCGTTTGGCTCATCTTTATTCTATCCGGCGCGAGTGCCCTCATCTATGAAGTAATATGGATGCGGCAGCTCACGCTTGTCTTCGGCAGCACCGTCTTTGCGACAAGCACTGTGCTAACAGCATTCATGGCAGGACTCGCACTTGGCAGCTACTACTTCGGCAGAAAGATTGATGAAAGCAAACTGTCGCCATTGAAACTTTATGCCCTCCTTGAAGTGGGTATCGGTGGATTTTGTATCATCTGGCCCCTACTGTTATCTGTCCTTACCGCTATCTATGTCCTTATCTATCGCAACATTACTTCCGAATTCTATACCCTTTCACTTATCCGTTTTGTCCTGACATTTGGTATATTACTAATTCCCTCTACATTGATGGGTGGCACTTTACCTGTCCTGACACGGTTTTTTGTGAAAAGATTGGAACAACTCGGAACGAACATTGGAATACTATATGCGTTGAATACGTTTGGTGCTGTCATCGGCACTGTGGCTGCAGGATTTTTCTTGATTGAGGCATTAGGTATCAAATGGTCACTCGGTGTAGCAATTGCAATTAACTTCGGTGTTGCGTTAGTTGCATTGGTATTAGCACAGCATGCACACAAGATAGAAGAAGGGGAGTCGGCAGAACAAGCGGAATCTGTAGCAAGTGAACAGGAAACCGCAATACCTGAAATTAGCAAACAAAAACGGCAATTAGTTCTATGGGCGATAGGCATATCCGGTTTCTGTGCTTTAGCCTATGAGGTGTTGTGGACCCGTATTCTCGTATTCTTTCTTGGGAGTACGACTTATGCATTTGCAACGATGCTCGCTGCGTTTCTGTTCGGAATTGCATTAGGCAGCATGGTCTTAGCGCGATGGGTGGACCGGATAAAGCAGCCAGTTACGACCTTCGGTATCTTACAACTCGGAATCGGACTCTTTGCACTTGCACTGATGCCTGCGTTTGAGAGATTATATGGAATGACCTACGCGCTGCAATCAACATTCGGTGATAGTAGATTCTGGACATTCTTTTCCTGCTTTGTTGTAATGAGTCTCCCTACATTTTTGATGGGTGCAAGTTTTCCACTGGTTACCAAAATCTATACCGGCAATGCGCGCCAACTCGGTAGAAGCATCGGTAATGTCTATGCTATCAACACAGTCGGCAGTATTTTGGGCGCGTTTTGTGCGGGGTTTGTGCTAATTCCACTGTTAGGTATTCGTCCAAGCATTGTGTTGGCAGTCGCATTGAACACAGGTGTCGGATGTCTGCTTGTTCTGAAAGGATTACGTGCGTCTGAAGGTGCTGAAATAGGTGAAACAGAGACAAGAAGTGGAGCTAAATCTATTTTTCAAGGGATAGGCATTGCCGTGCCGATACTCAATATTGGGTTAGCAGTTATTTTATTACTGACTTTAAGTCAACCGCTCTTCTTAAAAAGCACAATTTATAAAACACAACGTCCGGGCGATGAGGTTGTTGATTACAAGGAGGAGATAGATGCAACGGTGACAACACTGAAGGATGATGAAGGTGTTTACCGCCTCTATGTAGATGCAAACCAAGCCGCTGACGCTTCGCGGTGGGACTCCCCTTCGCATCGCGTCATAGCACATCTACCGTTGCTATTGCACCCAGATCCGAAACGCGCACTTGTCGTGGGATTCGGTATGGGACTTACCTCACACTCAATTACACAACACGGTGTGCAAGTCGATGCAATAGAATTGTCAGAAGGTGTGATTTCTGCAGCACATAAACATTTCAAACATGTTAATGGTAACATTTTTGAAAACAGACTTTTTAACTATAAGGTTAATGATGGACGCAACTATATCCTAATGACGCAAACCAAATATGATATGATTTCAACCGGTATCATTCATCCGCTTGTGAGTGCTGGAAGTTCTAATATCTATACAGAAGACTTTTATAAGTTGTGTAGCAGAATCTTGACTGAGAATGGTGTGATGTGTCAGTGGGTGCCGTTGCATCGGTTACCAGAGGCACACTATAAGATGATTGTACGCACCTTTCAACATGTTTTTCCTGAAACGACCCTGTGGTATAAATATACACCCGATTTTGTGATTCTTATCGGGACACATAAACGACTTTCCATTGACTACGAAGACTTTATGGCACGCAGCCAGATACCGAGTATTCGTGAAGGGCTCGCCGCTGATGATTTAGACGGTATGTCGTTACTGGACTCATTTATGCTGGGACCGGATGCAGTCCGAGAGTATGCTGGTGTAGGGCCTATCCACACTGACGACCGCCCTCGATTAGAGTTCTTCAAAGGTAAAGATTTGGTGAGTTCCACAGCACAGAATATTATTGGAATGAAAGAATTGCGCCAGCAAGTTACACCGTTTCTGAGAAACTATGGGGCGACATGGGAAGAGAAAAAAACAGTCCGAAAAAGGATAGCTACCTACTTTAATGCGACACAGAAATTGATTCTTGGACAGATCGCTTATGCCAAAGCACAGATTGCCAATCCAACAGCACAACTTGAAAGTGCAAGTGCCTTAATGAACGAGGCGGTGAGAATTAACTCACAAGATGAAACAATTCGCTATAATTTTGGCGTTGTCTCAGGTTTTATTAACGAAGGTTTCCAAGAAGAACTCCGTCAACTCGAAAAGGAAGCGCAACGAAACATAAAACAAAACCCAGACGACATTCAGGGATACTTAAATTTGGCGATAGCATACCAGATGCAGGGAAAACTCAAGGAAGCTACAGCTGAACTTGAAAAAATACTCAAGCGCGATCCCAGCAGACCTGAAATATATTTTCTCTTGGGACCGCTATATGAAGAACAAGAACGTTACAAAGATGCACTTCGCACCTACAAACGATTAGAACAGCTTGATGCTAACTTACCCGCCCCAATTTTCGCTGCGATGGCAGGAGTCCATCTGCAATTACAGAATGTGGATGAAGCAAAAAAATACGCACAAAAAGGCATAGACGCAAATGCTTATTCATGGCGTTCACATTACATACTTGGCAGAGTATATCACGCTATGAATCAACCCGAAAAACGACATGAACATTACACAAACGCCCTAAAATACATTGATCAAGCCATACCTTTTACCCAAAATCCAACAGACTTACAATTTGCTAAAGAAGCTATTCAAAATGAACTTGAACAGATAAAAAAATAGGAGGAAAATACAGACCTATTATGTCCCAAGAACCTTCTCTAAAACGGACCCATTATTGTGGTGATCTACGTTTGAGTGACGCAGGCACCACTGCCCAACTCAATGGTTGGGTGAGACGGCGCCGTGATCACGGTGGTGTGATTTTCGTAGATTTACGCGATAGAACGGGAATCACACAGGTAGTTTTCGACCCACAGATTGACGAAAAAGCCCACGCGCTTGCAGATGCTGTCAGAAGTGAGTTTGTCCTACACGTCAGCGGAACAGTCCGCGAACGAGCACCAGGTGAATTACTCTTCACAGCAGATGCAGCATTCCAAGCGGAACTCTCCAATGGAACGCCTTTGTCATCTGAATTCCGAGCCTTATTTTCGGATTTGGATACTAAATATACACTGTCTGGTGACATTCATGTTGATGTTCGCGAGAATGATAAACGTTGGCTTCTCACGGATGTAGAAAACAATAGAACTTATGACATAACGCGTGAAGCGGACAGTCTCAGTGTCTATCAGGGAACCGTTAATCCAGAACTTGCTACAGGTGAAATTGAAGTTGCTGTCGATTCGCTGAACATCCTCAATACAGCCAAAACACCACCGTTTCCAGTAGAAGACGATATTGAGGTAGCAGAAGATATTCGGATGCGTTATCGGTTTGTTGATTTGCGCCGACCAGAGATGCAGAAAACGCTTGAAATGCGACACAAGGCAGCACTTGCAGCCCGAAACTATATGAATGAACAGGGATTTCTTGAAATAGAGACACCTATTCTGATGAATAGCACGCCAGAAGGTGCACGTGATGTTCTCGTGCCGAGTCGTCATTATCCAGGAAGATTCTATGCATTGCCACAATCACCGCAACAGTTCAAGCAAATTCTGATGATGAGCGGGGTTGACCGTTATTTTCAGATTGCACGTTGTTTCCGTGATGAGGATACTCGCGCAGATAGACAACTTGAGTTTACGCAACTTGATATAGAGATGTCCTTCGCAGGTGTAGACGATGTGCTTGAGGTAACCGAAGGTCTGATGAAACGGATATTTGAGGATGCGGGCGAAATCCCTGTCCAAACGCCTTTTTTACGACTACCATACTATGAATCGATGGCACGGTTCGGCAATGATAAACCGGACACGCGATTCGGTATGGAACTGACGGACCTCTCCGATGTGATGGCAGACTGTGATTTTCAGGTATTTACACGCGCACTTTCTACTGGCGGACAGGTGAAAGGCATCGCTGTTCCCGGAGGTGCAGATTTTTCAAGAAAAGATATTGATGATTTGACAGAGTTTGTTGCGACTTACCGCGCAAAAGGATTAGCTTGGGTTAAGGTTATGGAAGACGAATTTTCATCCGGTATTGTCAAATTTTTCAAAACCGAGCAGCTTGAGATAGCACAAAAGAGAATGGGTGCAAAATCTGGCGACATCATGTTCTTTGTTGCTGACCGACCAAAAGTGGTCGCGGACGCACTCGGCAATCTTCGCTTACATCTTGGTCGCAAACTTAACATGATTGACGAAACTCAATACAACTTCTTGTGGATCGTAGATTACCCGCTGTTTGAGTGGAATGAAGAAGCGAACAGGTACGAACCGTTTCATCACTTGTTCACCGGTGCAACAGAAGAGACACTACCTTTATTAGATACGGACCCTGGTAAGGTTCAGAGTCAACACTACGATCTGGTGTGTAACGGGTACGAAATCTGTAGTGGGAGTGTCAGAATACACCAGTGGGATATTCAGCAAAAGATTTTTGATATTCTAAATATCAAACCCGAAGACGTTAAAAACCGATTCGGCTATTTCATTGATGCTCTGGAATATGGCACACCACCACATGCAGGGATCGCACCTGGGCTTGACCGTATTGTGATGTTAATGCGGAACGAGGAGAATATCCGCGAGGTAATAGCGTTTCCAAAATCTCAACAGGGACTTTGTCCACTTACTCATGCACCATCTAATGTGACGGAGGAACAATTAGAAGAATTGTCAATTCGCGTAGATATTGACATATAAGAACCATGGTTATTTAGTTTTAGGTATTTTCTCTGTTTTAGTCGAAAAGTCGCGACCAGGAGGTCGCTCCTACAGAAGAGGGAACACAACAGATTAAAGTAAATATAGAGAACTAAATTGCCTTGTATAAGTACAAGTCGTAATTGACATGAATTTATTATTCATTTCAGCAATCCTGTAACAATATCAATACGTAGGAAATATTCTACCTATCAAAAGGAAATTTACTATGAGTAGTAACGGAAATACGGAAAGCAACTTTGGACTTCTTATTGGCATAGTCATCGCTATTGTTGTCGGTGCAATTGTCGGAGGGTTCTTTCCAGAGTTTGCTAAACATACCCATATTTTAGGGGACATATTCTTGACCTTACTGAAGATGGTTGTAGTACCCCTTGTCATATTTTCAATGGTCGTAGGAATCACAAACTTGGGTGATATCCGCAACCTCGGTTCCATTGGGGGACGCACCGTCCTTTATTATATGGCAACGACTGCCATTTCTGTCATCATTGGGATGATTCTTGTCAACATCATTGCCCCAGGAAAAGGGATTGAGTTATCAAAAGAAGGGGACAAATATCCTCAACTTTCTTATACATTGAGTGGCGAGAATAATCTCACTGTAACGTTACCAGAGGGGCAAATTAAAGAAGACTATTCCGATAAATTTATAATCACACTTGTTGACCAAAACTTGGTAGGGGAAATCGAATCTATTGAAGGCAATCAAGTGACTGTGGCAAATTGGCAAGACTTGTCCGGTGAAATTGACTACATCATAACAAAGACTGGTAAGACTTTGATGATCGCAGAAAACCAATTTACCGATCTGAAAGTTGAACAATCTGGTACTGGTGTTGCAATTTCACTACCAATTGCTTCAGAGGTTGAAGGCAAACAAGAACGTACTATGGCGCAGACCATTATGGAAGTCTTTTTGGGTAACAAAGAAACTGATAAACAGGGCATGATTCCATCAAATATCTTTAAGGCAATGGCGAATATGGATATTCTGCCGCTTATCTTTTTCTCACTCATCATGGGTGCTGCTTTGTCAGTTATTGGGGATGCAGGTAAACCCGCAATTGCTATCTTCAACGCCTTTAATGAAGCTGTGATGCAGATTGTCAACTGGATTATGCTCCTTGCACCGGTAGGTATTTTTGGATTAATTGCAGGCAGAATAGGTGAAGCAGAAGGTTTCGCTAAATTCTTACCAGAATTAGCAGCTGTTGGTAAATACAGTATGACAGTGGTCTTAGCACTCGGTTTCCACGGTCTTGTTGTCCTACCAACCTTGCTATTCCTATTAGGACGACGGAACCCGATTGGATATGCTAAAGGAATGGGAACAGCATTACTAAATGCATTCTCTACCGCAAGCTCAAGTGCCACACTACCATTAACAATGGAAAATGTTGAAGAACAAAACGGAATCTCCAACCGCACAGCAAGTTTCGTGTTGCCGTTAGGTGCTACTATTAATATGGATGGCACTGCACTTTATGAAGCTGTTGCTGTTATGTTTATTGCACAAGTATATGGAATAACAATGGGACCAGCAGAACAACTTATTATCGTCCTGACAGCGACACTCGCGGCAATAGGGGCAGCGGGGATACCTGAAGCAGGTCTCGTTACGATGGTAATTGTCTTAAAGGCAGTTGGTTTGCCGATTGAAGGGGTTGCGTTGATACTCTCAATTGATTGGCTTCTTGATAGATTCCGCACCACCGTTAACGTTTGGGGTGACAGTGTGGGTGCAGGTATCATTGAAACTTATGAATCTGGAGATTCTGCTGAAGTTCCAGCAACTTAAGTTTAACGTAGGTTTGAATAAGGTTAGGTTGAGCGTAGTGGAACAGTAACTGTCAATTTAGCAGCCAGATATGTTTGAAATATATCTTTTGTAGGAGCGATCTCCGAATCGCGACTCGTTAGTCAGTCGGGAATCGGAGTTCCCTCCTACCATTGCATCGATTTTGTTCTTAAGTTGACAGTTCTGGGGTGAGCGTAGTGAAACCCAACAAGTGTCATAAGCGTATTTATTAGCACAAATTTACTACGACTATAGTTGACCTTGCGTTAATTTACTCTGTTAAACACTTTTCAACGTGCAATTGAAACGTTGAATCTTCCTTGTAGGTTTGCTTGAAAACGCCCGATTCCATTAGCGCCCCTACAAGAAAGACTTCAAAACATCCCAATACAAAATGAACGCCCAAAACGATATAACTCCACGACAATCAGGTATTTCTGGTGAGACGGCACTTGCAATCATTAGTGTCACACTCGCTGCCTTATGGATAGCATTTGCCTTCTACCATGGTACGAGTTCTGATGCAAATGGAAATCAGATACTGTTATTGCATCCGCTTGTTCCCATCGCGCTGATTGCGCTGCTCATCCGCATCTACCGATGGGTCGGCATTAAATTTGTTGTCCATCTTGAAATTATCATGATTGGTCTCTGGCTGTTTGTCAGGATGCTTGGGGTCTTGATGCCTTTCATCCTCGGTTTCGGATTTGCCTATCTCTTTAGGTTTCTGTGGCGCGCACTCCCATTCAAAAAGTATTATCAACGTGCGATTGCAACTGTCTTGATCGTTCTTGTTTGCAGTGGTGTGTTAATTTTTACTGGCATAGGCGTTGGCAATCAAGTAGGCCAGATGGCGAAAGGGTTGCAAAAATTCTATCATGAATCTTTGCTGCCATTTGTCGTAGGGGAAAAATTCACAGCATTAACATTTGATATATCCGGAGAAGCTCAAACACTCTACCTTGCGACAGATCACGGAATCTACTTTTACAACATTGTGATGGATCCAGAAACGAAAAAAAAGAAAATCGAAGATAGAAAAGGAATAACAAACGGTGAAATAATTGGAAAGAAAATTCGCGCAATCTCCGTGAATAATGGCTATATCTATGCTGGCACTGATTCTGGAATTTATAGATGTAGTAAAGAAATTGTACAGGTAGTCGCTGGAAAGAAGATGGATTTACCTGAATCTACCGCGCACATAGGATTTCTAAGAAAAGTTTGGCATGTTATAATAGGAAAGAAAGAAGAATCAGTAATTGCATTATCCGAAGAATTAGAATGGACAAAAATTGATGCAAACATATTTGATACACGGTCTGTTCAAGCTATCAACACACCTTCTTGGAATTCAAATATAATTTACGTAGGAACAAATGAAGGGCTATTTTTTAGTGATGATTCTGGGGAAACATGGGATGACGAAAAGAGTGACAAGATTGCTGGGAGTTCAATTGTTCACATCACTTCTATTGAAAAATATAAAGGCGCAAGCGATGATGTTCCGAAGTATTTCGCGCGTAAAGACATCCCGATGTATATCGCAAGTATTGCAAAGACTGTTCAGACTACTTCTCAACCGGCACAAGAAGGTAAAATAAACACCGATGATTTCCAGAATGCTGCAGATCAGGAAAGTCTTGAACAACAGATATCTATTGAGCAAAACACAAGTTCCAAAAAACCAGAGGATCCTGACAAAATAAGGACTGTTGTTCACAAGCGGACGAATCCTTCCGACCAGTGGAAAGAACTTCGTTTTGACAAAGAAGTGCCACAAATTAATGTACTTGTAGCAACGGATAATAAATCGGAAGAACTTTGTGCAGGGACTGTGAATGGGATATACTGTTGGTACGATCATAAAAATTGGAAAGAAATGAAGGACGCTGTTAGTTTACCACAATCAATCTCTCTGTTAGCTTCCGCACCTTCAGGATTATATGCTGGCAATGAGAGCGTAATCCACTACAGGCCTAAAGAAACAAAGACTTGGAAAAGTTTAATTGTAAAAGAAAACGGTATTTTAGCATATAGAGATGAACCAATTGTAAAACAGTTTCAGGAATATCTTACGGAGAGAATCCCTGGCTGGACAGCCGGCGGCGGTGCTTTTGTTAAGTGGTTGTCCGGATTAGCCGGTTCCATCGCGTTTCAGTTTGGAGGTCTCCTCGCCACAGTGTTCCTTGCATTCATAGTTTTTGTTTATGCAAGCCAAGGATTTGACAAATATTTTCGTGGTTTCATCGGTTTAGTTCCTGAAAAGCATCGCGAAATTGCTATGGCATACCTACGCGAGATTGATAGGAATATGCATCAATTTCTCAAAGGGCAATTCACTGTGATCGTAATTATTTCAATTATTTCTTGTATCGTCTATCGCATTATTGGCGTGCCTTTCGCGCTACTTGTTGGCATATTAGCGGGACTATGTAATGCTATTCCTACGTTCGGTCCCTTCATTGGGGGCGGATTCGCATATATTGCAATGTTGATGGGACTCGCAGCAGGTGAATTCAGTCTTACTATCGGTTTTCTTGTCCGTTGTGTTTTTGTGTTAGGGGCAATCCTCGGTATTCAGACTATTGACAATTCCCTTATTTCTCCGAATGTGATGAGTAATGCTGTTGATGTTGATCCGTTGCTCATTATGTTTGCGGTAATTGTTGGTGCTTCTATTCTTGGTTTTTGGGGCGTATTGCTGGCAATTCCGATTATTGTTGTGATAAAATCTATCGTTGCCGTTTCAAAATCTGCCGCAAATGGGGCGGACGCGTCACCTGCACAGGAGCAACCCTAATGCAAAATCAACTTCCTATTGTCGCTATTGTTGGCAGACCCAATGTAGGAAAATCATCCCTCTTTAATCGGATTACGGCAGATGCACGTCCAAGTTCTGCACATCCTAAGCAGATTGCCGTTGTCAACGATAGACCAGGTGTAACGCGCGATCGTAACTATGCAGATGTAAAGTGGGGCAAAACACCTTTTACGATTGTTGACACAGGAGGTATGGACGTTGATCCTGATGACCCACTTATTGATAACGTTCAGCTGCAAGTTGACCATGCTTTAGCAGAGGCAACACTCGTTGTATTTGTCGTTGATGTCCGAGCTGGTGTTATGCCTCACGACATCATTGTTGCAGATAAACTGCGTGCGTCTGGAAAACCCATTCTCCTTGTTGCCAATAAGGCAGATAGCATCAGTCTTGAAATGGAAACGGCAGAATTTTTTAGACTCGGCTTGGAAGAACCTGTTTTGACTTCTTGCGTACAAAACACAGGTGTCCGTCAACTGCTTGACCAAGTGGTGGAGATTCTTCCTGAAGTTGATGATATATCTGAACATTCTTCCAAACCCATAAAAATGGCTATTGTTGGTCGTCCCAACGTCGGTAAATCATCGATTCTCAATTCACTGCTTGGTGAAGAACGTATGATTGTTGACAACCGTCCTGGCACAACAAGAGATGCTGTCAATATCCGATTTGTATACCAAAATATCCCTTTTGAGCTTGTTGATACTGCCGGAATGCGGCGTAAATCTTCAATTAAAGATGAATTAGAATCTGAGACTGTCCAACGGGCAATCCATAGTATCCGCCAAAGTGACATCGCTGCATTGGTATTAGATGTCACACAAGAATTAGCGCAGCAAGATAAAACAATAGCAAATTTTATTGCGCGTAACGGGAAGGCATCCGTTTTGGTTTTAAATAAGTGGGACCTTGTTGAGAAGGATAACGCAACCCACGGTGAATTTATGTCCCAAATAGAGGCTCAAGTTCCACAATTAGACTATGTTCCCAAAATTTTTGTCTCTGCTTTAACGGGACAGCGCGTTTCAAAAATTCTTGATGTTGCACTTGAGGTACACCGCGAGTATTGCACCCGTATTCCGACTCCAGCGCTCAATGAACTACTGTTAGAGTTGCGGACAGCACATCCGCCCCCACGTGTAAAAGGCACACGCCCAGCACTGAAATATATTACACAGATTGAAACGCAACCACCGACATTTCTGATTTTTGGTAGAAATACGCACAGAGTCCGTCCTCCTTACACAGCGTATTTAATCAACAATATCCGTAGCACCTTCGGATTCCACGGCACACCAATCCGTATTTTTTATCGGAGAAATTAATTCAAATTGTCAACATATCTTATGTGAGATATCCGCACCTCGCAATTGTTCAATAAATGTAATGCGAGATTCTTGTGCCTCGCAACTGCCAAACAAGTGTAATGCGAGGTACCTGTGCCTCGCAGTTGTAATTTTAATTCAAAATCCTAATCTACGAGGCATTTCATGGCAGCCCCAAAAATTTTTATCACTCGCCCCATTCCCGAACCTATTCTCGTCCAAATACAAGCGGAATGCGATGTTGACATGTGGCACACGAGTGCTATTCTACCACCTATTGCTGAAAAAATCCCACCGCTTGACGGATTGATGACTTACGGACATGAACCTGTCACTGCAGAGATGTTTGACACTTCACCGAACCTTAAAGTTGTTTCTGTAGTTGGTGTCGGTTATGACCATGTTGATGAAGATGCAGCCAGAAAACGCGGCATCGCGCTTGGACACACACCCGGTGTGCTCAGCGATACAACTGCAGATATGACATGGGCACTCCTGCTTGCTACTGCACGAAATATTGTGCCAGCATATAACCACGTTCAGGTTGACAAGCAGTGGCACTATTACGACCCGAACATTCTTTGGGGATACGATGTACATCACGCGACGATTGGGATTGTCGGCATGGGACGGATCGGATATGCTGTTGCAAAACGCGCTGTGGCATTTGATATGAACGTGCTATATTACAAACGTGAACGTAGACCCGACTGGGAAGCGGAACTCGGCATTGAATACGCTGAACTGGAACACTTACTTAAGGTTTCCGATTTTGTAACGCTCCATGTCCCTTTGACAGAAGAGACAACCCACATGATCGGTAAAGATGAGTTTGAATTGATGAAGCCCACTGCTATTCTTGTCAATATCGCAAGGGGCCCTGTTGTTGATCACGATGCGTTGTATGAAGCACTTTCGGAAGGACAGATTGCGGGTGCTGCACTTGACGTAACTGAACCTGAACCGATCAACACCGACCATCCGCTTCTTGATTTAGACAATCTGCTTATAGCGCCACACCTCGGCAGTGCTACAATCCAAACGCGAATGAAAATGGCAACGATGGCAATGGAAAATTTGCTTGCTGGGTTGAAGGGAGAACGGTTACCTTACGGTGTGTTGCATCCACCTCAATAAAACAACATCCTTTTTGGAACTAAAGGGAGTAAGTTGACATGCCCCAAAAAAAAGGTGAAGGCATTACCAAGATAGCTGTAAAGGGTTTCAAGTCAATAGCAGAGGAATGTGCAATTGACATTCGCCCGTTGACAATCCTTGCTGGTGCGAACAGTTCTGGGAAATCCAGCATCATGCAGCCGTTATTGATGTTAAAGCAAACATTGGAGGTGCCCTTTGATCCGGGGCCTCTAATGATTGATGGGCCAAATGTTAAATTTACTGTTGCGGAACAATTTTTATCCACTTTAATTGAAGGAAAAAAAACGGATCGTTTCCATATCGGAATTAAATGTACCAAACCCGATCTTTATTTGCAGGTTACGACTACTTTTGTCAAGAAAAATAAAAAAATTGAATTATTAGAAATGACCGTTGATCAATCCCCACCGCGTGAGCGTTTTACCCTATACCCAAAAATGAAGACAAAAGAAATTAAGATGATAGTACCCCCACCTTCTCTATCGGAGGATGCCGATTGTGTAAGGCGTTCAGCGTGTTTTTTACGATTGGTATCTAAAGGTGGTTATTTTGTTTTCAATGCTGTTGATTATCTTACAGATGAAATATTTAACACCATTCACCTTCCTGGAATAAGAGGTAATCCTGACCGTATCAATAAACTAAGCAGCGCAAGTCCTTGGTATCCAGGTACGTTTGATAGTTACGCAGCGAGTCTCGTTCACGAATGGCAAGAAACTGCAGATGAACGTCTGAAAAAGGTTACAAACGCCCTACATACACTTGAATTGACTGGAGCAGTTGCTACTAAAAAAATAGGTGATGTAGGCATTGAAGTTCAGGTTGGCCGTCTCCCTCATGACACGACTGGCGAAACAGACATGGTCAACATTGCTGACGTTGGAATCGGGGTATCTCAAGTTCTTCCCGTTTTAGTAGCACTAATTGCTGCGAGCCCGTCCCAGCTAGTCTATCTTGAACAACCAGAACTCCACCTACATCCCAACGCGCAAGTCAAGTTAGCACAAGTCTTAGCAGATGCAGCAAAACGTGGCGTGCGCGTTGTCGCAGAAACACACAGTTCACTCCTACTTCTGGGGATTCAAACGCTTGTGGCAGAAGGAAAACTTTCACCAGATTTGGTTAAGCTGCACTGGTTCTCACGAAACAAAGAAGGTATAACGGAAGTTGACAGTGTAGATTTGGATGAAGCAGGGACTTACGGTGAGTGGCCAGTAGATTTTAATGATGTTAGTCTCAACGCACAGAGCCGTTATATAAAGGCATCCCGATCGCGTTTCATTGAAGGGACATAATATGCGTTCAAAGGATATGAAACGAATTGTGGTGAATGCCTCTGTTGCGCGTGCTGCAGGTGGCGAAGACGCAACCGCGTTTGTATCGATTAATTGCACCGAATTTCTTGAATCCTTTCGAGACCAAACACCACATCATATTGTAATGACACTTGAGTTGTCTGAAGAATGGGATGAACACCAATCGAATTTTGCAGCTGCATGGTTAGCAAACATGATTGCAACAAAAAGATTCCATTATATCGAACTTTCCCAGAACAGGACTTTGCACGAAAAAATTGAAGCGACAGCACCCGAAGAAAAAGATATTAACGCGCTCCTAAAAGATTTTCACCTTTTAGGAGCGGCGTTGGCAGCCGATAAAACTATTATTTCACTTGATGAAACCGTTCGTGAACTTTTTGCGCGAGCCACCCAGCAGGTTAGTGAAATTAGAGACATCATCTGGGTAAATCCTGAACGAACAATGGAAGAACAACCTATTACTTGGCTACAAATTGGAGCACCTCCAGAAGTGCCCCGTCAACTTTTTACTTATCCAACACAATAAATTTCTATCCCCGCCAAGCCGTATCAATGCTGGTATATCCGTGTGTATACTGGTGCAAATGCGGTGGTAAATCTGCTAAGAACTGCTTGCCTATATCCGGAATCTCCCACGGAATATCAATGTGATGTCTTCGGTCACGAAAACCGATAGCGCACGACAACCGAATTTCGTCAATCTGGTTTGGAAATGCAGCATGGTATGTGCGATGCGCAAACACAATCATATCACCGGGATTCGTGAAGAGCGGTACACATCCTGGAACATCAAAATCCGCATAAGCCTTCTCTTCTCCACCTATTTTGTAAAATGAACGTTTATCTGGTGTTAGATTGAACCCTTCTGGCCCCTCCCAATTTTCCACGTGAGAATCCGAAATCACGCACAAGCCGCCATGTTCCGGACGTGAACCGGTTATGTAAAACCATTTGCCTGATGGCCACATTCCTCGGTTCAACACATCACCAGAATTTTTCGGTGCATCCGTCGAAAACCCACACCAATCGGTATGCCATGCAACAGGATGAGACCCTGGCATCCGGATAATAGCTGCAGAGCGATGTACAGTCAGTTCATCTGCCCCAATCAGGTGCCGATGGATTTTCATAAACGGTTCATATTCCAGTAGTTGCCATGCACCTGCACCAGATTCTATCCAAGCATGTCGGGTGCGACTCTGTCCATGCTCTAATCCTCTGTTTGGGTCTGTACCATTAAAAACGGCTTGTTTCAAACTATCAACCAACGCATCAGGTAGCACATCTTTGATAATCGCAAAGCCGTGTGCCTCTAAGCATTCGGACATTTGAGGAAGCTGATCAATTTCAAACTCAAAAGTGTATCCCAGTTCAGGTTTTTGGATTTTTAAATAGTGTTCCATAGGAATGTCCTGAAAGTATTTATCCGGCATTCTATAATACGTTTACCATCATGTCAACGCAAATTTTCTGTTATCCTCTTGCACTAATTGCCAACTTTTGTTAAAATACAAAATGCCAAATCAATATCATCAAAGATTCCGAAGTAGCACAACTAATTCAACGCATTACACAAGAGACAATTATTGTCGGAGGAAAATAATGGCTGAAACCGTATTTGTGGGAGATCACGAAGTCACATTTCCAGGGACGCACCTCGGTGTGCTTCGGGACTGCAACGCCGTACTGGATTCGGCGGAAGGCTTGCATAATCAGATAGCGGAAGATGGGTATCTACTCGCTCGCGGCTTGATTGACAAGGACAAAGTAATCGCTGCACGGCGTGCTATTCTTGAATATGCCGAAGGAAATGGGAAGGATAACGTATTCAAAGATGGAACCGATATAATGGAAGCAATCGCAGGCGAAGGCAGTCCGGGACGGACGATGGGCGCGCCAGCAGTTACACATCATCCCGATGTGTTGTCCGTTTTGGAAGGGGATGAACTCTTCACCTTCTTCCGAAACTTCTTTAGTGGCGATACCCGCACATTTGATTACAAATGGCTCCGATTTGTTCGTCCTGATGGTTGGTCTGGACCGCATTTTGATTTTGTCTATATGGGCAGAGGATCAAAGCAATTACATACCTGCTGGGTACCATTTGGTGATGTGCCTGCAACGATGGGAACACTTACTGTGCTTGTTGGCTCACACAATCTGGATAGTTTTGCGCGTATTCGCGACACTTACGGCAAAACTGATGTGGATAAAGACGGTACACCAGGGCATTTCGGACGTGATCCAATGGAAATCAGTGAAAAATACGGTGGGGAGTGGCAGACAGCGGATTTTGAGATGGGTGATGTGATTGTCTTTACCATGCACACAATGCACACCTCTACGAAGAATTTATCAGATCGGTGGCGCATCAGTTGTGACATACGATTCCAGCCAGCAGAACATCCAATTGATGAGCGGTGGGTCGGAAAAAACCCGATTTCGCACACAGGAAGCCAAAAAATCTCTTTTGAAGAAGCGAAGAAGCAGTGGGGATTGGAATAAGAGATAGGATATTTCACCGATAGGCGCGGAAACGAGCTGTGCCTATCAAACCATTTTTCTTACCGTTTTATGCTTCAAAACCATTCTCTATTGCCGACGACATAAATCTGTTCAAATTCTTCATCAGTCTTTACCAAATACAAGATTCCTTCAATAACTCCTATTACACAAACTATGAAATTTGGGATGAATAGAAGAAACACGGTTATCATAAGTCCAGCGGTATTAATTACTAATAAAATAATACCTGCTTTCTTGTAACCAAGATAGAATTTGTGGATACCGAATGCTCCCAAGAAAATAGCAAGAAGTCCTGCGAGAATCTTATCTTTTTCTCCTAAAGTCGACCCACCAACAGCTATGTAGATTTCCTTGGCTTGATGGTCTTCGGTAGCAAAATCAACGGACATGCCACGTGTTGGGGGACGCTCACTTTTCCAATCAGCGCCGGTAAAATTGTATCGTTCGCCATCGTCTCCTGATATGGCACCAGAGTTAGTCTGAACAGAAAAATCAAGAATTTTTCCTTTCACCGTACATTCTCCTCACAATTAAGTGAACAACGCCCGCCGAATTTGCCGTACTGCTTGCCGAATCCGATCCTCATTTTCCACAAGCGCGATGCGGATATAACCTTCACCGTTGTGTCCAAAACCTGCCCCCGGTGAAACACAGACCTCCGCTTCATTTAGAAGTTTCATTGAAAAGTCTAAAGAGCTGAGATGCTTCCATGCTTCAGGAATCGGTGCCCAGACGAACATTGAAGCTTGTGGTTTCGACACTTTCCAACCGATTCGGTTTAACCCGTCAACAAGCACATCACGCCGTTTCCAGTAAACCTCTGCATTTTCCATGACCACATCTTCAGGTGTGCGTAGTGCCATAATCGCAGCAATCTGAATGGGTGGAAAAATTCCGTAGTCGTAATACCCTTTAATGCGTGCAAGTGCCTCAATGATGTCCTGATTTCCCGCTGCAAATCCACATCGCCATCCTGCCATGTTATACGATTTAGACAGCGATATAAATTCAACCCCAACATCTTTTGCGCCCTTTGCCTGCAAGAAACTTGGCGCCTTATATCCGTCAAAAACGATATCCGCATAAGCCAAATCGTGGATTACCAACATATCTTGTTGTTTAGCGAACTGGACAACCTCTTCAAAGAAATTCAACCCTACCACTGCCCCAGTCGGATTGTGTGGAAAACTTAATATCAACACCTTTGGCCTCGGCCATATATCGCGTGTAATCTCTGCAAGGGAGGGAACGAAATCGTTTTCCTCAGAGAGTGGGATGCTAACAACACTTCCACCTGCAAGCACAACGCTGTACATGTGAATAGGAAAAGTCGGGTTAGGCACCATCGCTAAATCACCATCATCAAGCAGGGCTAAAGCGAGATGTCCAAGTCCCTCTTTAGTTCCAATGACAGCAATTGCTTCCGCATTCGGGTCAATGTCTACACCGAAACGGCGTTCATAGTGCCAACTCACTTCCCTTCGCAGATTGTAAATACCACGAGATGCGGAATAACGGTGATTTCGGAGTTCTTGTGCTGCTTCTGTGAGTTTATCAATAATGGGTTGTGGAGTCGGTTGATTTGGATTTCCCATCCCCAAATCAATAATATCTATTCCCTGTTGCCGCCGTTCATGCGTTAACTGTTTGAGTTTGCCAAACATGTATGGCGGTAACCGATTTAAGCGTTTTGAAAATATAGTCATCTTTTAAGTCCTGATTTATTATTTTATTTTACCATGTTCCCAATATTCCCGCAAACGTTTCCCCCAATTTGATATAATTCTTTGCGGACCTTGGTGAACAATCTGTTGTCTATTGAGTTGACTTTCTTGAGTTAGAAGTTTTTCTCTGCAAGTCTTAATAACTTCCTGATATTCTGGGGCATCAGCGAGGTTTTCTGTCTCCCACGGATCATTGTGTTTGTCGAACAACTGCGCAAGTCCAAGCTGCTCGGCATCTGGGCCGGGTGACACAAAATCCTCCATCGTTTTTGGTTTATATTCTGTAACGTATTTATATTCGTCAGTGACAATCGCGCGTCCCCAATAATTGCTTTCTATGTAAGCATATTCCCGCCAAGAAACATCTTTGCCCTCTGCAAGTGGACGGAGGCTCATGCCTTGTACGTCTTCAATTTGGTCAACACCCGCGTAATCACAGATTGTAGGGAATAGGTCTACACCAGAGACGAAATGCGTATCATCAAAACGATCTTTTCCTATAGAAATCTCATCTCCTAAGCACGAAATGATGAACGGAACCCTCACGCTCTCCTCATAAAGCGAAAACTTCTGGAACATCTGATGGCTTCCGCAGGCTTCACCGTGGTCAGCACTAAAGATGATTAAAGTGTTATCATAGAAAGACGTTTGCCGCAGTAGCGAAAGTGTCCGTCCAATCTCTGCGTCAACTTTTTCAATAAACCTATAATAGTTCCACCTCAAATATCGCCAGTGAAGTTCGTCCCAATTCCGAACCGCTTTTAAGATACGTGCATGGATAAGCGCGTCATCAACTCTCCTACAAACACGATGTAATACCGTTTCCCGATCATCATAGTCAAAGTTTTCGGGCAGTGGCGGCAATTCATCTTCCGTCAGAATGCCCTGTTCAATCGGGTTTGGAATGTGTTTTTCCTCATGGTTGTGTAAATATTCGCATACGTCATGTGGATCAACGTAACCGATTTGCAGATAGAACGGCTCATTACCATCATAATTCGTTAAGAAATCTGCTACCGCATGCGTAGATGCTGAATCGTAATATGCAGCACCTCCTGCACCGATATCGTGTCCTCCGTAATAGAGTACTTCAAAACTTTCGCGTACGTTACTGCCGGGAACATGCCATTTTCCACAATGGTAGACCCTATAACCTCCTGTCTTAAGAACCTGCCCAATATCAGGAATTTCTGTGTGAAGTTGTCCTCCGTTGAAAGGCACACCTGTTTCGGATGTATATAATCCTGTTGCCCAACTGGATCGAGCAGCAGCACACACAGGATCGGTACAGTACGATTTTTTGAAAGATGTTCCGTTTTGATGAAGCAAGTCAATATTAGGGGTGTGGAGATACGGGTTCCCGTAAGCCGATATGGCATTCCAAGAGTGTTGGTCGGTATTAATGAAGAGTATATTGGGACGTTTGCTCATACAGAACTCCCTGTCATCTCTGTAAGCACTAACGTCTCAAAAACACTTGAGACAATAACGATGTTTCCGGTTGCATCAATCCACCAATACGATGGCAGGATACCTGTCCCGTAAAGATAATAGCCATCAAGAGAAATCGGGGATTGTGTTGAGTCAAGGAAACCGAGTCTATTTTTCGGTCTAAATTGCTCAAGATCATCAAGCAAAGCAATATCTACATCATCGCCCGACTCTTTCATCTTTTCAGCAAGTGCGGGAATAACATCAAAAAGTGCCCAATTGCATGTCAGCGGGAGGGAGTTGTCCACTGTCCCTGCAGTAATTTCAGAACCGTTAAGACGAAGCACAACTTCTGCGCCTGAGGTGAGATAACCATCCCACGTCAATCTGGAATATGTGTCGCTACAACTGTTTTGTGCATCAACGCGCCAACTACCGTGGAGGGGACGGTAGCATTCATCCTGACAACGGAATTCAAACCGTAAATCTTCACCACTCGTGGTATTTTGGTATCGGACATTATAGTTCCAAATATCATTGTTGCGCTTCTGGCGTTCAATAATGGCATTTCCGATACTCAACGTATTTTCTTGTACATTCCGCCCTTGATAACCACGCCAGAAATTCGGTAATATCTGATAAACATGCTTTATAGAATGATCTTCTTCTGCGTCTGTGTGATGGGTTGTGGATTTTGTGTCATACCCATGCAGCAATTTGATCAGTTCCTGCGCGAATTCAGGGTTTTGTGCGCCATGATTATAGTCAAACGACCAGTGTAGTGGATAACTATCATCCATGATTTTACGGTAGTTTAATTGTTAAGGGACTTGGACATTTTACTTTGTGTGATGTTTTATTATTTCCTGTATATTGGCATTTCCCACGTTATGTTTAGAGATTTATTCTTCCTCCTTAACTAATATCACGTTCTCAGGTATTTTACCAGATGCGGCTTTATGTGCATATCGTGTAGTTTCGGGTAAACGATAGCCTTGACAACATGCCAATGTTAGCATACGTGCGGAATCAAGCGAGATAAGGTGACCGATTGATACATAGACAACACTGACGTTTGTGCGCGTTCGGAGAGCTGCTCCAATAATCTCGTCTTTATCTACAAGGTCTGTATAAGCTCCCTTTTCTGTATCCGGTTCAGTGTATTGCCCGCACAACCGAGATTTAGCACAACCAATTGTCGGTATATCCAAAATTAAACCTAAGTGCGATGCAAGCCCAAATCGTCTTGGATGTGCAATGCCTTGACCATCTACTATCACAAGGTCTGGTTCTGTTTGCAAACGTGCAAAAGCCACCAAAAGTGGTGGAATTTCGCGAAACGAAAGGAATCCAGGAATATACGGAAAATTGACACGACTTTCAGCAACAACACCGTCTATTACTTGCAAATCAGGAAAGTTGAGGACTACCACTGATGCAAGAGCAATGTTGTTTTTGAATCCAATATCTACACCCGCGACCGTTTTGATTGTTCTAAACCGGTCTGTCCTGACTACCTGAGTCCGTAATTTATTTTGAAAGTGTTTTGCTTCTTCGGGGGTGACGTTCCAAGAATGGAGATTTTGATACTGCATTTTCGCTGTTTCATATTCTGCATACTTTCAAAATCTGGCACACCCGATTGTCTTTGTAGAAGCGGTATTTCAGGTGTCCAGCAACGCGTTCCGAAACCTATGTAGTTCGTAACGGAGCGCGTTACCTACCTGTTTTGATCGCAGTAGATTATATGATAACAGCGACTGCGTCAGTTGTCAAGCATTTTTTGTGCTGCTTCTTTAATATTAGCAATTCGAGGCTTGGCGATATGTTGGACTCCCGCAAAAAAAGCGTTGAGGATTAAGTATCCAGCGCCAATTCCCATCAAGGCACATAAGATACCAAGAAGGATAACATTAAACATCAATTTTGCCTCCTGCAAACCCAAATTACGTGAGGTGCTCTACACAAGCATTTTAGTTTTTCTGTCTATGCCGAAGGTTTGCAATTCTTCGGTAGATAGAATTGTAAACTAAACGTAATTCATTTATCTATTTTGATTTATATTATGTCCAATTTCTTGCTAACACTATCGCTAACACCTGACTATTATGTCAAAATGTCTAAATTCTTACAAAAGTGTTGCAATACTAAACGATTAATCTTTTGCTTGGTTTCAAATCGTTGTAATTTATTGTAAGCAAAAATGATGCCATTTCGAAAATTGGTGAAATACATTATGCTAATGATTAGGTTGGAGGTTACCAATTTGATAAGTTTTACCTAATGTATTCCAATAACTGTGCGGTGGGTTATTGAATCTGAATTGTGAAGCAAGTAATGAAAATATGGTGGGATATTTTGATTAAAGCACAAAAAATGGTTGAAAGGAGGTGTGTCAAAATTGAAACATGCTTATAGACACTTGTTGGTGAGGACACATTAAAAATAATAATCACCGAATGCCTTACAATAAATACAAGCCTGGGCATTCGGCGACTATGGACAAGACTATTATTATTTTCGCAATTAGTAGTTGTGGGATTTTGAATTCTTGATTTTTGGGCAAAAATTAATTTTGAAAAAGTGTTATAAATGTAGTCTATAACTATGTTTATAGCACTTTTTAATTTGACAAATGGTGTTAAAATGTAGTATAATATTAGTAAGTTAATAGGGAGGGGGCAACCTTCCTATGATTGAGAAAAGCGGAGTTGCTTTTTTCTAATTAAATATCTTCGTCCTATTATACAATATTGTAAGGCATAAAAGCAAATATAATCATAATACTATACAACTGTAAGGCATAAAAGCAGCTCCTTTGAAATGTATATTTCTTAGGAGTTTTTTAATGGATTTATTAGAAGTTATGAAACGATTCCCCGATCAAGAAGCGTGCATTGCACATCTTGAAAAGATTAGATGGGGTGATACTCCAAGTTGCACTCATTGTGGCAGCACAGACATTGTAAAGAAAAAGGAAGCAGGTATTGGGCGTGTAGGGCGTTGGAATTGTCATGATTGTAAAGCATCATTTAAAGTTACTTGTGGCACAGTTTTTCATGGTGCTAAAATTCCACTTCAAAAGTGGTTTATGGCGATTTGCCTTATTCTCAATGCGAAGAAAAGTCTATCAAGTTGTCAACTTGCTCGTGATTTAGATTTGAATCAAAAAACGGCATGGCGTATGGAAACGTGTATTAGAGCAGAGATGACTAAAAAGGGTGGTGCGTTGCTAAAAGGCATCATAGAAGTAGATGAAACTTATATCGGTGGTAAACCCCGCAAAGCGAATAAAAAGGAAGATAGAAAGCCATCTAAGCGTGGACGTGGCACAGATAAGACAGCAGTTATTGGAGCAGTTCAACGTGGGGGTAAGGTTGTAGCACAAGTAGCAACAGAACTCACAGGACGTGTTATCTACAACTTCATTAAGAAGCACGTCAATACCGCTGACTCCGAACTAATAACTGACGAATTCCAAGCGTATCTCACAATCGGTAAGGAAATGAAACACCAGATAATCAATCACCAAGAGCAATACGCTGAAGGAGAAAAGCATACGAATACGATTGAAGGGTTTTGGAGGCTATTAAAGCGTGCTTGGTATGGAAGCCATCATCATTTTAGTGTAGCATATACACCACTTTATGTAGCAGAAGGGTGTTATAAATACAACTATCGTCATATAGATAACATATTTGCAAAGTTTATATCTGAAAGTATGAAACTGACTAAAGAGAGGTCAACATAAGATGTCTACAAAAAATTGATATTTTTGAGGTAACAATTTGAAATCTCACGTGTATAAATTTTAATAGATGATTTTTACTTGACATTGTGTCAATTTAAAACTATCATTTATAAGTGAAGTTGCAGGGTTATCCCGCAAAGAAAAACCCTGCAAACAAATTGAATCACAAGGAATAGTTTTGCTATCCCTCGCTAATTTAAATTGTAGCATAATTAGATTTGTTTGTCAAAAAAATATCGTGTAGCCTGAACCTAACAAAAATTCTGTTTAGGATCAAGTCACTGAAATTGGTAGACATTTCTACAGAAACATGCTGATTTTTCATTGGCAAGGGATAGCAAGCTATTCCTTATCCCACCAATAGGAGAATCAGCATGTTTGTTTTTAAAGAAATAAGCATAAAAAGAAAATTGTTTAAAAATTTGTTGTCAATAATAATTCTGATCTTTATATTTGGCTGTGGTGCAGATGTCATTGAAGATGCCCCTGAAGATGAGCCTGAATCTTCAGTGATAGTAACTCCCACAGAGGAACAAATACCAGTCATAGAGACGGCGGAGAAAGTTGAAAACGTTACGTTTAATCAAATACTCAACAACCCCTTCTTGTTTAAAGACAATGACCAGCTCTATTCGTTTTATTTGACAAATAGCTTGAATTATATTGGGCCTAGAAAGGCTATGCTACCGAAAGTTGGAAATGTAGATGTGATACAAATAAGAGGTAAAAGTCCTGATTTTGGCGAAATAACGCTTTGTATCGTTCTAAAAGAATTTGTCTGTGCCGAAAGTATAACAAAGCGTGTAGTAGAAGATGGTGCTATCTATTCTTGCCAACTAAAATTCTACCATCTTGAAGAAACTATCGGGGATCCCACACATGTTTATGTTTGGGCACATCTAATAGAATTACCAGAACAGTCTAATCTATAGACATTAAAAGGAGAGTGGGCATTGTGTCTGCTCTCCATCATAGACAATATTCTTAATTCCAATGGTATTATACCGAATAACGAAGGGCTTTTGTCTCTCTAACTTTTAAAGGAAATAAAAAAGGAAAATTATTATGAAACTTAATTCAGTTCTATTCCGCAGTATCTCTCTTATCTGTATATTGACACTATTCAGTCTAACATTTCAGCAAGTTGTTCAAGCTACTGAACATGTATCAGATGCATCACAAGCAATGTTAGATGCACAACAGGATGCCGAAGCAGCAGATGTAACCGCTTGGGGATGGGCAGGTGGACTTCTGGGGCCTATGGGCATACTGATTGCGACTATCTATACACCTACACCACCTATAAACAGAATGATTGGTAAATCATCAGAATACGTTGCTATTTATACAGCCACTTACCAACAAAACGTCAAGGGCAGACAAACCCGACAAGCTGCAACAGGTTGTGCTGGGGCGACCCTTGTTTACGTTCTCTTTTATTTAATGGCAGACTCCTCAAGTAACTAATAAGAATCTACTAATTCTTCAGAAAGGATTGAGTGTCTACGTTGTTAACTCTAACCCTAAAAAAAATCAAGGAGACTATGATGAGAAGAAAAGAGTATTGTTTAATTATACTATCTATACTAACTTTTATCTTATTTTCAGTTAGTTCTGATGCAATAGAGCAGTTTAAAGTTCGTGTTATCTATTTTCAGCCGACGGACGCTCCAGCACAACCTGATAATCTTCAAGATATAATGAGGCAAACTCAAGAATTTTACGGTGTGCAGATGGAACTTTACAAATACGGATTCAAAACATTTGACTATGAAGAAGATGGCGATGGTGACATTGTGATTCATGCAATCAAGGGCAATCATAAGATTCAGCATTATGCTGCCAAAACATACCAAGAAATGATAAAGGAAATTCCTTTTGAATTCAGATCGGAAAATGTAAATTCACAAGACACCGCACACATTTTCATTGTGGGCGGATTACACTTAGTTGATAACGTAGCTCTCGGTATCGGTTGGGCTATTACAAGTTGGCGCACAGGCGGAAACGCAGTGATTGCGGGCAATCAACTAAATGTCTCAATAGTTGCTCACGAATTAGGGCACGCTTTTGGATTATATCATACAGATGTTCCAAACGCTTTGATGGGACCAGGCAATGACATATTATTGGATTACGAAACAAGATGGTTAGATAGGCATCACTTTTTCAATGACACACACATCAGAACAGATATACCTGAATTTCTTGTTTATGTTGGGGCTAAACGTATAAGTGCTTTCAAAATTTTATTCAAAGCTGTCGTGCGTAGTAACAGCGGATTATATCATGTACAAATGTGTCGGAACGCGGGTGCATTCGCAATCGGTAGTAGTCCTCTTGAAGGTAACAGCGATGTTGCTGAAATAGAAGTTTCTCGACATTGGCTAAAAAATGGTGATGATGTGTGGTTTCAAATTATGGATATAAACGGCAATCATATCGTAAAAGATATAAGGAATATCACCATTCCTGAAAAAGAACATGACCCCAACCCCGTCATTATTAACAAAAACCCTGAAAACATTCCTGCTGATGACCTTATCACAATAGAGAAAGAAGATGAAGGCGAAACCCCTGAAATAAAACCTTGTCCAAACTGCTTACCAAATGATGAGGAAAAGCAAGACAATAACCTTGCTATACACCCTAAAGGCAAACTTACAACACAATGGGCACGACTAAAATTGAGGTGATATAAATGTAAGATGGGATTGATGGAAGGACGTTAACTTTTGACACTTTTGATTTTTTATAGTATACTTAACTTTAACATTGTTAGATAGGGAATGTGAGCCACGTCGCTTGGCGTAGTCCCTATCAATTTATGAACTCACTCACAAAGGAGAAAATAATGTGTCAAAATAGTAAAAAAGAACCAACTAAATTGCCAATATTCAATTTCAAAGGTTCAGATGCAAGCAAAAAGGTGCAAGAGAAAATAAGATTATATCTTTTAGACGCTGCAAATATATTAGAAGAACCTGTTACAGAACTAACTCTCAAAAAAGCCGAACAAAAAATAGATTTGGCAACTACTCTTTTTGTTCAATTTCAGACTGTTCACAAGAATTTGAATCAGGTATTGAAACTAATGGAGGATTCTCCCGATTAACTCTATGTAATTCTTTCCAATATTCTTCTACTTTTTCAGGTGGTAACTGTTCTACTTCTTTCAAAATTTCTGAAGATTTTCTTCCATACGAAGGTTGAACTTTCATTTTATATTCTTATTGAACAACATATCAAAAATGCTGTCAGTGCTCCTATAGTTGTATTTATATGTTTTGCTAAATAAGAGGCAGATGATTACTTCTCCTAAAATTTTGTTCAGTCGTGTAAATCATCTGCCTCCATTATACAATCCAACAAAATATATTTTCAAGCGGAAATATACACAAAATATATTAACCATCCCGCAACAAAAATATGTGAAAACAAAATTAACTAATCCCAAAACTACTAATTGCGATTATTTTTATGTATGTGATTCCTGCATCATTCCGTTTTATAAACATCTTCCCGTGAGTGAAATCCGTCTTTAATAACAACCTCATCAAGATTATCTTTGTCAACTTGGATCGGTGTAAGAATGATGGATGGCACATCAATTTTGCCGTTATTAACAGTCTGATTTGCTTTTTCGAGAGTCTCTCCCTTTGCGAGTGCGACTGCAGCCTGTGCGGCTTCTGTTGCAATTAAGCGGATAGGTTTGTATACCGTCATCGTTTGTGTGCCTTTGACAATCCGTTGGCATGCCTCGATGTCGGCATCTTGCCCAGAAACGAGAACGCTTCCCGCGAGATTTTGTCCTTCAAGTGCTTGAACAACGCCGCCTGCGGTCCCGTCATTGGAAGCAACAACAGCATCGATTTGGTTGTTCGTTTTCGTTAAGACCTGTTCTGCTTTGTTAAGTGCATCCAGGGGATCCCAGCCAACTGCCCAATGCTTTCCTTCCGCGACTAACTGAATATCACCGTTATCAATTGCGGGTTGCAATGCGCGAAGTTGTCCCTCCCGTAGGAGGTGTGCGTTATTGTCGCCTGGGTCACCACCAAGTAGGAAGTAATTTCCCTTGGGCTTTTTACGAAGTAGATACTCGGCTTGCAAATAACCTACCTGCTTATTATCAAATGAGATGTAGAGGTCCGGTTCGCTCTCACTGATTAAGCGATCATAAGCAATAACTTTGATTCCCTCCTCATGGGCGGCTTTTACAATTTGAGAGGAGGCAATACTATCTTTGGGAATTACAACGAGGACATCTACACCTTGTGTAATCATGTTTTCTGCTTGTTCATTCTGTTTGACAGGGTCTCCATCAGCAGATTGCACAATCACCTCAGCGCCCAGTTTTTTGGCTTCCGCTACAAAAATATCTCGATCTTTTTGCCACCGTTCGACACGCAATGAGTCCATAGATAAACCAATTTTAATTTTCTTATCTGAAGAGTCTGCACAGCCGAATAACATCGTTCCACAACATATCAGGATAATGAAAAGAGGCAACAACGTGCTTATCAATGCATTCTTCTGTCTATACACACATTGACTGATTTTGCAATTCATCAATAATTCCTCCAACCTTATTGTTCCTTAGTAACTTCTTCTGTAGGGATCGATTTAAGTAAGTCGCCTTTTTTTATTTCACTTGTCTTTTCAACAATCTTAACAACTGAAAGTCTGTCATTGCGAATTTCCACAACAGCGACAGTTGCTATTTTCTTTGGTATATAATCAAGAATTTCACCAGTGTCAATATCACGAATTGGTTTACCATCAGTATAAACATCAAACTTCTGATTTATGGCTAAGTCTCTGGCTGAACCAGCATTAATGTAAATCATATCCGGATTTTCACTTTCAACATACGTAATTTTAATTGGTCGTTTGAGTGCTTCGTCATCTACTTTTTTCTCTTGTTCGTTATTCTCAACGGGAGTATCCCATGGCGTTAAAAAATTTGGACCATAGTTATCTCGGAGTGCCAGCACACCCTTAATGAGTACATCGTTTGTTACTATACCAAGAAGTGTTTTGTCATATTTAGGTGTCCCGAATGGAATTTTATTGAGTTCTTTCGGATTAACAATTGGACGTGAGTTCCAACCATGCTGCTCTGAAGTTTGTCCAAATCGTAGATTCGTACCAGATTCAGTAACAGTCGCTTCTAATCCAGAGACTCGCGTGCCAGCGAGAACGTGGCTGCGAGCGACTTCGATCGGTACAGTAGCAATTTCACTTCCGGATGCTTCATAAAATTTCAAGTTCAGTTTTATATTCGCACGATAGCGGTGACCCATCACTGCAACACCAGTCTTATAACTTGTTGTGGCAGGAACGGCTTTTCCTTCTCTGCCGCCTTCTCTTAAGGTGCGCGAGGCATTAGCTTTCATTCGTGCCTGACTGAATTTCTTGATTTCCCCCATTACAAGAACATCAGCGTTTAGAAGTTTGGCAAGTGTAGCACGTTGTTCTTTATCAAGTTTTTTCAAATTGTGGCGAGAAAGTGCCATCTGAGCCATTGCATCCAGCAGTTCATCGCGCGACACCGGTTGGTACACAGTCGTTTCAGCAAGTTTGCGGTTGAGCAGTGTACGGAAACCTGCCTCTAAATCCCACTTTTTCTTAGTACCGAAAATTTTTCCGATGAAGTTTGGCACACAGCCACATCCTGTTGACGAATCAAAACGACTGTTATCTTCAAAATACAGAACTGCGACACGTTTTGTTGAAGGATGTGGTGCAGTCGTAGTCGTATCAGTCGTAGTCGTGGACGCATCAGTAGTAATCGTAGACGCATCACTAAGGGAAACAGCGGCAAAATATACACCAAGTCCCATCAAAAATAAAATTGAAATGAAACGTTTCACCGTTTTACCTCTTTGTTGAAAAAAATACTATCATTGCTATTAGTTTATCAACTTTCGGAATGTATATCAAGAAAAATCGTGTCTGTTCTGGGATATTTAGTTTTGGATTTGAATTGATAACCTAATACAATTAGTGCTTGGTGTGTTATTACGAAAGGATTCAATTAACTTGAAATATCTCAGAACATGTGATATTATTTTTTTCAATTTATCCAAAATAAAAAAGGAATGTTATGCGAAAAAACATACACCATTTTTTACATCTATGGATATATATTATTTTCATTGGGTTAATCTTCTCTGGCTGCGGTGATAAACAGAACAAGAAATGGCTTAGAATTTATGGAGGTGTCATTGGCGGAAGTTTTTCACAATTTGCTGGAGGCATCGATCAAATTGTCAAACACAGTGAACTTGATCTAAAAATATCAGTTGTTGCTTCTGCTGGATCAATTGAAAATACACGCCGTGTCAACAAGGAGCCAAATACACTCGGGGTCGTTTTCGCTTCTGAGAGTTCACTCGGTTATCATGGACAAGAGATTTTCGCTGAGGAGGGGGCAAAAACAAATATCCGAATGGTGACGCTGCTTTATTTTGCTTATGGACAATTCTCAACGCTTGAGAATAGCAATGTCCATAAGTTTGAGGACATCGTTGGAAAGAAGATAGCCTGCGGAGCACCTGGGTCCGGAACTGCCCAAACGTTAGAACGTCTTGCAAGATCAGCAGGTATTTGGGACAACTTCAAGCCAATATATAGAGGTGGGACAGCAGGTGCTCAAGAACTTCAAGATGGACAGGTGAAAGGATTTTTATGGCTGGTGAGTGTTCCGAACAGTGCAATAATTGAGTTGACAGCGATTAAATCCATCCGAATGCTTGATCTTGATACGCCTGCTAAAAAGTACGGTTTCTATGAAAAATATCCTTTTTATTTTTCGGGCAGCTTGCCAGAGGGTGCTTATGAAGGAAAAGTTGAGCCAGTAAAGACAATTTTGATGCCGACAGTTCTGATAGCTAACAAAGCAATACCAGAAGAGACTATTTATGCCATCCTAAAACATGTTTATGCTCCAGAAGGACATCAAACAATGCTGCAAACAAATCAAGCGGCAGCAGATATGACGATTGAAAATGCACCGAGAGCGTTTGTAATTCCGCTTCATAGCGGTGCCTACAAATTTTGGAGTGAACAAGGTGTGGAAATCCCAGCGCGAGCGATGCCGGTGGACTAAGTCGAAAATGGAAATTGTTGTGTTTCCAAAACTTGCTTGTTAAACATAGAGAATAGGTTATACCATTTCTAATTGACAAAGTTTCATTCCGATTTTTGAGTTTCTTTGTAGGAGCGACCTCCTGGTCGCTCCTACAGAAGAGAATGTTGCATTCTTACGACCAATTTATGCAATAATGTAATATCATTATTAGAAATGGTACTATAATACTTGAAAACATTATGGATGCTCTTACCTGCTTAGGAGCTGAGAAAACACCTTTCAATCCTGATCCGAAGAACAATGGGCTGCCTTCGCAAAATTCACCCATCAAAAAGGATTGATTTTTAATACAGTCAAAGCAAAATTGATTTACTAATCTATTAGAAAAGGGGAATAATGAAAAATAAGAAGATTCTCATCATTGGTGGCGGTGTGATTGGACTTGGTATCGGGTGGCAGCTGGCGAAAGCGGGTGCCGCTGTCACCATTCATGAGAGCGGACAAGCCGGACGCGGTGCCTCTTGGGCAGCCGGTGGTATGCTCGGTCCAATTGCTGAAGCACATATCGACGAACTCGACCTGCTCAAACTCAGCAATCAAAGTTTAGCACGCTACCCAGAATGGGTTGATGAGTTAGAAACAGAAACAGAAATGCCAATCGGTTACCGAGCAGAAGGCACGCTCATTATAGGAATTCAACCTGATGATTCATATCAACTCAAGCATGCTTTTACCTTATATAAGGATTTAGGGCTGAATGTCGAATGGTTGAGCGGACAAGAAGCACGTGAAATTGAAAGTGCACTCTCACCTTATGTGACCGCAGCTATTCGTTGTGAAACTGATCATCAGGTCGATAACCGATTGATGGTCCAGGCACTCCAGCGTGCCTATGAGTCGCGCGGCGGTGTGTTGCATCAAAATAGCACTGTTGAAAGAGTTGTCATAGAAAATGGAACCGCAACTGGTGTTCAAACACAAGACGGTTTTCAAGGCGCAGATGTGTGTATTCTCGCCGCTGGATGCTGGTCTGGGCAGATCAACGGATTACCGAATTCTATTATCCCTCCCGTGCGTCCCGTGAAGGGACAAATGTTGGCGTTGCAAATGCGAGAGGACATTATGATCAAAAACGTCATCCGCACCGTCAAGGCGAGGTATCCGATGCCTGTATATTTAGTGCCGAGAACCGATGGTAGACTTGTCGTCGGTGCAACAACCGAAGAGCTGGGGTTTGACACGGATCTGATCGTTGGCGGTATATATGAACTCCTCCACGGTGCGTTTGAAGCTGTGCCGGGTGTTTATGAACTGCCACTGATCGAAACTTGGACAGGTTTACGTCCCGGTAGCAGCGACAATGCTCCCATACTCGGTAAAACCCCTGTCGAGAATCTTATATACGCAACAGGGCACTATCGCAACGGCATCTTACTCACACCCATTACAGCTTACGAGATTTCCAAACTGGTTTTGACAGATGAGACTTCGGAGACAATCGCCCCGTTTCATTTGGACAGGTTTTCAAAAGAGCAGGGCATTTAGGAGAGTTACGCGTTTTCTCCCACCGTGTGCGTAACCACACTTGAAAATATGAACACGTGTTAGTGCTTAGTCAAGTGTTAATTAATGGTGCTTGAATGTAGTCGGGAATCCAAATCAACGGTATGAATGCCTTTTGGTATTCCCCGGAGTTTCCTCCTACAAGAAAGGACATTTCAGTAGGAGCGATCTCCGAATCGCGACCTACAATAATATGTTGACAAGGCAGTAATGGATTAACAGAACATTGTTGAGTCACAAAACTTGCATTAAAGTAGAGAATAATGTATAATAATATATAGAAAAATGTGGGGTGCTCTTACTTAACATTAAGAGCTGAGAAAACACCCTTTGAACCTGATCTGGGTCATGCCAGCGTAGGGAATACATAAGCGAAATCGCGCGCCTCTTGTAATGAGGGACTCAGCCACTTCCTTTTGGTGCTGCCAAGCTTGTGGATATAACCATTGGCATGTTCTGTATACCGAAAATGGAAGATGGCTTTTTTGCTGCCGATGAACAGATGCGGATATTTCTCAATTTGGTCTTACCTGTAGTTATTTTATTGGCTGTGTTAGTGATATGGGAGAGAACTGTACACGAATTGGAAATACCACACTATATTTTACCGCCACCTTCCAAGATTGTTGTGACGCTTGTTACAGAACGTGATCAATTGCTGAAGCATACACTCGTGACATTTCAGGAAATGCTTTATGGATTTGCTCTTGCCATTAGCGTTGGCATTCCATTAGCCGTGCTGATGTTTGAGTTCCCGGTGCTTGAGAAAGCGTTTTATCCGTACGTCATTGGTTCACAAACGGTGCCTGTGTTTGCAATTGCACCACTTTTAGTGCTTTGGTTCGGTTTTGGGATCGCATCAAAAGTTGTTATGGCGGCGATAATCGTGTTTTTCGCAATTGTGCTGAATACGTTGGACGGTTTAAAGTCATCCGATCCGGATACGGTGAATCTATTTAGGATTTTACGGGCAAGTCGGTGGCAGATTTTATGGAAAGTGCGTCTTCCGTCAGCACTGCCATTTATTTTTTCTGGTGCGAAAATTGGCATATCAATTTCAACGATTGGGGCAGTGATCGGTGAATGGATTGGATCAAGTGCAGGGCTTGGTTTTCTCATGTTGTATGCGAATGGGAAATTACAGATTTCACTCGTATTCGCTGCAATTTTCTGCCTTGCATTTTTAGGCGTAGGCCTTTTTACACTGATGACGTTGCTGGAACGATTGGCAATGCCGTGGCGACAGCATCAAAATAAAATTTCAGATGTTCGGTAGATGAATTAGAAACAAATCGAACAAAGGAGAGGAAAATCTCATGAAAACAGTAATTTGCTTAATGTCTCTCATTAGTTGTGGTATCATTTTAACAGGGCACATCAACAGTTACTCAGATAGCCATCAGAAATCTGAAATGCGAGAAGTCACATTGCTCCTTGATTGGGAGCAGAATGTAGATCATGTTCCACTTTATGTTGCACAAGAGAGCAAAATTTTTGCTAAACATGGATTAAAAGTAGAATTACTTTGGGGAAACGATCCGGATGCGCCACTTAAACTTGTAGCAGCAGGAAAATATCCGTTTGCTGTTAGCTATCAACAGAGTGTGACGATTGCACGTGCAAGTGAAGAAGAATTACCAGTCAAATCAATTGGGCTGCTTGTGGAGCACCCGCTCAACACGATTAGTTTTCTTAAGAAGTCGGGAATTAAAACCCCAGCTGATTTCAAAGGAAAGAAGATCGGATACACGGTCGCGCCGCTGGATGTCCTTCTGTTTAATGCCATTGCTGCGAACGCCGGACTAACAAAAGATGATTATGAATTGATAAATGTCGGGACGAATATTGTGGCACCGCTCATGAGCGGACAGATTGATGCAGTCATCGGACCCTTTCGGAATTATGAAATTAACCTATTGAAACTTGAAGGTGCAGAAGCCGATTACTTCGCACTTGAGAAACATGGGATTCCAGACTATTACGAGTTAGTGATTATCACTAACGACACTTATCTGAAAGAACATCCTGAAACTGCTAAAAAACTAATGATGGCAATTCAGGAAGCAATTCAATTCACGAAAAAGAATCCTGAAAAGGCTCTCCAACTCTTTTTTCAAGCGAACCCTAAGGCATCCAAAGAATTAGAAAAACTTGCTTTTCGGGATACATTGGATTTATTCGCAACGACACAAGTGCAGTCAAAAGAAAAGTGGGATGCATTTACGAAATTTGCACTTGAAAAAGGGTTAATCTCCAAAGCTGTCAAGGCAGAAGACCTTTTCGTCAATTTATTAGAAGAAAAATCTTCTTCCCGTAACGTGAATGGCAAATAAAAACGTAATCATCATCGGTGGCGGTGTGATTGGGCTTGGTATCGGGTGGCAGCTTGAAAAATCAGGTGCTTCTGTTACCATCTATGAACGAGACCGAGCAGGACGCGCAGCCTCATGGGCTGCCGCTGGAATGCTTGCCCCGCTTGCTGAAGCACATACTGAAGAACCCGAATTGCTAACATTAGGGAGCAAAAGTTTAGCGCTCTATCCACAATGGGTTGAAGAGTTAGAAGCTGATGCACAAATGTCCATCGGTTATCGGGTGGAAGGCACGCTTATTGTCGGATTAGAGGCGGACGATACCGATCAACTCCGCCATCTGTTTGCTGCACAACAAGAATTAGGTTTGGATGTAAATTGGCTGTCGGGGCGAGATGCACGCGAAATTGAACCTGCGCTCTCGCCCCGCGTCACCGCTGCGATTTACTGTGCAACTGACTATCAGGTTGACAATAGGTTGATGGTTGAGGCACTCCAACATGCTTATAAGACATCTGGTGGCGTATTGCATGAGAATAGTGCAATTGAAAAAATTGTCGTAGAAAACGGTATTGTAACCGGTGTGCAGACGCAGGACGGTTTCCATGAAACTGACGTGGTTGTCCTCTCAGCAGGGTGTTGGTCAGCACAGATTGACGGTTTACCAGATGCAATTATTCCGCCGGTCCGTCCCGTCAAAGGACAGATGTTAGCGTTGCAGATGGAAGAAGGTATTGATATAAAAACTGTCATCCGCACTGTCAGAGCCAGATATCCAACATCGGTATATCTGGTGCCACGGTCCGATGGGAGACTCATCGTTGGTGCCACGAGTGAAGAGATGGGATTTGACATCCGATTAACCGTTGGTGGAATGTTTGAATTGCTCCGTGGTGCGTGGGAAGTAGTGCCAGGTGTTTATGAGTTGCCTATTTTGGAAACATGGACAGGATTACGTCCCGGTAGCAGAGACAATGCTCCCATACTTGGCAAAACACCTATTGAAAATCTCATATACGCCACAGGACATTATCGGAGCGGTATTCTGTTTACGCCCATCACGGCTTATGAAATCACTAAACTGATTCTGACCAGTGAGACGCCAAAGACAATCATCCCGTTTCAGTTAAACAGGTTTTTAAGGTAGTAGGCACACTCCGTGTGCCGTAACTAAAGTAAAAAAATGAAAATACGCGTTAATGCCGAAGACAAAGAAGTACGCCCCAATCTGAATATTTACGAGTTGCTAATTGATTTAGAACTGAATCCGGATCAATCAGGTATTGCAGTTGCTGTGAACAGAGAAGTTATTCCGAAATCGAAGTGGCAAGAGACTAAACTATGCGAGGATAGCGAAGTTGAGATTATACGTGCTGTTCAGGGCGGATAGTGGTAAAATGCGGCACTTTATAATGCCACAATAGAGAATGAGACTATAAGTATAACCTTGATAAAGAGGATTGGAGGTGTTATACTAAATTTGAATATGCATGGGTAAATTTGAGGTAAATACTATGGATAGCCAAGATGTTCGTTGGATTCAACGCGCAAATAGTTTTGAGAGGGCTTTGGACCGATTAAGAGCAGCTGTTAAGCTTGCAGAACAGCGGGAACTCTCAGATTTGGAAGCGCAAGGATTAATACAGGGTTTTGAATATACGCATGAACTTGCTTGGAAAACTCTGAAAAACTTCCTTGAAACCCAGGGCATGGTAAATCTATATGGTTCTCGTGATACAACACGGGCGGCTTTTAGGAACGAGTTGATTGAAAACGGTGAAGTCTGGATGGACATGGTTGATAAACGTAATTTAACCTCACATACTTATGATGAAGAAACTGCAGCGCAGGTCGTTCTGACTATTCGCAACACTTACTTCGCAGAATTTGAAGGGTTGCTTGTCCGATTACAACAACTGAAAAGGGAAGAGAACTCTTAAAATGAAATACGGTTTGTCTCAGCAGACACTTCAAAAAATCCATGATGTTTTTGTTCAATATCCGCAGATAGAAGAAGTGGTGTTGTACGGTTCTCGCGCCAGAGGTGATTATAAAAACGGTTCCGATATTGACTTGACACTTCACGGCGGGGACTCACTGACACATACTATCCTTTCCAAGATAGCAAATGACTTGGACGATCAATTGCTGCCCTATACCATTGAACTATCTATCTTCAAGAATATCCGTAACCCTGATATGGTTGAACAGATTGAACGTGTTGGTGTAGTATTTTACAAGAAATAGACTTGGGACAAAGAATAAATGCAAGAACTCAAAATCGCAGATCAAACATATACATCAAGACTTCTAATTGGAACAGCAGGATACCCGAATTTTCATCTCATGATGAAAGCAATTGCAGCGAGCGGTGCCGAAATCGCTACGGTATCAATGCGACGCGTTAAGTTTACGGATACATCAGGTGAAAATCTATTTGCACTTTTGCGTGAACGCGGCATGACAATTCTTCCGAATACTGCGGGTTGTTTCACAGCGAAGGACGCTATACTAACAGCGCAGCTTGCACGTGAAGCACTCGAAACATCACTCATCAAATTAGAGGTTATCGGTGATGAACAGACGTTGTTTCCCGATGTAGAGCAGCTGCTTAGTGCTGCGGAAACGCTTGTAAAAGAGGGGTTTACCGTGCTACCGTATTGTAACGACGATCCGATCACTTGTAAGAAATTAGAAGATATTGGCTGTGCTGCCGTGATGCCGTTAGGCGCGCCGATAGGCTCAGGAATGGGGATTCGTAATCCGTATAACATTCAGATAATCCGAGATTTGGTGAAAGTGCCTCTTATTGTGGATGCTGGGGTTGGCACCGCCTCCGATGCGGCGATTGCGATGGAGTTGGGATGTGATGGTGTTCTGCTAAATACGGCTGTTGCGAAGGCACACCGTCCTGTACTGATGGCAGAAGCAATGAAAAAAGCAGTTGAAGCAGGTAGAGCTGCTTACTCAGCTGGACGCATCCCTCGAAAACTCTATGCCACTGCTTCAAGTCCACAGGACGGCATGATTGAGTAAAGATACATGAAACATTGGTCCAGGCATTATATTTTTGGTAATCTAAAGAATATCTGCTATAACGTGAAAAGTCGGAATGTACTGGATGAGGAGAAGTTTTTAGAACTTGAAAATATATTTTGATACATGTTGTTTGTGCCGTCTTGACGATAGTCCAACTCATGCTCGGATCCGGTTGGAAGCGCAAGCGGTTGAGACTATTCTCCAAAGATGTCTAATGAAACAATGGTTTTGGTTTGGAAGTGAGGTATTAGCATTTGAAGTCAAAAACATTGCGATTCAAAGCAAACTACTTCAAGCTCAATCCCGTCTAAATCATATATATCAAAACGTGATCGTTAACAAAAATGAAATATCAAGAGCGAAATATCTTGAATCATTGGGGTTTAAGCGAATGGATGCTTTACATATTGCTTGTGCAGAAAGCATCAATGTAGATGTCTTTCTCACCACAGATGACAAACTGATCAGAATTGCTAAAAGGTGTAGTTCCGAATTGTCTATTCACATTGACAATCCCCATGAGTGGTTACAGGAAATGAATAAAAATGACAGACGATAAGATTTATCATCTCGGTATTGACACTCTTGTAAAAAAACTTGGCCCACCTGCTACAATCCGATTTCTTACTCAGATTGAGCCGCCTACAGGTGATTACACAAGTAAACGACATGAATGGTTAGATAGTCTACCAGATATGGATACTCTCGTAAGTCAGATTAAACAGTCTAATAAAGAAGATAAAGCAGGGCGTAACCGCATATCCAAATTGAAAACGGAAATTACCAGAAACGGCAAACATTTAGAGAAACGTGCCCAAAAGATTCCTGATCAAGACCTTTTCAGCCTTGGTTTGGAATTTCTTACTGATGAACTCGGCATTATTGGAACGCTTCGCTTCATAAGACTATGCGAACCAGACCGTGGTGTTTATGCCATACACCGACATAAACACCCTGAATTAGATTGTGAATCAACAAGACTTAAACAGAAAAATGATAGGAAAAGTTAGTTTCGAACAAAAACACTTTTTCTCACAAAAATCGGAGTAGGTGTGAAAAAAATAAAACTCTCTTTTTGGATAAGTGTGTTCATCTGTTGTTTTATATTAGCAGGAGGATTCCAATTCGCCTTGGCACAATTTCAGAGTGAATTCGGGCAGGAACTACTACTTGAACCTGAACCACCTAAAACAGATCCCGCAAAACTGATAATTGACGCGCACATTTCCAACACCTTTAACAACCATATTGAACTTGGACTAAGCGTTGATCCTTACACCAGCAGCCTTGCTGGGCAAGAAAGTCCACAACTTGAAGGCATTATAAATAGATTAGGTGTAAATCTGCGCGGAGAACTACCGATTGTGGGTGATAAACTCCGACTCAAGCTGCAATACGCTCCTCAACTTGAAAACTACAACGGGAAGGAAGGAAAACTCAATGAATTTGATGCATTCACCGATGTTTCCTCAACTGAATTGAGTTTTCGTCCGGTTTCAGATTTACCCGAATTCATAGCCTCCCATCAGTTTCAACGTTTGACGCGAACACTAAACGTCTACAACAACACTGAACGTCAGATAAGTCTCCGCTTTGGGCGCGTTTTAGAATACAATCTACGAATTCACCGATTTGATGATGAATCTCAACTTAGAGAGGATTTCCTGCTGATCGGTTCTACAAACCATAAGGCGACCACACGCCTTCAATTTGGATTACCCAAACAGATGTTAGGCAAGGTGGAATACGGAATTGAACATGGTCGCTACCAAACCAATTTGAATAATCTCATCTTAGGAGTCACTGGACTTGAGGACGGTGAACGCCGACTTGATTGGCGACATTCCGGGACAGCGAAGTTGCTACAAACAGCAGCAGAACGTATTGTGTTTCAGGAAGAAGTTAATCTTTTTCTTAACCGTTCCAACGTTGATTTCTTTAACTTTGTAAGTGCTGAAGCAGCGTTGAGCACTTTTTATAGGTTTGACACAAGTAGATGGATACGGCTTCGATTTTCACGGGTTTGGGTTCGGTTCGAAGGCAGACAGATTCTGGATGAGATGGGAAATATAATGGAAAATGCTGAAAACCGAAGTGATACACAATGGAGTTTGGGAGCACAAGTAAACTGGAAATTCACTTCCTACCTAACTTTGAACGCTGACTATCAGTTCACCCAAAACCGTACCAACGAGTTAGACCCGATACTTGATTTTCTCAACTATAATCACAGTATCGTGAGTTTAACATTACGCGGGAATTATTAGACTTTACTTTATAAATCGTTGTTGTTATACAATTTTTACCAGCAAAACTGTTACGCTACAATTATCGCATCCCTTTATAGAGTTCAATCTCCTCTTAGATTCAACCAACGTATAGCACCTATCAATTCCCTCAGCAACTTTCTTTTCATCTGGCGTTCCCCAAAGTAGAAGATAATCAACATTGTCCGCATAACCACATAGGTCAATCTTTTCGGATCGCCAATGGACAGTTTGCACCCACTCTTTTCATCTGTCGGTGTCTCAAAATCTGGTTTAAAGCGAATAGGAAAATAGCCAAACTGCACTTCTTAGTTACCGGGGTTGATACACCCGTTATCAAGACAGTAGTAATTTGCCCCGTTGAGAAAAATACCGACTCGGAGTGATTCGCCGGACGGTTCAATTGGAGTGGCAAGATAACGCTGTTCTTTTCAACTTTGTCTATGAAAGCGTCGAACTCATCCAATTCTGTGTTGAGATTTCTACAAAGAATACCAACATAAACGATATTGACAAGGGCAAGAAGTGTTACCATGTTTGTAAACACCTATTTCCACCGTATATTCTCGCTTAGCCTAAAGCAAGCGAATATTATAAGTGTGGCTAAAATCAATAATCGGTCATTTACCCAACCGCCAGGACCAATAGAATTTGGTAAGATCAAATAGAATCCAAAAAGAACTGCAAACAGGATTAGAAATGCGTTCTGTTCTATTTGGGGCTTGGTTGATGTTTTCCAATTTTGCCATAAAGTCCAGATGCCGAGAAAAATCAGAAAAGCAAATACTGCATAAGCAATCCACGCCTGATTTTCGTTATATGCTACCAATACGCGTATCCCGACCATGTTTTCAACAATTCACCGATGCGTCCTAATTCAAATGCAGGCGGTCCACCTACCAATAAATCAGAAGTCGGGAGATAAACGAGAAGCAGCAACGCAGCTGGTGAAACTGAACAACCTGTTATGAGAATCTGTTTCAAGTTTCGCCTGAAGTGAATTACCGCGAGCAGCGCAATTGAAAATAGGACTGATTTACCCCTAGTTTTTCAGAAGAATCTATTTTAGGGTATTCCACTGAAACACATGGCATCGGTCAAAGTAAATCCGAGTATGCTCATCCCACAAATAAAGCAAGGGTTCAAAAAAGTGTTGAAGCGTCCTGCTCTCAGAAATCTGATTTTGGTCATACTTGCGTGTCTTGGCACGAAAACATTTCAAATTAACACACTTGCGAACCACTTGCCTGTTTGCGTTGCCTATTATAAGACGAAACAAAAACGGCTGCTCCGGTTTATCGACGCAAACTTTCCGACACTTGTTGCTATGGGGGCGTGGTGTGCCTTTGTCTTATGGCAGAGCTATATGACAAAACAGGGCGTGCGCCACGCATTGTGCTTATGGATGAGACGGACATTCTCCAAGACTATAGGTTTATCGTTATCGCTGTGCCATTCCGCAAACGCGCTATTCCTATCTATTGGAAAATCTACAAAAAAGACACCTTTGACAAGATGGTCTACCCGAGCCATAATGTGCTTGTTCAAGAGTTTTGCTATCAGTTCATCAAGCCGTTTGAAACTGCCTTACCGAATGTCAAAAGACCGGTCTTAGTGTTTGATAGATACTTTGCGCGCGCAAAGTATCTTATGAAATCTCTAATGGAAATGGTATTGAGTTTGTCATACGCGTCTGTAAAAATGCTTGCTTTTATCACAAAGGACAACGCATCAAACTACAGACACTGAAAAATACAGAAACTTATCCTAACATATCTTATCACAGCACAGAGAAACTCAGATTGAACCTTTTAGTTTTTAGAGACGCAAACCATCAAGAACCGCTTTATCTCGTTTCAAATAGTTTACAGAACGCACAACTCTATCTCACCTATAAACAGCGGATGCAGATAGAAGAATGTTTTCGGGATATAAAGACACTTTTCGGATTTCGGTATTTACGATTGAAACGACAAGAACTGCTACGGATCGCATTGCTATGGTTTATCGTCTGTGTAAGTTATGGTATCTGTTTCCTCCATTTTGAAAAATCTGGGGAGCAGTGGATAAAAACCTATAACACTTATTATACTTACTATAGTTTGGACAGTTCACACGTTGTTCAAGTGAATTTGACGAGAGTTCAGTCCAAAGTCTTATTTAGATGCCCACACCTGTCGCCCCGCTGGGGATTGTATGGTCAGAATATCGTTGCTATACATTCCGCCCCGCTGGGGCTATTGGTTAGTTGAGCAGTAAGAATCGTTTTTCTACGAGTTGCGTTTTTTGTAAAGACGCATAGAAAAACAGATATTGGATGCGATAAGAGCAGCCCCAGCGGGGCGGAATGTGTATAGAAAAGCAGTGCTCCACCCCTCTTTAGCCCCAGCGGGGCGAAATGTGTCTCAGAATCTTTCTGAGCTGTCCAGCGTTTCATCTAACCGAAATTTACCGGACAGAAACTTTTAAAATTGTCCAAACTATAGTATTATACTTATTATACAAAACATATTCGCTCATTTTTGTCATAAAAAGGATACTGGAGATAACTTGGAAACCTGACATTTTCCTTGACCCATATTTTAATCTAAACGATTGTGAGGGATAAAGTTCGTGCTAGTTCAGCATTGACTTCCTCACACAAAGCATCTAAAAAACCTTATGTACATTGTCTCTACAAAAACTGGGGGTAAATCAGGACTTTTGTTGTAATCTTGAAAGGGTTATTTAGTTTTTGGTATTTCTTGCGAATTTTGAACACCTGCTATATACCCCAGGACGGTAGGTGCGGTTTCTAACCGCACCGAATTTGGATCAAAAACCTTCTATCGACTTTCCCTGTAGGATGCGGTGCGGTTAGGAAACCACACCTACCGTCCTTGGATATTAACTTTTAGTAAACCTCATCAACTAAAAATTCATAAACTGAATGATCCTGTAATCTTGAGAAGTAACGTTGACTTCTTGTGTGTGATGTGTTAAAATCACCTTAATATATGCTGGTGCAAAGTCTTAGAGAGTTTTAAAAATTCAGAAGAAATTTATTGTGCCATCCAAGTGTCATTCCCAAAACGGAACCCAAAATCTGCTTCAATATTAATAAGGAGTTTGTTATGAGAAAGCGAGTTTACACTTTTATTTTGGTGTTATTCGGAATTTTCTCTGTTTTTTTGGTTGGTTGCAAATCAGAACCTCCTGAACCTGTAGATGTCCCAGATGCTCCGATAGTAGAAGGTACAGGAGGTGTACCCGAGGGCATGGTGCTAATTCCAGCAGGAGAATTTCAGATGGGCAGCGACAATCCTGACGGTGAATTGGATGAAAAGCCAGTGCATACAGTCTACGTCGATGCTTTTTATATGGATAAATATCAAGTCACGTATGCACAATATAAAAAGTTTGTCAATGCTAATCCCAAATGGCAGAAAGGGAGTTGGTGGAAGTCCGAAGGAGGTATTCAGAAAAGATTTCATGATGGTGATTATTTGAAAGATTGGGACGGAAATAATTATCCTGAAGGTAAAGATAATCATCCAGTGACCTATGTCAGTTGGTACGCGGCAATGGCTTACGCAAAATGGGCAGGCAAAAGGTTACCTACAGAAGCTGAATGGGAGAAGGCAGCGCGTGGAGGTTTGGAAGGATTAGAATATCCTTGGGGCGATACAATTAATCCCAGTAATGCAAGTTATCCTCCCCACGGTGGGTTTGATTCCCCGGTCGGTCTTTATCCATCAAATGGATACGGTCTCTATGATATGGTAGGAAATGTATGGGAATGGTGTCTTGATGCACATGACCCCAATTTTTATGAAAATTCACCATATAAAAATCCAATTGGAGGAGCAGACAGCATCGCACAAGTCATTGATAATTTTACCTACATCAGAAATGCGCGTATCATGCGTGGCGGTGGATGCTGCAATAATCCGCTTCATTTGCGGGTCGCCGTACGCGATAGACATTCTGCCACCTGTTCGCATGAATTCAACGGATTTAGATGCGCAAAATCTGTAGTCCCTAATTGATTTTATACCGTATTGAACTGGATTCAATCTAAAATAATATTGTAAAACTCGTCTCATTGCATAATACATCGTGGGACGAGTTTTTTGCGGCTCAGATTTGTTACAACAAACGCGGAGGATATAAAATCGGGCTTACAAAGACCTCCTACAAGAAATGACAGGGTTAATGCCAAATATTACACACCTCCAAGTTCAGAGTGTGTAATATTTGGCACAGACGCACAAACTTTTGTTCTCTTTAGTCCCGTAGGGACTGAATCGCATATTTCAAATAATAACGTGCATAAAGACAACTTCAAGTGGGAACATTAACACATACCCACAATAACAGTGGGTGTACTTTGCCAAAACCTTACACACTCCCTGTTACTTGACAATAAGTTATTAAACAGGTATCATAAATCAATTCATTAAAGGAATCGAATTGTGGACACATCATTAAATCCATTTTACACAAAGCAAGAAGTTGCGGAATCGTGTTGGGAATACTTTTCGGAAACGCTTTCGTCTGTCAATCGAAAAGTCAATGAAATGTTCTTTGTAGAACCTTCCGCTGGTACAGGTGCATTTTACAATTGCTTGCCACCACATCGCAGATTTGGGATAGACATTCTTCCTAAATGCGAAAATATAATAACAAGAAACTTTTTTACGCTAACCGAGCTTCCTTACGCCCCCAAAGATACTGCTATCGTAGGCAATCCACCATTTGGCAAACGCGGAAAAATGGCGATTACCTTTTTTAATCACGCTGCTATTTTAGCAGACATTATCGCTTTTATTGTTCCTGTGAACTTCAGAAAATATATTGTACATAAACAACTTGAATCGAGTATGCGATTTATTCGCAAATTAGCACTACCGAGAGATGCTTTCTACCTTGATTCTGGTAAATCATTTTCAGTCAATACAGAATTTCAGATATGGACCCGCCTGCCAAGTACTCATCAAGACATGCGACAACACAGACCGTTACCTATACGGCATCAAGATTTTCAGATTTGGCAGTATAACAATACACAAGCAGCCCTTAAAGTCTTTCAAAACGCCTTTGACTTTGCCGTGCCGTGTCAAGGATGGCAAGACTATTCGCGCAGAGAAACAGACGAAAAGCAGTGTGAACGAAATAAACAGTGGATTCTGCTAAAAGCGAACGGTCCTAACATCTTAGCACGGTTGAAACGTATTGATTACGAACGCTTAGCCAGGGAATGTGGCACTGCTGTTCCCGGTTTTCGGAAGGGCGATCTTGTGAAAGTTTATTCCGATCATTTTGATGTCCAGTCGCAACGGTAGGGATATTTTGGACAAAAAGCGACTCCAGAAGATTGCCAGATATGTTCTGCCAACCGTCTTGGCCATTGTTATTTCCTATTTGCTATTAAAAGAGATTGACCTAAAAAAGATACCTGAAACTCTTGGCAGAATATCGGTCAAGGCTTTATTAATCGGATTCGGATGTTATTGCTTGCTTGTGTTAGCAAAAACGCTACGGTTCCGAACTTTACTCGGTTTAGATTCCAGCGTGCATCAAATTTTTCCTATCCTTGCTTTGCACACATTTTGGGGCAATTTCCTGCCGATGCGGACAGGTGATATTTCCTATGTCTATCTCATGCAACGGCGACAAAAGGTAGATGCAACGCAGGGAATTGCCTCACTAATGGTGGCAAGTGTCATTGACTTAGTGTTGTTAATTGCTTTGATGTTTGTTACTGCGACGCTTCTGCTCCCGAAACTGGGTGGTAGGTTTTCTTGGACGGTGCTTTATCTAACACCATTACTCATTGGCACGGGATTAATAATCCTAATAATTTTGGCGTGCGCCGCACCAAACTTTTGTATTAATCTTGCCCAAAGGTGTGTCAAACCATTATTGCGTTTAGAAAAATCTGCGCTGACATGGATAATCAATAAATTTATCTCTATCCTCAATGAAATCACCGCTTTTCGATTCAATCTACGTTTTCTAAAAGTTTGGGGATACTCTTTATTATGTCTTGTAATCCGTTTCGGATTTCAATGTTATCTCGTTGCCGAGATGGGTGTGGATATTCCGTTAACTGAGGTGCTTTTCGCGCTTGCATTCACAAATGGTTTTAATCTCCTGCCTATACAGACGGTTGGAAACTTCGGCACAACAGAATTTCCGTTTGCATGGTTCTTAAATTATTTCGGTACATCAATTGAGACTGCCACTGTTACGGGATTTAGTTTACACATTTTGATTCTACTTTACTGTTTGCCATTAGGCGTGTACGGATTTTTAAGCAAACCAAAGGAGCAATAATATGAGAATTATCGACCCACATGTTCATGTTTGGAAGAACGATCCGCAGTTTCCATGGGCACCCGGAAGAGGAAACCCACCCGCAGAGGATGCTACACCCGAAACCTTACTTGAATTAATGGAAGCGAATGGTGTTGAAAAAACTGTTCTCGTACAGGTTATCCACTATCTTTGGAACAATAGTTATGCTGCAGACGCTATGAAAAGATACCCAGACAAATTTATGGGTGTGTGTAGAATTAACCCTGAAGACCCAGGTGCCCCAGATCATCTCAGTCACTGGACAGAAGAGCACGGTTTCCACGGTGTCCGTTTGAGTCCCTCTGTCGGTTCTGATGGAGATTGGTTTGCTGGTCCATTGATGCCGCCTATCTTTAGCCGCGCAGAATCTCTCGGTGTGCCAATGCTGCTCCTTACGAGAGCAGAAAGATTGACTGATCTTGTGCCACTTTTAGAACAGCATCCTGACCTTGATGTTGTGATTGACCACATGGGAGACTGTTCACCTGAAGATCCAGAAAAACTGCAGTTATTGCTGAATCTCGCTCAGTTTCCTCGTGTTTATGTCAAGATTAGCCATACGTGGTCAATTTCCAAAGAGAGTTATCCATGGGCAGACACACATGAACAAGTTAAAAAGGTATATCATACTTTTGGTGGGGAACGGATAATGTGGGGAACGGATTGGCCCGTCTGTTTAAGCCGCGCGACTTATGCGCAAACGCTATCTGTTGTCCGTGATGAAATGGATTTCTTTACACCCGAAGATAGAGAGTGGGTGTTAGGAAAAACGGCACTGCAACTCTGGCAATTCCCTTGTCTTGATTAATTTTTTCCTATCTGTTATAATGCAATCAATAACACAATCCATGAGGAGAAAGGCAATGCCGTTTTGTCCACAATGCAAAACTGAATATAAGGAAGATGTCTTAACTTGTTCAGAGTGTCAGGTAGATCTTCTTCCCGGCTTAGTTCCTGCCCAAGTTCCGGAGTCAGTTGACTGGTACGTTGTCCAATCTGTGCCGAATGAAGTCGCCGGGCATATCCTCAAAAGTGTGTTAGAGGATGAAGGAATTCATGTCTATTTGCGAACACATGAAATGCCTGCACTTGGAGGTATAAAAGGGAACGTCGGCAAGTCTGAATGCGGAGATATACTTGTCCCTGGTTTTAGCGTGCAACGTGCCCGGGAATGTCTAAAAGCATATTTTGATTCACTAAAAGAAGATTAGCATTCGTAGATGGTAGACTGCCATGAAGGCAAAACAAATCTACCTTTTTAAGACAATGAAAACACATAATGACACCAGCGGGAAAGTTTATGTTAATGGATACCGCCGAAGCGGCGGGACTTACGTCAAACCGTACTGGCGAAAACATCCGAGCAGACAAATAGGTACAGGTAGGCATGTTCCTGTGCAAAAAGAGCAACTTCCACTTTTCAAATTCGATTGAGTATTCCGCTATCACAAATAGAAGAAAATGTTAGAAATACCCAATATTTACCACCTCAGCGAAATTTTTAGGATAAACTTATGATCTGTTTTTTGCGAAGCTTGCAAGCTGGTTACATCACTCCGATCCGCTTGCAGGCTTTTATTATTTTTTTATTTTTATTCACAAGCACGACGCTCTTTGGCGATGTTTACCGCATCAGGAAAGGGGATAACCTGCTGATTGCAGTAATTGGGCAGCCTGAATATTCACAGTCAGCAATAGTACGTCAAGATGGAAGGATTGGTTACTTCGGTGGTGACCTTCAGGTTGCCGGAAAAACAACTGAAGAAGTTAACAAGGTCATCCGAGATTTTCTACTAAAAAGTGAACTTGTTAATAACCCTATAATCATGGTTTCCCCAATTTCCCAAGAAAATGGTGTTTATGTCGGTGGCGCGGTGACCAATCCGGGACGCTACGTCATATTTCCCGAAAGTGATATTGATTTATCTCGTGCAATAGCGCTCGCAGGTGGAATGACAGAGAACGCCGATGTGCAGCAGGTTCAACTGATCCGATATAATGCTACTACTCACTCAAGTTCTCTCTCACCTGAAAAACAAACCACACAGGTTGAAACTTACGACCAGTCAACAAACAAACCTTACCTTGATATCCGTGTAAATGCTAACGATTTGGTGTTTGTGATGCCGCTCAGTGTAATTGAAGTGCAAGGAGAGGTAAAGGTACCTGGAAAACTATTTATCCGAAAAAAAATTAGCATCGCCAACGCATTAGCAAGAGCAGGCGGGTTCACTGAAGAGGCTGATTTGACTGCACTGGTGAAAGTTGCAAAAGATAACACCCTTACCGAATTAGGTGTCACAGAACAATTTTGGAAACCGACTGATAAAAATGGGACAGAAATCTCTCTTTCAGATGGTGACGTGTTGTTCGTTCCGAATGCCTTCAAGGTAGAGCCTATCTACGTGAATGGTTATGTGCGTACACCCGGGGAGCACCGTGTTCGAGGTCCCGTGACATTACAGAAAGCCATCGCAAAGGCAGGTGGTTTTGAGAAAGAAGCGAATAGAAAGAAGTTTCACATCCATCGCCAAGACGGCACAACTATAGAACATTTTTTTAAACCCGGCACAGATACAACTTTACTTTATCCTGGGGACATCTTAGAGGTACATAAACGGTTTCAGTTAAATTGGGGATTGATTAGCACTATATCTACTACTACTATTGCAGTAACGTATTTCATCATTAATCTAACTGGAAATTAATGCTACACCCTTCTTGTAAATCATTAGTAGTGTTTAAGAAACAACTAACAACCTACCTTGTTCAGAGTCAAAATCCCAATTCAGATATGTCTTCCCATTCGCCTGCCAAGAAGTTAACTCCACCTGTTTCCCAGTCTGCACAAGTTGTTCTTCAACCGATTCTGCTTTACCTTCAATCTCGACCAATGTTTCAATCGGTTTTTCTCCAGTATTAAACAGATAAAACGTATGATATTTTCCGTGCTCCCTGTGATGTACCTGCACTACTTTCGTTGGTTGATTCTCCTGTCCTGTATAAACCGAAATAGTCGGTGTAATCATTTTTTTTAGGATTTTTCTCAGATCCACCTCCCTTTCCCCTTTCGGTCCATCTAATATGGTAGTCCAGTGTTTATAAATTAGACGTTCCAACAGGTATGGTTCAAGTCCAACCCGACCATTAAGTAGATACGGGACGGGTGCGTTAACAATGAGTTTTCCCTTTGCCTTCAAGAATTCTGTTAGATGTTGCACAGTCGTTTCATGCAGGGATAAACAACTCGGTAACAATACGAGGCGATATTTCTTTTTATTATGACAAATCATGCCTTGTTGCTTTTCCACTGTAACATCAGAGAATTGTGCTTCTGAGACGATGTCAAAATCATAACCCATATTCCACACTGTCTGACACAACCATCCCCATGCTTTTGTTATACTATTCCACTCTTTCTCCTCAGGTTTCATCCAAAGACTCTGTGTCGGTGATAACATCAAAATTGACCGTTTCGGATGCCCGACTTGCAGTAATTTTGTTAAAGATTCATTTGAAGGAGGTTCGTAACGGTTCTCGCTAACACGGTTTGATATCCATTGATTGAAGCCGAAAGTTGCATCAATGAGACATTGGGAAAATGTATGTGTCTTTTTTCTAAAAATTCCAGCATATTTAGCACTGCTACACACCGACTTAGCAACAATAAACCGCCTCGGTGTATCCAACTCCGAGGCAGTAAGAATTGAGCAATCCACCTTCTCCAATAGTGTTCCCAACTCATACTGTAACAACCTCGCGCTTGCAGGTAGCGTTAACGCTAATCTTAAGCGATGCTGATAACAAAAGTCTTTTACCCCGCCCAGAAAACACTGTGCGAATTGCGATGTTAATTCCTGCCAAAAAACACTTCTGATCACCGACGAATCATACGTATCATAAAAAAGAAAGGGCAGGAAACTTCCACGAGCATTCGTGGAAGTTCTATGATTATCTTGGAAATTTCCTTCGCGAATTTGTTCCAGTAGCACGCTACTCCAAGGCACTGATGTACCATCCGCTTCAAACACGGATAGGAAACGCGGAAGCTCAATTGCGAAACCGATAACGGCATCTGTGCCATAAACCTCTACATAACTCTTTAGAAACCTTCTTATAAAGGCGTTAACACCAGAATCACTCAGTAAATCATTCGCGTTTTCTTCAGACTGATAGATGTAAAGAAGTGTCCTGCCACGTAACCGCTCTGCAACTTTAAGATCGGATGCTATACAACGTTGAATATAGTCAGTGACGTTGTAGAATAAAGCATCTGTTTGCGGTAGGGCAACGAGATAGAATTGATTAAATGATATATCACTATTTTCATAAACATATCGCAAGTTTTCTTGGATAGATGCAGCTGATTCTGATGCGTTGAAATGCAACTCTATAACCTTCAGTCGGTACCGCGTCTGAATTGTTGCAGAATCCAATTGGATCCATGCCTGCCTGCTAAACCGAGCAAGTTTGGCTAATTCGGTTCGATGCGATTCAGATTTTTCTATACTCGGATAGGATAGCAGAATACCGTTTGGAATATAGGTAAAATTCGTTTCCACAACTAAAATGCCTCCAAGAAATTTGCATATTTTATCGGTTTTGTAGTATACTTTAGAATATGTATTGATTGGATAAATTCGTTTTGCCATGTTAACACGTTTCGTTGGCAGATGCAATGCGTTAGTTGTTTATCTTCAAATTCCGTTTGTGGTAAAAAAATATAAACCTCTACGGGTAGGCGCGCTTGTAAACGCTCCGATAAAGTGTATCATTGATTCAGAATCTACTATAACGTCTTGTTGTCGTATATTCATTACGTGTAAGAAAAAATGAGAATTCTTGAGAACCTAATTACAGCATTTTCAGCACTTCGTGCAAGCAAACTCCGAACAATTTTGACATTGTTAGGGATTACGATCGGAATTGCAGGTGTAATCGCTATGATGTCGTTAGGTGCTGGTGCCGAAAAACTCGTGATGTCAGAATTTGAAAAGATTGGTGGACCCAGCATGTTTGGTGTCTACCGTCCAGGATATGTTCGACGTAATCACCGTTGGCAACGAAACACAAGTCCACATTATCTAAATATGACGGATCTGCGCGATGTTATGGAAAAGTGTCCTTCCGTTGAAATAGCCACTGTAGAAGGCAGTTATTACATCAGCTTTGATATTGAGGGAAAACACCGACCGACCTACATGCGTGCAACCACAGTTGAATATCAAGGGGTCCGACAGTGGCATACGCAAGTTGGAAGATTCCTTGCTGATACCGACATGGACCTCTGGAATAAAGTTTGTGTCATCGGATCACAAGTTTGGAAAGAGCAGTTCAAGGGAATGGATCCGATCGGAAAAGAAGTCGGAATTAATAACAAACGATTCACTGTGGTCGGAATTATGGAAAGCCGTGGTCCCGGTTTAGAAGCAGGCAAAAGTGACGACAATATGATATTTATTCCGATCACGACTGCACAAACACGGTTTTGGGGACACGACAACGTCGGACATATTATGGTTCGAGCGAAAAGTCCTCTTGTGGTAGACCAAGCAGTAAAAGAAGTACAGACCATAATTAGACGCAACCATGGCGGTGACGACACATTTTTCAGAACATGGCAAGCACAGAAAGGAATTGAAAGCGCCAAAAAGACTATTTTTATTATAGGGTTGGTATTAGTTATCATCGCATCTGTTTCGTTGATTGTTGGTGGTATTGGTATTCTAAATATTATGCTTGTTTCAGTTACAGAACGAATACCAGAGATCGGATTACGGAAAGCCGTAGGTGCGAAAAATTACCAAATACGATTCCAATTTCTAACCGAATCCATCCTTTTGTGTCTCATTGGAAGTTTGCTTGGTATTGCATTAGGGGCGTTAGTCGGACAAGGTTTTGCGTGGGTCGTTGGCAAATTCATGAAAGACCTGATCGGATGGCCCTCTGTCATTACCATAAAATCTGTGTTAACCTCTGTTGCTGCAGGGACTGCTGTTGGAATATTTTTCGGTTACTATCCTGCCAGCCAAGCAGCAAAATTAAGCCCAATTGATGCCATCCGACATACATAGTAATAGTCGTTTCTGTTTGATGCTTCTCATTAACAAAAGACGCTTAATTCATTACGCGTCTTCTCTTTCTGTAGGAGCGAGCTCCAGTCCGCGATTTACCGAGAAAATGACCAAAAAAGCGAAAACTAAATAGCCCTATAGATACATGAACGGAACAAACGACGTAGAAAAACTCGGCATTATAGCAGGAGCAGGAGAACTTCCAATCCTTGTCGCACAAAGCGCAACTGAGCAGGGACGAAAACCAGTAATCATACAAATCACAAAAACAGACGAGCAACGTTTTACGGGAATACCGTGCGAAATCTACTCTTACGGTGTCGGGCAGATTCAGAAAATAACGCAAAAATTTCTCGATTTAAACATAAAAGAACTCGTCATAATAGGAAAAATTGAGCCAAGTATTCTGCTGCGCCCCTTTCAAGTTGATGCAACCGCACTCAAGATTTTAACTCAGAATCGCAAGCAAAAACCCGCCGCACTCGTCTCAGCAGTCCTTGAACATTTTCAAAACGCAGGACTTTCTACCCTAAATCAAGATCGTTTTCTATCTCACCTATTACCTGATCCCGGTGTACTCACGAAACGCGAGCCAAACGCTGCGCAGTGGGATGATATAAAGACCGGCATAGCGACAGCCCGACAAATTGCGAACATGGATATTGGACAGACTGTGGTCCTCAAAAATCAAATTATCTTATCAATTGAGGCAATTGAAGGAACAGATACCACAATTCAGAGGGGTGGGGACTTAGGTGGGAAAGGTGTTGTCGTGGCAAAAGCCTCAGCGGAAAATCACGATTTTCGTATTGACGTGCCGACGGTTGGCATGCAAACGCTTCAAACATTACATAATGTCAAAGGCAGCGTTTTAGCAGTTGAAGCAAGACGAACCTTTGTTATGGAACCAGAGACTCTGTTCCAACAAGCAGATCGTTGGAAAATTTCAATTGTTGCTGTGGAATAGAAATACATCAGACAACGTTGAATTTTGAAATAGGTTACAGAAATCTGTAATAATATTGACAAACCCAATTCTATGTAGTATTATTGAAGTTAGGATAACCCTACACGCATAAGCAATTTTTACGGAAGAAGATGTCCCCGAAGAATGGGAACATTTCACACAAATCAATGCAGATTACTTTCTTTAATAACGACAAGAGGATGAATGGGTTTGTCAATATATTGTAGATTGACACCCGTTGACTCCAAATGCAGGAATTTCAACCCACCGAAATTAAACGATTGCCGCATAGTTTGGCTATTCAATGGAAAGATGGACATCGGAGTGAACACACATACCGATTACTCCGAGAGAGTTGTCCGTGTGCAAGGTGTGATGCGGCGAGACAAGAGAATGACCCGTTTAGGATGTTACCATCAGAAGAATATTGGGAAAAACTGCATTTAGTAGATATTAAGCGTGTGGGACGTTACGCAGTCCAGTTAATGTGGAACGATGGACACAAAACCGGAATTTATACATTCACCTTTTTACGTGAACTTTCTGACTCTGCTGCTACTTAGTTGCCTTCCTAATCTGATTATCTATCCGACATTTATTCTTCTATCAACTGAGAAACCAAATAGCAGTTAGGTGTTTTTCGGACAGCACCAAGTGCCTCGCTAAGTTTTTTACACGTTTGCCAATAGTCGGCATACTTCACAGGTTCATAGTTTTTATGTTGTCCGATGAAAGTTTTTTTGCAGCACGCTAATTCCTTGCCGTTATCAATCGGATAACCCCATACACGACATATCACTGGACGATGTTCATAAACAGAACAAACGCCACCAATAAGCATCGGGCATTCGCCATAAGTTTTTCCCTTGACGACCTCAATCGCTTCCATCCCAGAATCTTTTGTCATATTTTCAGCAGTATGACCTTGTGCCTCCAATACCTTGATGGTTTGCTGCGCTTTTTGGTGAATATGTTCGCGTATCTGTTTTGGAAGTGCATCTAAAGCAATTTTGAGATCCCGTCCTTCCACTTCACTAATTGGGATTGTTGAGGTATTACGACAACATTGAAAACAATCCGATGGACAAGGAAAACGACCGTATTTTTCACGGACCCGTTTCACATCTTGATCTATTTCCGCAACAAGTTCGTGATAGGCAGTCATTACATGCTCAATTACATGTTCAGGTTGTGTTTCCATCTTAATTTTCCCCTTTAACTAAAGAAAACTCACAGATAGCATGTCGGAAAACAACTACTTTTGCACCGTTTTTCAACACCAATTTAATTTCATACGGACTGATCCAGTCAACTGTACCCTGAAAAATTTCGCCTTCACGAAGAATTATCTCAATTGAATTACCATCTTTCCGAGCATCTCGAATTGTTTCCGAATCAATTGTGTATACCTCATCTTGAGAGATGGCAGGTTGGAGTTGTTTGGTTTTAATGTCTTCATTATAGCGAAGAAGCGCCATAACGTTTTCTGCGTCAACGTCCTTATAACAATACTTTACCTCAGTTTTTGGTACAACCTTTTCATTGCCGTTACAATTGAGCGTTAATCCATTAAGCGTCATTTCCAAAACGATAGCGGGTAATTGGACATCATTGTAAAGGGCAAAAAACATTGGCGTTTCAAAATTAATTTGCTTAAGGATGTACAGGTCACCGAAACTTAACTGTCTGGAAGTGTGTTCTTTTCCTTCTGCCCCTATTTCGGTTTGTGTAGTAGAGCCTTCTTTTGGAGACTTTTTGCGCCACCGTTCTTGTGTATACTTAGCGTTTGTATCAGAATTCTTGTCTACTGATTCATCGGATAACTTTTCATCTTCATCATAGAACTGATCCTGATTTTGAGAAGGGAATCCGGAATATCCGCGTGGAATAATAGTTTTACCCTGTCTTAACCATCTCCGTTCTGTTGGTGTTAGTAAAACTTCAACGTTTTTAGCAACTAAACCCTTTTCACCTTCAACAACAGTATACTTCACGCGTTGCCCAACTCGAAGTTCCTCACATTCTGCGTACTTAATCGCGGAACTATGTAAGAAGACATCTTCTTCACTACTATCTTGTGCAATAAATCCGAATCCTTTATCCAAATTGTAATACTTAATTCGTCCTGTAGGCATTATCTGCTCCTGGGTTTTTCCTCCGCATCGGGAAGATGCCTATGACCATTCGCGTCCCTGCGCGAGCATTTTGCTCAGGTGGCATTGCGTAGGAGAATATATCCAACACTTCACACATAAATTATCCTTTTTCAACTTTTCCAACTTTTTCAAATATGACAACCACCAGAAATTAGCATTGAGAATTGTTTTGCCCAAATTGGACGTTTCTTTTGACATAACAACACATTTTCTCTATAATAAGCAGAACACTTCGTCATTAACATTTTAAATGTACAACATAACATTCCACCGCTTTATTATGTTAATCGGTTGAAAGCGGAGATATGTTAAGGAATTTTATTACCATATAGTAAATCATAATTTAATTGATTTGTCAAGAATGAAATACAATAAGGCAAATTTCATCTAACTCTTAAAGTTTTTATAGAGAAAATTAATATTTCAGCATCACATGTCCTGACTCGTTAACCGATGCTTAAACACGACAAAAAAGGAGTATTCCCATGGCAACAGATTTATCACATCACATCCAATCTATCCGTTTAGTTGATACCCATGAGCACATGCGGCGTGAAAATGACTGGGTTGAAAATGGCCCTGATATCCTTCAAGACTTATTCGGAAATTATGTGCCAGCAGACCTAATTACTGCAGGTGCTACCTCTGAAGCGATGCGCGACCTAATGGATTCATCCAAAGACATTAAGCCTCGGTTTGAAGGCATACGAGAAGCATGGGAAGCGACACAATTTACCGGGTACGGTGAAGCAGTCAGTCTTATTGCTAAACATATCTATGGACTTGATGAACTAACTGGTGACGGAGTCGCGCAAGCACAAGATAAACTGAAGACAATTCGCACTCCAGGCAAACGCCACCATATCTTACACAATCTTGCGAATTTAGACCATATTCAGACTGATGATTTCAGTTGGCAGTGTACCCCGGACACATCCGGTCTTGATTTTTTCTTATACGATCTTTCATGGGCAACTTTCTGTAATGGACAGGTTGACCCAAATGCTATCCATGCCGAAATAGGTGTTGAAGTTAAAGACCTCGCCTCATTGAAAAGCAGTATGGAGGCGATTTTCACAAAACATGCTGGCTGTGCTATAGCAGTTAAAGCCCAACACGCTTACAACCGAACACTCAACTGGATTGAACGAAGCGATGCTGACGCATCCGATGCGCTCAATGCAGTGCTAACAAAACCCGCTGAAGAGATTGACGAAGCGACACGACTCTGTCTCGGCGATTGGTGTTGGGCACGCGGTGTTGAACTCACAATTGAACATAATCTCCCGTTTAAAATTCACACTGGCTACTATGCGGGTAACAATCGGATGCCGGTAAGTCGTATCCCCGCAGGAAATATGTGTGCGTTGTTTTCTCGCTATCTGGATGCAAAATTTGTCCTCATGCACATCGCCTATCCCTATAATGATGAATTGGTAGCACTCGCGAAGCATTATCGCAATATTTGGGTCGATTTCTGCTGGGCATGGAGCATAGACCCGTATAGTTCACGCGATTTTCTGCGGCGGTGCATTCATGCGGTACCATCAAATAAGTTGTTCGCATTTGGCGGTGACACAGGCTGGCCCACAAGCGCGATGGCGTATGCAATTCAAGCACGAAACGAGATTCGACGTGCCCTTGAAGCAGAAATCGCAGATGGATATCTCACCGAGAAACAAGCGATGACGTTTGCTACGCAGATTATGCATACAAATCAGTACGCATGCTTTGATGTAAATGGTACCCGTGCTAACATTGCAAAAGCAGCATGATGCCTAATTATGCATCGCGCAATGCTTTCAGGCTTTCCGTATAAGGCGGATGTGCTACACCGTTTTCAGTAATAATTGCCGTGACCAATGAAGCAGGTGTAACGTCAAAAGCAGGACTATAAACCTTTACGCCTTTAGGCGCGGTAAGTTTGCCAAAACCTTCTGTCACCTCTTCTGCGGAACGTTGTTCAATCGGAATCTCCGTACCAGTTGCAAGCGCGAAATCTAACGTTGATGTCGGGGCAGCGACGTAGAACGGGATTTCATGTGCCTGCGCGAGGATAGCGACATTATAAGTGCCAATCTTGTTCGCTGTGTCTCCGTTTGCAGCAATCCGATCTGCACCGACAATAACGCACTGAATTTTGCCCTCTTTCATAACTTGCGCAGCCATATTATCACAGATAAGGGTTACGTCAATGCCGGCTTGCATAAGTTCCCATGTAGTAAGACGTGCACCTTGTAACAAGGGACGTGTTTCATCCGCGAAAACCTGAATCTTTTTGCCAGCCTCGTGTGCGCTGAACATAACGGCTAACGCTGTACCATAGTCAGACGTTGCTAAGCCGCCAGCGTTGCAATGCGTCAAAATAGTATCGTTTTCATTGAGTAAAGCCATGCCGTGTTGCCCGATAGCACGGCACATCGCTTTATCCTCTTCAATAATCTCTTCCGCCTCTGCAAGCAATACCTTTTTGAGTTCAGGAACTGATAGGTTCTTATTCTCTTCCGCTGTTTTCGTGATTCTATCAAGTGCCCAGAATAGATTTACAGCTGTTGGTCGAGATGTTGCAAGATAATCGGTTGCTGACTTAAGTTCAGCTCCAAATGCCTCGTAGGTTTCCGCAGTAGAATCCCAAATCCCGAGCACAGCACCTAAAGCCCCAGCAATCCCAATTGCAGGCGCACCCCGTACGCGCAAAGATTTAATCGCTTCCCAAATTGATGGAAGGTCATCACAATAAATTTGCTTGAATTCATTGGGCAGCAATGTTTGATCTATCAACTTTATTCGACCATCTGCCCATTCAATTGTTGAAACTGCCATTTTTTAGTACTATATCCTCCTCTTAAAAAGTTATGCATAGGTTGGGTAGAGCCTGTGAAACCCATAACTGTTAATTTAAAGATATATCCTCTTGTTGGCGGGGTTTTCAACCCCGATGAATGCCAAAATCGCATTCATCGTTGATTTGGATTTCACTGCTTGAATCTTAAAATATCGGGCTTACAAAGCCCTCCAACAAGAGAGAATCCAGCATTTTTTTTAAATTGACACCTATGGGAAGTATTTAAGCGAAACCCAACACTTAATTTTTATACCATTAAATCGGACATGTCAACTGCCCAAGTTCCTCTGTTAATCGAAGATTTTCAGCATAATTGACAGGACAATCGATAACCGAAGGCACATCCTGACTGAACGCATCATTTAGTATCGGAACGAGTTCATCACTACCTTCAACCCGATACCCTTTAGCCCCAAAAGCTTCAGCGTATTTCACAAAATCAGGATTCGTAAAATCAATATGTGCAGGTCTACCAAAACCGTTCATCTGTTTCCATTCAATCAGTCCGTAAGCTTCATCATTAAAAATAAGTGTTACAAACGGCACACCTACTCGTGTTGCTGTTTCAAGCTCCTGTGAGTTCATCAGGAAACCGCCATCACCGCAAACTGCAAGACATTTCCGCTCCGGATAGATAAGTTTTGCCACAAAAGCCCCGGGCACTGCAATCCCCATAGAGGCAAACCCGTTTGAAATGATACATGTATTCGGTTGATAACACGGATACATACGGGCAATCCACATTTTGTGCGCCCCAACATCAGAGATAAGTATATCGTCTTCGTCAAGTACAGAACGGATATCACTTAAAATTTTTTGTGGTTTTATCGGAAATTCTTTGTCATCGCGATGTTCAGTAAGTTGGTCAAGGATTATTTTCCGCAAGGTGTTTGAAGCATATTCTGCGTCTTTAGGAAAAATTTCTTGTGCCATCAAATGCCTAAGACTTTGTTTAATGTTACCCACCATTTCAACATCCGTGACATAAGAAGCATCACTTTCGCTCGGTTCTGTGTCAATATGAATTAACTTCTTGTCATGATTAGGATTCCATAGGCGCGGATGGTATTCAACAACATCATAGCCGATAGCGATAACAAGGTCTGCGCGATCAAATCCGCATGAAACAAAATCATGGGCTTGAAGACCAACGCTGAGGAGGGAGAGTCGGTGTGTCCACGGAATGCTGCCTTTACCCATGAAGGTGTGTGCAACCGGAATGTTTGTCATCTCCGCAAATTGTGTTAGAATCCGAGAGGCATTTTGCCGAACAACACCGTTTCCCGCAAGAATAATCGGTTGTTTCGCGTCATTGATGAGCTGCGCTGCCCGCTGAAGACAGGAGGCGACCGGCTCCGCTTCGCTGGGAAAATCATGCCGCATCGGTTCGGCATCAATTTGCATCTTTGCCACGTCTTCTGGTAAGTCAATGTGTGTTGCCCCAGGTTTTTCACCTACTGCAGTCTTGAAGGCTTTACTGATTGATTCCGGAATAATTTCAGGTAGATGCACAAGCGTATTCCATTTTGTCATCGGTTTGAAGACTGAAACCACATCCATGTATTGATGCGATTCTTTGTGCATCCTGTCTAAACTCGCTTGTCCTGTGATAGCCACAAGCGGTGCTCTATCCATATTCGCATCAGCAACGCCAGTGACGAGGTTCATCGCACCAGGGCCAAGCGTAGCAAGACACACCCCTGCTCTCCCCGTCAGACGCCCGTACACATCTGCCATAAACGCGGCACCACGTTCATCGCGTGTCTGAATAAATTGGATCTTAGACTCTAACAATGCATCCAACAGATCCATATTTTCTTCACCCGGTAATCCAAAAATATATTGGACATCTTCATTTTCTAAACATTTCACAATCAGTTCTGATGCTTTCATTCTGTTACTCCTCAGCACAACGATAATGTTGTTTTTTCTACGCAGATTCAATACAATTAACTATAACAGATTACATGCGAAATTGCAATTTTATTGAATAGTATCAACGTATTCATAATTATTCGGTTTACGGTAGTTTCTTTTCTGAAGAAAAAACAGTAGATTTACAACAAAAATTCAAAACGGAAGGTCATACTAATTAATGAGAAAATATTGGATTCTTTTTTATTTCATCATATTCCTAATATATTTACTAAATAGCATCACGACAGAAGCTTCAGAGCAAAATCAATCTTTTTCACATTCAGATAGTCTCATTGGGTTAGCTCACACACCAGGAGAACTCATTGTCCGTTTACATTCAAGTGCTTCTATAGATCATCTCCGCACATTCAGCAAAAAAATAGGGGCAGAATCTGTTTCACCTGTTTTCCCACCGACTACACCTGCCGGACGACACCCATTGCTCAGCCGAACCTATCTTGTCCGATTTCCTACCACTTTACAGTTAGAAAGGGTAAAGCAAAAGTACGTGGAAAATGTTTTGATTGAGAACGTAGAAATGAATCGCCTTAATCGGTTCTGTGCAGAGACGATCCCTAACGACCCACGATACGATGAACAGTGGAATTTAAAAGCGATGAACCTACCAAAAGCATGGAGCATTGAACAGGGAAAACCTTATGTCATTGTAGCAGTTGTGGATAGCGGTATAAAGAGAGAACACCCTGAGTTTCGTAACCAACTTTGGCAAAATCTTGGTGAAATTCCTGATAATGGTGTTGATGACGATCAGAACGGCTATATTGACGATGTAAACGGGTGGGATTTCAGCGATGCGCCTACATTGCAAGGAATAGGTGATTCGACAGCGCGTGATAACAATCCTGATGATGAAAATGGACATGGCACACATGTTTCAGGCATTATCGCTGCTGAAGCAAATAACGGTATCGGAATTGCTGGAATCGCCTGGGGATGTCGTCTGATGCCGCTGCGAGCAGGCTTTCGGGTTGGGGTAGGCGCATTCTTACAGAACGACGATGTTGCTGCAGCTATTGTTTATGCCACTGATAACGGTGCGGATGTCATCAATCTGAGTCTTGGAGATACAGTCAACGCTTTTCTAATTCAAGATGCAGTGCAGTACGCTTACAATCGTGGATGTATTCTGGTCGCTGCAGCCGGAAATTCACATGAACCAGGCGCATATTATCCCGCTGCGTTAAATACAGTTCTATCTGTTGCATCACTGGATAAAAATCTCCAATTGGGTAACTCCAATTTCGGTGCTTCAATAGATATTGCCGCGCCGGGTGAAGAAATTTTAAGCACGGATCTAAACACTGATCAATCTTCTCGTGGATATAGTTTCCGATCTGGCACATCAATGGCAGCTGCCCACGTTTCTGGGGTCGCAGCGTTGTTGATTTCTGCGAATCCATCGTGTAGCAACACAGAAATTCAGCAATGGCTAACTGACACAGCGAGAGGACTTTCCATCACAAATCTTGTTGGAGCAGGTCTTGTAGATGCATACGCTGCACTGACGGAACAAATCGGACTCACCGCGCATATTGCCGTCAAAACGAGCCTACAAACGAAAGTATCAGAAAATAGCACAATTGAGATATTTGGCAGTGCTGGCGGTGCGGGATTTACCCAATACTGGCTTGAATACGGTATCTCTGAAACACCTGAGCTTTGGTTTCGTATAGGAATTCCACAAACAAAACCGAAGTACAACAACTTCTTTCACGAGTGGGATACCTCAGCGTTGGAGGAAGGTATTTACACGTTGCGGCTCAGTGTAAAAGATAAAAATGGAAAAACTATCAGAGACAAAGTGGTTGTTGAAATACGTCACACCCTTCCCCAAATTACCAAACATGAGGGATCGGTATGGCTCTCAGGCAACCACTTTGATTCTACGATTATCTGGCAAACAGATGTGCTAACTACAGGAGCAGTTGAAATCTTTCCAACGTCAGAAAATCAGCCACTAATATCCAATAATTTTCAGCTACGGGGCGCGTATTCAGATTCGGTGCATCTTCAGCATGTCGTTTATATATCGGAGTTAGGGTTACCAGCAGGTGAATATCTGTACCGTCTAACAGCACAAAACCGGACTGGACTCAAACGGATTGATGATAACAACGGTCAATTTTACCCGATTATATTAAATGATAGACAGATTCAACCGTTTCATCTAAACCAAACTTCGTCTGCACAACTCGGCTTGCATGCAATTGTCGCACCTAAAGATATAAATGAAAATGGAAAATTAGAACTGATTGGAGTCGAAACCGGCACAACCGCTGCCCATATTTTTGAAATGGACAATAATGGAAATCTTGTCATGGTTTCTTCACTTGATCAATCTATATCGCGGTTATGGGCTACTGCGGATACAGATGGTGATGGACTCATAGAACTTTTAGGCAATACATCAACAAGTACAGAGGCGTATACGTTTTTACTGGAACAGCCTACACACACAGCATTCCCTACCGTGCAAATCTGGAAAGCAAACGGAATTTGGGGTGGAACGATCGCGGATTTGGATTTAGATGGTAAACCGGAAATTTTTTCGCGTCATGATACTACCAACTCTATCTGGGTCTATGAGTCAGACACAGATAACAGTTATAATAACATCGCTATACTTGAAAATCCGACACAAGGAAAAAACAAAATGCCGACAAGATTTGCTACAGGTGATTTTGATGCAGATGGACAGATAGAAATTTTAGCAGGAGATAATGATGGAGAATTATTCATATTTGAAAATGCGGAAAATAACCAATACAGACCAACATGGGTAGGCACTCTTCCAGATGGAATACCGCATCTTTTTGCTGCAGGGGATATGGATGGTGACACCATCCCAGAATTTGCTGTGGGTGCAAAAGTCTGGACAACGGAATTCGATCTTCCGCGCCAACATTGGCTTTTTACAATTTTTAAATCAGATGGTAACGATACCTATCGTATCGTATGGCATCAACGAATTCGGCAATTACGAGATGAGGAGAGTGGAATAACTATTGCGGATGCTAACAACGATGGCAGAAATGAATTGTGTATTGCCGCTTCCCCAAACTTTTATCTTGTGCAATACGATGGAATTTCTTACCGTCCTATCTGGCACCATCCAGCAACAACTACTTTCAATCCTATTGTTACGGATATTGATAATGATGACACCAATGAATTGCTGTTTAATACTGAAAACGGATTGACCATTTTTAAGAATTCTGACGCTATTGTCTCACAAAGTGAAAGCGGCGAAGTTCTAAATCAACCTGATTCAGTATCTGTCATTCCAACCGAGTTCCCGCAAATAGCTTCAGCAGTACATTCTCCACCAAATCAACTCCTGTTAGTGTTCAACAAACCGATGGATATTTCCGCAGCGAACCCTTCGCGTTATCGACTCCACCGACAAAAAACGCAGAACAACGATGGAACAGAGCTTAGTAACACAGAATATTACGCGCCACAATCTGCCATTTTCGATAAATCACACAAAAGGGTTGTATTGACGTTTTCCGGTGCCGTATTTAATATAGATTACTATTATAAGATTGAAACGTTCCAACTATCTGACATATATGGAACTGACATTCCTGAAAATGGGAGAACATTGACGGTAGAATTTTCTATACAATCTCACACAGGAATGGTTGTTTATCCAAATCCTGCACGGGACAATCAGGTTACGTTTGATAGGTTGCCTGCGGATAGTCGTATTGATATCTACGATATATCGGGTAACCGCATCGCAACCCTTGTTCCAACCGAAGATGACATAGCAGGAAACAGGTGCAGAAAAGTCTGGTCGTTAGATGGAGTCAGTAATGGAGTTTATATTTATGTATTAGAAGCCGAAACAGGGCATCAAGTAGGTAAACTTTCTGTCATTCGGTAGGTTTATCGTAAGTCTCTATTTTCCAACCGTAGGTGCGAATTCAATCGTGGGACAAAGGTGCAAGCGAGCATCTATGAGATGGAAAGAGAAGGTATCAATGCCTTGTACTCCTTACGGTGCGTAATGAAAAATAGTGCGTGAAACCGATATTTGAATCAACTCACACAAGCAGCATAACCTTGTAACCTAAACTTTACACACCTTCGCTTAAGAAACGTGAAAATGCTAACACATTTAATCCCAGAAATGAATATCCCATCTAAACAAAACATATAACTCCGTAAAATTACTTGATATTCAAAGGAAATTCTGCTAATATATCCACAGAAAGACAATGCCACTACGAAGCACGGTCTTCTCAATTTGGCACATATAGATTGATCAATGAGTCTGTGAGAAGAATAGAATCTACTGTTATTTGATTATCCTGAAACAGAATCTGGAGAATGAGTCAGCATGACAGCAAACGCAATAACGCTTTTCCGTCTCTTTTTAACCTTTACTGTTATCGCTATCTTCAGACGACATCCTTATATAGATATTGCGTGCATTGTAACCATCCTTATTATTTTTATACTTGATTCTGTAGACGGTATTGTTGCTCGCAAACATAACCAAACCTCAAAATTCGGTGCTGTTTTTGATATTGCTGCTGACAGGATTGTTGAAAATGTATTCTGGATTTACTTTGCATTTATTATTGATTTTATTCCGTATTGGATGCCTATAGTAGTTGTGACGCGCGGAATTCTAACTGACGGTATCCGTGGCTTTGCACTTACAGATGGAAAAACCCCATTTGAAATGATGTCAGCTGCTTGGACACGAGCATTGACGAGTTCTCGATTCTCTCGCGGATTATATGGATTAGCCAAAACACTGGTATTCATTTTCCTTCCTATTGTGGATTTTCTCAGTCGCGAGAATACCACCCTGAATATTCCATTCATTAATACCACTGTCATTGATACATTTTCATTGGTGTCTGTAATCACTGCCTATGTTGCTGTCGCGATGTGCCTCATTCGAGGATTTCCCGTACTTATTGACGGATGGCAGTACATCAAACGCAGCACATAAATATTATAAACGAAATCAGAAGAATTGAGCACAGAATCGAGATGGATAACCGTTGACGTAATCTTACACCTACGCTATGTTTTAAAACAGGTTTTTAGCACATGTGCATGTGAGGGTAAATATGAAAGCAGCACAATTTTACGGTGGAAAAGATATTAGAGTTGAAACAGTCCCTGACCCAACGCCTGCAGCAGGACAGGTATTGGTACAGGTAGAAGCAGCTGGAATATGTGGGAGTGATTTGCACGGTTATCACCATCAGCCAGACAAACCTTTATCACCGCGTATCGGTGGACATGAATTAGCAGGACAAATTGTTGACATAGGAAAAGATGTTGCCGAACATAAAGCAGGGGAGCGTGTCGCAATTGAGCCTATCAGTCCATGCAACAACTGTCCGGAATGCTACAATGGCTATTACAACATCTGCGCAAATTTACGGCATGCTGGCGGCGGTTTTGCTGAGTTTATGGTTGCGCGCACTTCTAATGCGTACCCCCTTCCTGATAGTGTTTCTGCTGAAGGCGGTGCGTTAGCAGAGGTATACGCTGTTGCAGTGCATGCTGTTAATAGAGCAACGGTGTCACCTGGTGATCGCGTTGCCATTATTGGAAGCGGTCCAGTTGGTTTGACAATCGCACAGGTAGCGGATATTGCGGGGGCAACATCCATCGCTGTTTTAGGTAAACCGGATGCACCGATACAAATTGCGCACGAGGCGGTTGATGCTGTACCAATTAATGTAGATAAGACCGATGCTGTGGAAGCAGTTATGGATTGGAGTAATGGGCGGGGGGCTGATGTCGTCTTTGAAGCGGTCGGAGGCAAGGCAAATACGTTGGAACAGGCTACGCAGATAGCAACAAAACGCGGACGCGTCTGCATGGTAGGTGGACATGGCGCTCCACTCACCTTTTCAGAAAGGTTTGCTCGAAGCAGGGAACTGACGATAATATGGTCATTTTGTTACGGCAGGCGCGGCGGTAAAACTGAGTTTCAAATCGCAATTGACCTGCTCGCTGCGGGCAAACTTGATCCAAGTCCATTGGTTACACACCAATTTAACTTGGATGATATTACGCGAGCATTTGCAGTTGCAGCCGGCCGTGATGAACACGGTTCCGTAAAAGTTCTCGTGATGCCAAACAATTAACGGAGGTAGAATGGAAACTCTTAAATCACTTATATTTGTCGGAACAGAAGGTATTTATCATGATCATGAGGGAAACGGACAGTACTTAACAACAATGCTCAATGACGCCGAAAACATTGAAGCCGATTTCTCACGAGATTATGATGTGCTTGCCGATGGTCTGGATGTGTATAATACTGTGCTTTTCTATACCGATGTAGGAGAACTTACAGCGGCACAAGAAACAGGTTTGCTTAACTATATCCGTTCGGGAGGAGGATTTTTTGGACTACACACGGCAGCGGCTTCCTTCCGAGAATCTGAAGACTACCACAGTATGCTCAATGGATTTTTCAATGGGCATAGCCCTTATATGGACTTCACAGTTAACGTAGGCGACTCTGAACATCCGATTTCCACTGGATTAACTGATTTTGAGGTGACAGATGAACTCTACTATCTGAAACACAATCCTGATACTTCACACCATCTGATGCACGCGTATGATCACACGAAGGATGAAACTCATGTTATGGCATTCCACCATAAGTATGGCGAGGGTAGAGTATTTTATTTCGCGTTAGGACACGATATGGTTGTGCTTGAAAATCCGAGTTTTCAGGAAATTATACGTAGAGGGGTTCTATGGGTAGGAAATAGACTCTAAAATAGTTGTATTTTCGGATTATGATAAATTTACCTTAGTACTGCGTCAACATATTATTGTAGGTCGCGATTCGGAGATCGCTCCTACCGATGGACTGCTTATGGTAGGAGGGAACTCCGATTCCCGACTATTTTCCAGACCTATCAATTAGCACTTGACTAAGCATTAGGTTGTTGTGAAAGAATTTCTTCAGCAACAGTAATATCTCTTTGAATCTGCTGCACCAAAGCACGCATATTTGAGAATTTGCGTTCACTGCGAATTTTTTCAACGAAGAATATTTCGACAGATTTGCCATATATGACTTCATCAAATTCAAAAAAATGGCTCTCTACTTGGAATTTTGTCCCATTAAATGTAGGGCGAATTCCGATGTTCACCACACCATCTAACCAGCGATCCGTTAATTTCGCACGAATTGCGTAAACCCCGTTCGGCGGGCAGAGTTGCTCTCCCGGTTCAATATTCGCAGTTGGGAAACCGAGTTGCCTACCGCGCCCGTCACCCCGTATAATGGTGCCACTCAAAGAATAGATCCTTCCTAAAAGCTGCGATGCTAAGCAAAGATCTCCCCTTGCAATTGCTTGCCTGATGCGCGTGCTATGCACAGGCAAACCGTTTAGTTGAGTCGGTGGAACAACTGTAACCCCAAATTGCGCCTCTTCCCCCATAGATTCCAAAAACGCCGCATTACCTTCCCTATCTTTTCCAAATTGGCAGGCGTAACCAACAATAACATGTTGAGCGCGGCACAACTCAAGTAAGACATTATTTACAAAGGTATTTGGCGGCATTGAAGCGATCTGTTCATTGAAATTAACAAAAATTGCAATATCAATCCCGATTTGTTCAAGAATTTCAATGCGTTTTGGCAAACACATTAGAACAGGCGGACATTTTTCCGGTGCAAGGAAAGTTAAAGGATGCGGATAGAACCCAAAGAGAATACTTACAAGTTCATCGGCATCGGCACGGGCACGAACTGTTTCAAGAACATCTTGGTGACCGATATGCAATCCGTCAAATACACCAAACGTAACAACCGAGTCCTGTGTCAATTCAGGAATGGATTCCAAATTATAAAAAGTTTGCAAAGTTTTTCTCCACTAATTGTTACTTCCTCAGTAATACACTTTGCGGAGTAGGCGTAGTGTATTTATGGACGAACACTACAAATATCAACAAATTTCTTGAATATGTCTTTTAGCAGTTGCCACAAGTTCCTTTATAGCAGAAGCACATGGTAGATTGATACGACACCCTGAAGCACGTTCATGTCCGCCACCGCCGAATTCCGCTGCAAGTGCAGCAACATCAACACGACCTTCGCTGCGTAGGCTAACCTTGGTGTTACCATCTGGCAACTCACATACACAAATAGCAACTTCAACATTTTCAATTGCTTGAATCTGATTGACAAAACCTTCTACATCATCCAATGTTGTCTGGGTTTCATTCAGCATTGATTGCGTAACCAAAACCCAAGCTATCTTGTTATCAGGAGTATGTTCTAAGGTTTGCAGCGTTTGTCCCAACAAGTGAATCTTTCCCAGTGGCACATGCTCATAAACTTGGCGATAAATTTCATCTGGGGCAAAGTCACCGATCTCTATTAAATCCGCCGCTATTCGATGGGTTTCTGGTGTTGCATTGCTATAGCGAAAACAACCTGTATCAAACATTAACCCAGTATATAGACACAATGCAGATGCCTCATCAATCGGTATCTGTGTGGATTTAATAAACTTGTAAATAATCTCTGCTGTTGACGAAGCAGTAGGAACAATCAGGTTGTAGTCTCCGAATTCCTTCGCAGTTATGTGGTGGTCGATATTTACGACAGCATGCGTTGGAATCAACCGTCTACTCAGAAAAGGTCCTATCCGTTCTCGTGAACTGGCATCTAAAATAACTAATACTTCCGGGCAAAAATCTGTAGACGCTTTGGCATTCTCAATGTTTTCCCAATATGGAAGGAACTGGTACTTTTTCGGAACCAAATCTGTATTATAGATTCTTACGGTCTTCCCTAACTTCTCCAGAAATAGGAATAATGCTAATTCGGAACCTATTGCGTCACCATCCGGATTAACATGTGTAGAAATTGCAAAAGTCTGATATTGTTCAAATAGGGTTAGGAGCACTCGGAAACTATCCATATCAGCTTATATCTTGTGCTGAATTTTCTGGTACTTCTTCTTCAGTCTCAATTCTTTTGAGAAGTCCATCTATTTTCATAACATGGTCTACCGAATCATCTAAACTAAATCGCAATTCAGGCGAATATCTAAGTGCTAAACGCCGACTAATCTCACGTCTAATAAACCCCGCAGCACTTTTAAGTCCTGCAAGGGTTGCTTCCTTCTGTTCTAAATCACCGATCACACTCACCTTCACATCTACATATTTAAGGTCAGAAGACACGTCTACATGGGTAACAGTACAAAAAGCGACACGCGGATCTTTTACAACACGGTGAATAATCTCCCCTAATTCTCTCTGAATAAGAGCCCCAACTCGGTCCTGTCTTCTATTTTCTAACATGTCGACTGACCTCCTGCTCATCAAGTATATTTATTTTTTAAAAGAAAAATTCTGTCTCATAATCAATCAAAACAACCGATGAATTTTCCTCAATGAATTTAACACACTGTGCTAAAATTTTATCTACAAATTTTACTTCGTTCGCTACCGTGACGGCTCCTAAAACGGCGGATTGGTGTACATCTTGTGCTTCTATTTCGGCAATTGCGACATTAAACCGGTTTTTGAGTCGAGCAATTATACTCTTGATTACTCTACGTTTTTCCTTAAGGGACTGGCTTTCTGGCAGATATAACTTTATTTTACAAACACCGATGTGCATCTTTATTGTTTATTTTTTAAAGTGATATACTCTTGTTAACTTCCGTGTTCGTCACATAAACATATTCTTTGCATACCTACATTACCCATCCAAATCACAACCGATAAAATTCCTATTTTGTAGGTGCGCTGCTTTCATCACAGAAAATGAACCTGCGGCTGGATCAATCACATAATCACCTTCATTGGTGACAGCTGCAATAAGTTCTGCTTGTAATTTCAGTGGTTTTTGATGTGGGTGATCTTTTGCCTCTTTTCGCTCTCGCCAAACATCAGGAATGTTATGTATTTTCCATACACCTTTAGCCTTTTTAGGTTGCTTCTGAAAAACGACGCAATACTCGCTCACACGTCTACTTCTATATCCCATCCCAATTCTTTCCTTATCCCAAACGATTAAATCCACGACTTCTAACTGCGTTCCAGTAAACCAATTGCTAAAACCTTGACAAAGATGAAACTTGTCAATCCACAGAAACAGATGTCCAGACGGGATAAGAACATCGTTAATCCCTTGAATAAAATCCTCAATTATCGCTTCGGTCATTTGCACCAATGAACTTCTACGTTTTTCTCGACTTTTTCCTTCATTTCCATAATTCATCTTATCCAGCACACCTCTATACTGTGGATCAAGAAACGCAACCGGTACTGCTTCCTTTGGTAGACAAGATAAGAGCTTTAAACCGTCCATCTTCAGCCGTGAATTCGGTTTTAGAGAATCAGGTAAGGTGATAGATGGAGCTTGTACCTCCCGCTCAGTAGAAAAAACATTGGTTGTAGACATATCGAATGTTTCACGAAGTAAACTTAATATTCAAATTGATTGATTTTGAATTATCAATCCTTAAAAACGCTTGAAATGAACTTTAAGATACGAATAAAAAGAATTTAGTAAGACGTGAAACTATCGCAGGAATTATATATTGTAGGTATTTTGGATGAGAACAACGATGACAAACTGTTATGGTGTAAATTCGTTCCAAGCAAGGATTACGCATGAAGACATTGAAACCAGACTTATGTGGTCAGGAGCAGTATGCTCAAATCAATCTGTTCTCTATCACACTGTTTTTAGAGAGTCCGCGCCACTTGTTCGTGGACGTAACATTCTAACACATCTCCAACTTTTATGTCGTCAAATTCATCAATACCGATACCACATTCGTAATTTGCTTGTACTTCGTTGACGTTGTCTTTGAAACGTCTGAGTGAGTCGACCTTACCTTCGTAAATTAATCGGTTTTCGCGCAACACACGAAGGGGTTGGTTAAATGTAATCCTGCCCCAATTGACATAACTACCAGCAACTGATCCAAGACGCGGTACTTTAAAGATTTCTCTCACTTCGGCACGTCCAATAATTACTTCTCTAACCTCTGGGTCTAACAAACCTTCCATTGCTGCGCGGATATCAGAGATGATGTCATAAATTACCGTATAAGTGCGAACATCGATCCCTTCCGCTTCCGTCGCTTTGACTGCCTCAGTGGTTGGGTGAACGTTAAATCCGACTACAATAGCATCAGATGCAGAAGCAAGCAAAATATCAGTCTCTGTAATACCGCCAGTGGCTTCGTGAATAATATTTATCTTCACTTCACTTGTGCTCAATTTCAACAAAGATTCCGATATAGCTTGTACTGAACCTTGCACATCACCTTTAACAATGACGTTCAATTCCTTGATGTCGCCTTCTTGAATCTGTTGGAATAGGTCATCAAGGCTTACATGGCTATGTGTGCCAAGTTTGGACATACGGTGTTTATCCTGTCGTTCTTCGCCAATAGCGCGAGCATCCCGTTCTGATTCGACAGCATAAAATATGTCTCCTGCTTCGGGGACCCCAGTAAACCCAAGCACCTCAACAGGGGTAGATGGTCTGGCTATCTTGATCCGTTTACCATCATCACTCATCATGGCTCTAACTCTGCCAGAGTAGCGACCAGAAACAAACGCGTCACCAACACTCAGAGTACCGCTTTGGACTAAAACGGTTGCAACCGCCCCACGACCTTTATCAACTTGTGCTTCAATAACAACCCCGCGAGCTGATTTATCTGGATTCGCTTTTAACTCAAGTAGCGCCGCTTCAAGCAGAAGCATTTCCAACAACAATTCTATGCCTGTACCTTCTATGGCGGACACCTCTACGCAGATAGTTTGCCCACCCCATTCTTCAGGGACCAAATCGTTTTCAACCAACTGTTGTTTGACATAGTCAGGCCGCGCGCCTGTCACATCAATTTTATTAATTGCTACAACAATAGGTACTTGCGCTGCTTTAGCGTGATTAATTGCCTCAATTGTCTGTGGCATTACACCATCATCAGCAGCAACAATAAGAACAACGATATCTGTTGCCTGTGCCCCACGCGCCCGCATTGCGGTGAATGCAGCGTGTCCGGGAGTATCAAGAAAGACAATGTTCCCATTTTCCAATTCAACATGGTATGCACCGATATGTTGTGTAATATTTCCGGCTTCGGATTCGCTCACGTTCGATTCACGGATAGAATCCAAAAGTGAGGTTTTACCGTGGTCAACGTGTCCCATTATGGTGATCACTGGTGCACGCGCTACCAAAGATTCGGGTGGGTCCTCCTCATCTAAAAGAAGTTGTTCCTCTAATGTCTTTTCCTGAACAACTTCAAAACCGAAGTGTTCCCCCAAGATTAACAAGGTTTGATAGTCTAAACTTTGGTTAACAGATGCCATCACCTTTAATTTCATCAACTGCATAATCAATTGGGTTGATTGTAAATTCAATATTGACGCTAATGTACCGACTGTCACGCCTTCCTGAACCCGTAAGGGAGCATCGGCAGGTTCTTCTTCTATTTCTTCTATCTCAGATTTAATGTCAACTTCTTTTTCAAGTGTTACATCAACTTCTATTTCAGGTTTAATGTCAACTTCTATTTGTTCATCTGCACTTATTTCTTCCTGAGGATCTAACTCGGATTCAACTAACATAATTGTTTCCGGATCCAAAGTACTCATATGATTTTTAACGGGAACGCCTAAGTCTTCCAACGCTTCGATAAGTTCTTTACTACTTAATCCGTGGCGTTTTGCCAATTCATAGACTCTTACATTTTGACTCGGTGTTGTTTTTTTGTTAGTTTCAGCTGCTTGCTGTCTCGTTTTTTTCATCGGCGATAATCTCCTTCTTGAGGAGTGCTTGTTTGAACTCGGTGATAACCGATTCCGACAATTGCACTCGTAATGAAGTATTTATCCGCTTGCGTCCTCTAAAAGCATACTCTATACAAGTCTTGGACCGACAGACATAAGCACCACGCCCGGGAAGTTTTTTTAATTCTTCCATCTCTAAATCCTCACCTGTACGACACACAAAACGGATTAATGTGTTCTGCGGATATTTGCAACGACACCCAATACAGGTACGAATGGGTGCTTTAATATTTTTTGTTGATTGACTGTAGAAACAAACCATTCCAACCACTCTCAATAGTGTTCCCTTTGAACAGATAGGTTTGTGTATCGTTAATTCCCTTCATCTTCAGAAGTCGGTTCTAATTCGGGTTCAGCCGTGGTTTCTGATTCGACGGTGTCGTCCGAATTATTCTCTTCCCAACTTAGTTTAACAGCAACTTCAGCGGGTGTCTCTTCCTCTACTTCCGCAACATTAACCTCTGCAGACTCCTCTTCAGCATTTTCAGATGGAGTTTCCTCCTCAATATCCTCTTTAAACAGTGTATCCAATGAGACGGGTGCTTCGGATTCACTTTTTATGTCAATGTTCCATCCTGTCAATTTCGCCGCAAGTCTTGCATTCTGTCCTCGTCTACCAATCGCCAGAGACAATTGGTCATCTGGAACTATGACGATTGCGCTCATGTCCGCTTCATTGAGTTCAACTTTGCGAATCTGTTTTGCCGGTTTTAGAGCGTTCGTGATAAAGATCGTTGTATCTTCGCTCCAATCAATAAATTCAATTTTCTCATTTTTCAGTTCGCGAACCATAGTCTGGACTCGGCTGCCCCTAACACCTACACAGGTCCCAACTGCATCTATACCCTCTTCATTCGCGGTAACCGCAACTTTGGCACGGTATCCAGGCTCTCGAGCAACGGCTATCACGCGAACTTGCCCTTCATATACCTCCGGAACTTCCTGTTCACACAGCATGGCAATCAGGTCCGGATGTGTTCGGGATACAACGATCTGCTCCCCAGTTAAGGTATTTTTCACCTCTAAAATCAAACATCGTAGAGAGTCACCTCGGTTATACCGATGAGATGGAGGAATCTGACTCGCTGGTAAGAGCGCCTCGGTCCGCAAAACGTCTGTCCGTTCCAAATCAACAATGGCGTTCTGTTTGTCATATCGTTGTAAATATCCAACGACAACCTCTCCTTCACGCCCCTCAAATTCGTTGTAAACCAGTTCCCTTTCTGCTTCTCTCAGTTTACCAAGTAGAATTTGCCGTCCCAATTGTGCTTGAATCCGACCAAATTCGTCAGGGTTAATTTCAACCTCCAGCATATCACCAATTTTTACATTGGGATCCAGTTTTTGTGCTTCCTCAATCGGTATCTCCGTCGAGAAATCTTTCATAATATCAACAACTTTTTTCGGAACGTGGCATCTTATTTCTTCTTGATCAAGCTGAATGTCTATTGATACCTTTGCTTCTGGACCGTAATGTCGCAATGCGATTACACGCAGAGCCTCCTCAATTGCCTTGACAAAAACATCCTCTGGCAAGTCGGTATGTCCCATCATTTGCCGAATAGACTGTTGTAAACTTTCTCTTCTTTCTTGTGTTTTATTTTTCATATTACTCCTGCATCATCGCGAGGTTTGTAAACTTATACTGTATCTAACTATAGCGCACCTTGAAAATAAAGATACACATTTTCTGTAGGAGCGATCTCCGAATCGCGACGCACTGATAGTTGGGAATCGGAGTTCCTTCCTACGTCTCAAAATGTCCGTTAATTCTAAAGTTTACTATAATCACCAGATTAGTTGGATATATGCTTTGCAAACCTTCGAGATTTCAATGTGGATGGTTTTACCCGATGTTTGTTCTAAAACTACACATCCATCTATAACATCTGCCACTTGTCCTTGCAATTTAAACGCTTGTCCACTTTGTGAAGTGGTTTCAATTTCAACGGTTCTGCCAAGATTTCTTCGAAAATCCGCTGCTGTTGTTAACGGGCGGTCAACTCCAGGTGAAGCGATTTCAAACTGTTTATACTCATCTAAAATCTGGTGAACTTCCAAAATCGGACGAACAGCGTTGTCTACCGCTTTGCAATCGGATACCGAAAGCCCTCCCTGTTTGTGAATCAATAACCGGAGTATACGATTTTTACGGTTTCCTGCTGTTTCTACAGCGACCAATTCAAACCCTTCAGCATGCAGCAGTGGCGTTAACATCTCTGCAACGGTAGTTTCAATACCTACTGCCATTTTTTACCTTCTATAAAATAAAAAACGCGATCGTTCTCGGTTGATGAGAGCCCTCGCGGTTCTGCATGAGCAGTTTGCCAATTCCTTTAAAGTGAATAGGCCACTGCTTTTACTACTGTATTACCATCAGTAGCATTGTAAATTTGACCTGCAAACCTACTAACTTGGCATGTTACCACTTTCCTTTTTGGGAATCAAGTCAAATTCAAGATTCACACGAATGTGTTTACAAAAACCTAATAACTTCACCGCAAAGGTCCTTATGTAAACGGTTTGACTATAAGACGTTTCTAATTATAAAAGTTTAACCTATCTACACACTTTTGTCAAGATTTATTTTTTAGAAAGTTTTACATTTTGCAAATTAGGGTATGATTTATCAAATATATAGGACTTACGCATTTTAGAGTTGAATTATCCGATGATATTATGATGTCTTATCACTTAAAAATCCGACAATTTCAAACACTGTTGTCAATCTTAAAATAAACTAATATTAATTTTTTGCTACTTTGCACCCTTTTTGACCAAATACTGTGTCTTTAATTATAGAAGGTATCAAATACCTAAGTTTTGGAAAATTAAGAACAAACATTTTGCGTAAGTTCTAATTGATTTACAATTATAAAGAGCTTGCTCAATGTGTATTGTTTGGTTTTTGTTTACACAGAAACAGGAGACGTGTTATACTGAACAGGACTTACGCATTTTTATAAAATGGTGTATACTCTTCTATTATGAATACATTTACACTCTCTGAAAAGAAGCATAACTTATGTTCCGATTATTGTC
>JAPPCZ010000035.1 GCA_028824685.1 Candidatus Poribacteria bacterium
AACGTCCTAAATGTGACGTGCAAACGTCCTAATTGAAGGTGTCCATCGGGAAGGAGAAGCGAAACTCAACCAACAATATGCTTTGTACCAAAACTTTACACACCCGTCAATCTGGGGTGTGTAAAGTTTTGGTCACTTGTTAGTTCACGGATTATGCGGATTCTGTAGGAGCGACCTCCTGGTCGCGACCGGGAGGTCGCTCCTACAGAAGAAACCCAAGTCATGTCCAATATACTTGTGGCAATTGAGAAATCCAAATCAACACTGAATGCGCGTATGGCATTCAGTGGGATTGAAACCCCTCCAACAAGAGAAAAAGAGTATTCAGACCAAAAACATTACACACCCAAACGAGATGTTTAACTTGACTAATACCTACCAGTTATGTTAGGATAAACGCAAAAACAGCAGGAGAAATGATGTATGACACTGATATCTATGTTTGAGCAATCAGTTCAGAGTTACGGCAACAAACCCGCATTAGCACATAAACCGAAGGGTGGCACTTATCAAGACATCTCTTACGCCGAACTCGGCGAATCGGTGGATGCTTTCAGTAAAGGTTTAAGTGCATTAGGAGTGCAAAAAGGGGATAGGGTAGCAATCTTATCCGAGAATCGCCCGGAATGGGCAATATCAGACTTCGGCATTCTCAAAGCTGGTGCGGTTAATGTGCCGATGTTTTCAACGCTCACAGCAGCACAGGTCGCCTATATTCTCAATGATTCTGGGGCAAAAATAATCTGTGTTTCAACCAAAGACCAACTGGAAAAAGTGATTGCAATTCGCGATGAGGTTTCATCACTTGAACAGATAGTAATTTATGATGAAATGAAAGATGAAGTGCCGGCAGGCGTTAGTCAATTTGTAGATGTGTGTAATCAGGGTAAAGAGGTAAATACACCTATAGAAAGTGACACTGATGAAGACGAAATCGCTACGATTATCTATACCTCTGGCACGACCGGTAATCCGAAAGGTGTTATGCTAACGCATGCAAATTTCTTATCAAACTTTAAAGCATGTAAATCGCTTATTGATGTCAGTGAAACGGATGTGTTGTTATCTTTCCTCCCGTTATCTCATGTTTTCGAACGGCTTGGTGGACACTATGTGCCGTTGTTCTCTGGCGCGAAGATAGCGTATGCTGAAAGCACTTTTACAGTCGCACAGAATATGCAGGAGGTCTCGCCGACAGTGATGCTTAGCGTGCCGCGCTTGTATGAAACAATGCATGATAGAGTTCTACGCGCTGTGCAGGCGGGTTCATCGCTCAAACAGAAGATTTTTCACTGGGGTGTCTCCGTTGGTTCAGCTGTAAGTTCTAAGATTCAACAAGGAGAAAAACCGTCTGCACTCTTGCAGATGAAACAGAATATCGCGGACAAACTGGTTTTCGCAAAGTTGAAGGCAGCAACAGGGGGACAACTGCGATTTTTCGTGTCTGGTGGCGCTGCGTTACCACAGTCAATTGCAGAGTTTTTTCACGCAGCAGGAATTCTGATTTTGGAAGGATACGGTTTAACAGAAACCTCGCCTGTCATTAGTATGAACTACCCGGAAAAATGGAAGTTTGGAACTGTCGGTGTGCCTGTCCCTGGTGTTGAAGTGCAGATCGCTGAAGATGGAGAAATTTTGACACGCGGTCCGCATGTTATGAAAGGCTACTTCAACAATGAAAACGCAACCGCAGAGGTTATTGATGGAGAGGATTGGTTTTACACTGGCGACATCGGTATCATTGACGATGATGGATTTATCAAGATTACCGATCGAAAGAAGAACATCATTGTGCTGTCCAACGGTAAGAATGTGGCGCCGCAACCGATAGAGAGCCAACTGGTGCAAAGTCCTTTTATTGATCAGATTATGTTGGTGGGCAATGAACGAAAAAATGTTGCTGCGCTGATTGTCCCAAATTTTGATGCTCTCAAATCGTGGGGGGCGGAGAATGATGTTGATGCGCCTGACATTCCTGAGATGTTGAAAACTCGTGAGGTGCAACAACTTATTCAGGGTGAGATACGGGAACGTCTGACAGATTTCGCTGACTTTGAACAGGTGCGAAGGTTTACCCTGCTTGAAAAGGAATTCTCTCAGGAAGAAGATGAGATGACCCCTACACTGAAGCTGAAGCGGAACGTTATTATTGAAAAGTACGCTGATTTGATAGAGGGGATGTATCCAGAAGAAGCGTAGGCAACGGGTTTAAAAACCCCGATTTTATAGGTTGAAACTCACAATATCGGGTTTACAAAACCCTCCTACAAGAAAGGAACAGCACATCTAAGATGGCACAAGAACGGTGAGTCCGTTCTTTATAATCTCAATTGTGGCAGGTGTTTCACACATCGGTTCACCATCGGCATAGAGCATAACCGATGGCTCGGTCTCAATCTTCAAACTACGGGTCCGGTGGATTTCCACTGCCGGATGATTAACATGACCACCCCAGAAGAGCGTAACCATCAGACGCAGCACTGTAAAAGATGAAACGGGATGGATAATACATACATCAAATAGTCCATCATCAAAGTGTGCGTTTGGTACGATCTTAAATCCTCCGCCATAACTTTTTGTGCTTCCAGTTGCAGCAAGCAGAAGTGGACCTTCATGAGTCCCGAAGTCACCTTCAATTCGGACAAACGGACACTTGTATTTAAATAGTGTAGCAACCGCGGCATAGACGTAGGACGCAGTTCCTGAAAATGGGGTGGTGCGTGCAGCAGCGCGACGACTGACCTCAGTATCGTAACCACACGTCGTTATGGTCGTAAAATAGTGTTCGTTTCCTTTCTCTGAACGGACGTGTCCTAAATCAATACACTTGGATTTACCAGTGAATAGTGTCTGAATTGCATGCTGCGGTTTCCGCGGAATACCGATAGCGGTTGCTAAATCGTTGCCGCGCCCACACGGAATTATTGCTAAGGTAACATCCGGCACAGTCGCAATGCCGTTGACAACTTCATGAAGCGTGCCATCACCTCCGCAAGCAATTACCCACCGAATCCCACTTGAGACTGCTTCCTGTGCAAAACGTGTCGCATCTCCAGTGCCAGCCGTTAGTTTTATCTCACCATTACGTCCCTCTGCCATAAGAGCAGTGTACGCTTGTTCAGCAACTGTTTTTGCTTTGCCTTTGCCGGATATTGGGTTTGCGATAAGGATAAAATCGTCCATATTGGTTCTGGGTTGTCGGTTACTATAAAACCAATCTCACTTAATCACAGCAATCTTTCCAACCTTTTTCTCTGCCTCAAATTCCATTATATAGATATAGATGCCGGTCGCTATATCACCGATGCTGCCGTTTGTCAACCACCACGCTTTGCTGTTTCCATCATTTTCGGTGACGTTCAAGTTCTCAAGCAATTCTCCTTTAGGTGTGAAAAGCCGGATGCGAGTGCCGGTCGGTACTTTATCAAAGGTAACCGCCCCTTTGTCTGATGCGTTCGGACGGACTGGGTTCGGGTAGACGCGTAACTGTGTAAAATCATTTATTTCGGTTTCAACAACGCTGCGTTTGATCTCAACAGGGTTGGCAGCAGTTCTGATTGGGTTTTCGTCAATATCGGTCACATTAGACACGGCAATCTCATATTGGTTTGTTGGGGCGGTGATTAGCGACTGTAGAACATCTGTATCAAAGGCTAAAAGAACACGCGTCCCCATTCTATCTCGTATAGCAGACATGGGTCGTAATCCTCCCAGTTGTTTTGGTTCACGCAAAAGATAACGGCGTTCATTGCTAATAGTTGAGTTCATCTGCCGATCAAAAGTGACAACTATCCAGTTAGGTGGTTGATAAGCAGCACTAACTATTTTTGGAGCGAGGCGCGGTGTTGCGGAAACTGCCTCTGTCCGTTCTGTCTCCATACCCGTTTCCCCCTTGGCAGTGATAGCATACCAATAGGTTGTATCTATTTCAATAGATCTGTCTAAGAATCTGGGTAAGGTAAGGTTGTTAGCAATTGCCTTGAACTTACTATTCGTAGGTGACTCACTCTTTTCACCAATGGCACGATAGATAGTAAAAACGGTTGGGATTTGTGTTTCTTCTGCTGTTTTCCACGTAACTTGAACGACCTTTGCAGTCAAAGGTGTCGCTGAAACGTCCCATGGCATAAGAGTAGCAACAGTGTTATTATCCATCGCAAAAACGGATTCAATGAAGCTTACCCCCTCTTCAGAGTTAACGTAGAGTTCGTGGAACCCGTTATTATTGAGATCAGCAGTAAAGAGAGTGGGAGTTTCAGCAACCTTTTGATGGAATAACGGTATGAATGTTGTGCCGTTCCATTTCATCACATAGAGGTTCGGATATGTGATGATCGCAAGTTCGTTTTGTCTATCACCGTCTAAATCAGCTATAGCGAGACTGTTTCCACGTAGTCGATACGGTGCGATAGCCTGTTCCCAAAGCTGCACATACTTGCCAGATGTATATGTGAAGACAAGAAACTTCCAGATGGGCGAGGCAGAAGGCACATCGGGCGGTGATATGGTGCCACCAACAACAAATTCCGATCTTCCATCTCCAGTTAAATCCCTGGAAACCAACAGTCTAACATCATCTATCCCAAGCTGAGTTTGCCACTGTAAGTGGAAACTGTTATTTGCTGTGGCAGTATAAATGAAAAGTTCGCCTTCACTATCGCCAACAATTAAATCATCTTTTCCATCAACGTTGAAGTCGTCGATTGCAAAATTTAACACAAAAACATTTTTTCCTTCTGTTTCATTAACTAACTCAGCAGTTCTGTCATATAAGTTATTCCCTCTATTTTCAAATATGAGAATTCGGTTGTTATTATTATCAACTCCTATTATTTCTTTTCTGCCATCGCCATCAAGGTCAGCGATTTTTCCACCTGAAATGAATGGGGTTTCCCAGATAATTTGTGTTGGGTAACCGTTAGGTGTAATACTTTCAATTAAAAATGTTTGATCTTCGTCGTTAGCAAGGATTTCCAGCAAACCGTCGTTATCTGTATCGCCTACTGTCCACGGTGTGAGCGTTTCTAAATCTACACCTTGATCAGAAATTTCAAGGGATTCAATATTGGAGAGACTGTGTGCGATCTTATATTTACCTGTTGGTGTTCGTTCATAAATTGCGAGACCTTCAGATGCAGAAAGTTCGCCCTCAGAGGTATCTGAAAGTGACACACCGATAAGTTCGGATAATCCGTCTTTATCAAAATCAGTAGAAATATTTGCGATGTGGAGCGGTGACATACCGAGATCAGTTTCAACGAACCCGTTTGGTGATATAGAACTGCCGACAACATTAATTGTATAATATTTCCCATTGTTATCGTCCACTGTTTTTAACCCGACAGTGTTCTGTGCTGCAATGTAAAATTGATATTGTCCTGTTTCCAATCCGAAAGAAAAAAGGTGTTCTTTTCCAAGTCCTCTTTCCTCAATAGAAGCAAAAGGCGTAATTTGACCGCTGCGTCGAAAATAGAAGGTGTCTCGTGTTACATCATCTGTTGCCCAAGTAAAAATAGTGGTAGAACTGTCTCTATATAGCGTTTCAGTTGCTGTAACGGAGTAAATTTTTGGGGGTGTCCGGTCTACCGTTAAAACAACCTGATCGTGTGTTTGGCTACCGTCTCTCCCTGTGACGACGAGACGGACAGTGTAAACGTCCTCTGGTATATCAGTAGTATCCCATACGGTTAACTGTTCGGCGACTTTTTGCGTTGATATAGGGTCGGTAAACGGAACATAAGTTGTGGGGACACTCGAACTCCCATAAAACAGCTGCCACGACTTAAATTTGTATCCACCTGCAGTACCGATAAATGTTATTGAAGTCGATCCACCACTATTTGTTTGCGGTGCATGAATTCGTGCTTGTAAGACACTACTCGCTAACAGAGCGCGCTCAGCGTTGAGGGTTCCCGCACCAACAAGTTTCGAGTCAGGTTCATCACTCTCTTTTTCTAAAATCACTTCGGTAGTGTTGACGAGTATCTGCCGCACCTCTTCGTGGGTGAGGTTAGATCGTTTTGATCGCATCAATGCTGCGACACCCGCTACGTGCGGTGCTGCCATAGAAGTACCAGTAAGAATACGGTAGCCGTTGTTGATTTGTGTGCTGAGTATAGCGTTTCCGGGGGCGCCGATGTCAACAGATGCCCCGAAATTCGATTTGTAGTAACGCTGTTGGTGTTGGGTCGTTGATGCCACGGAGATGACTTTCCGGTATCCGGCAGGAAAAATACTCTCTGCCTCCTGTGAATTGCCAGCTGCGCCAATTAATACCGCACCACGCGAATAGGCATAATCAATAGCATCTTGGATAACAAAGGAGTGTTGTGAACTTCCCCAACTCATATTGATAATGCTTGCCCCGTTGTCAGCGGCGTAGACAATCGCGGCGGCGGAATCATCATCCTGCATGCGGGAACCACCGCCGAGTGAAAGTCCTGCACGCACTGCCATCAGCGAGCAATTCCACGCGACACCTGCAATGCCGATACCGTTATTTGGCATTGCACCTGCGATGCCAGCAACGTGCGTGCCGTGTCCCGATTCGTCAATTGGTTCGTTATCACCCTCTATAAAATCGCCCTCTGCTTGTAGGTTAGGAGCATCGGTGAAATCCCATCCGTGCATATCATCAATGTAACCGTTTCCATCATCATCTAAGCCGTTATCGGCGATTTCACCCGGATTTACCCAAATTTTGTTGGCAAGATCGTCGTGTGTATAATCAATACCGGAATCAATGATGGCGATAACTACATCACGGTTGCCTTTTTCAATTGCCCACGCTTGTGGCAGATTTATCAGCGGCAAACTCCACTGTTCCGAGTATTTTGGGTCGTCGGGCACAATTTCATCCGCTAATGTTGGGCGTAGATAGTTATAAGTAACCGCCTCAATGAGGTTGCTTTTTTCAAATGCTGCTTTAAGTACTGGCAGGTTTGCGGCTGGTGCAAACCGTAGAAGATAGGTGCGCTGTAGCTTGGAGTTGCGTTGTGGGGGACCAGTTGAAAACGGAAAGATCGGTTTAAGAGATTCCACGTTGTGCTTTGTATACAATGCTGCTATGGGAGATTTGGCGTTTAGTTGCTGTAGATCTGTTGATGCTTTTGGTGTCAGGCGAATTAATAACTCACCAGGGGTGATTTCAGGTGGGGAGGCATTCCCAACAGCATAAATACATAAAATCCCGATAATAAGGATGGCTAAATAAGGTAGAATTTTTGAAGGTGTCAGCTGATTCATAAGATGCTAATCCAGAAGTTCAAGTTTACCTGTCTCGGGTTCGCCTTTCAGAACATCTACAACTTTTCCGATTTCGTCGTCAATAACAGCAATAGCGAGATTGCCCCACCCGTGGTTATAGAAACTGACTGTCCAAGCAAATCCTTGAAACCATGCATACTCGCGAACCCCTTTTTCATCTGCCAATGCAAATTTGATGCGCGGATCAGATTTTGCTATGTGAAGGATTTTATCTGCTTTTTTTAATGGTGTTATTTGCGGTTTTGGTCTCCGATTTCGTATATGTTTACCAATATTTATGCCAGGTGGTAACGTATTTGGAGATTGATTGGCAAGCGTTCGAAGTAGGGTCGCATGGCGGAGGTATGCGTCTCTAAGTTGTTCATAGTTTTTCAATCCATACGCAATTGGAATCTTCTCATACTGTGATGCGCACATTTCAGCTGCATCAGCCTCAAGACGTAGGATTCTTGCATAATCTTTTTTTTGTTCAGCGTGTTCCTGTAGTTCTGCAAAAAAAGTAGCGTAGATACCAAAATTGTAAAATCTATCTGGATAGTGTGGTAACCATGTAGCAATGAACTTTGCAATCTTTTCGCGTTCCGCTTGTAGGACCGTTTCTGTAGTTTTCGATTTTTCCCACGCGGCTTTTGCGCGTTTGAGGTGAAATTGGCGTTGTTCCTGAATTTCGAGTGCCTCCTTTTCTGCGCGGGCAATCCATTTATCATATCCGTGACTTTTATAGTAATTAAGGGCAATCTCGTTCATTGGCACTGAAATTCGGTTGATGCATTCTGCTGCAGCTTCGTGCCAGAGAGCAAGTTTGCCGAAATCACCGTGCTGCTCGGACATTTTGATAAAGATGTTGGCATTCGCAGTACCTTCAAAGATAGCATTGCACGGCTTGGTAACTATAAGCAGGATAGAAAAGAGTAGTAATGTGTACGTTTTTATTTTATTTTGCATCATCATTCAGGTTTGGTATTATTGGAAGTATACGTACGGTTGCTGAAAATGTCTCGTCTGGAGACAGCACAATCACACCTGCTGGAATACCTTTCGCTTCTAAATTGATGGCATCTGTTGGGCAGGTGTAAGGTTCAAAACAGATAGCATCTCGCCCTGGCGGCGTATAGACAACTAACTCCCTAAATTGTGCATCCGATTCCATAACCATCCCATATCCTGTATCCTGATTTTCAATAACGCACCGACTTACATTATCAACCAATAGAACATCTGTGAAAACATGGTCAAGTTTCAGTTTTGCAAAGGGTTGTCCGTTACGTAGATCAAGCGTTCCTGCGACATCCTTCTGTATACCAGTAGGCACAAGAACATCATCCAATTCCCAATATTTGTTGGCAGGAACGGTAATCACTGCTTTTGACGCATCTGCTGTTCCGGTTAGGTTCGTGCTAAAATACGGATGAATGCCAAATCCCATCGGCATATTTCCATCGCCTGTGTTTTTGATAGAAACCTCCATCGTTAGCACAGCATCTTTGAGGGTATAGGTAATCTCTATCTTGAAAGGGAAAGGGTATTGGCGACTGACATCTGGAAAATCTTGCGAATTTAGCGAGCATACTAATATTGCCCCGTTTTTATTAGCTTCATGTTTATCAACTTCATAAGGACGGTTCAATAGCAAACCGTGAATAGTGGTCGGTGACTCAGGTTCTTTGTCAAATTTATAGGTTTTTCCCTCAAATTCCCATTTTCCGTTCCTAATTCGGTTAGGGAAAGGAAAAAGAATCGGATTACCGAAAGCAGTTGGGCGTTGTTCCAACGTTTCCAAATCCGGTGGTTCGTCTATCAATTTGAGCCAGTTATTTCCATCAGAGACCCTAAACGCGTAGCAGTTATTTCCGAGTGCTGGGACAATCTCGGCAATCGCTATTCCATTTTGTTCTATGGAGTAGACATCAAAACCATGAGAATCCCATGCTTTGCCAACTGAATACGAAGTTTGCGCCATCGTTTTTCCTTTGTCTGTGTTTATGAGTATCGTTGAAAGTAAGAGAAGGACACAAATTATCCCAATAGAAAGGGCAGATTGAAAAGAAAAGTAGTAAATTTCATTGTTCTTTCTCTCAACAATTGACATTTTAAGACTTGACGTAATGAAGGAAGAACATTATTGCTTTACCAATACCCACTATTGCTGTGTCAACATATTATTGTAGGTCGCGATTCGGAGATCGCTCCTACCGATGAACTGCTTATGGTAGGAGGGAACTCCGGGGAATGCCCAAATGGCATTCATACCGTTGATTTCTTGATTTGGATTCCCGACTACTTTCAGATCCATCAATTAGCATTTGACAAAACATTAGGTAGTTTTAATTAAAAAATCTACGAAGGAAGGATACACCCGATTTTCCTCTTTTGTCAGCTATCATATATACTCTGTTACCAAGTTCGTCAATAACATGTATTTCAATCATATTGTCTGCGAATTTCGGATAATCCAATTTAACTGTTGCCTTCTTCTCACCATTCAACGTCAGGACATTATGCAAAACGTTAGATTTTCCTTTAAATTTCTTTTCCCATTCTGTTTTGTTTTCAGTAGGATCTTTTTTCCACTGAAAACTTGGAGGGGGATTTTTGTTGGTTGGTGTAACTAATAACCGAACCTGGCAAATTCCATCCGCATCTTCCACTTTGAATCTTGCTTTGCCTATTGATGGTGAGAGTTTTTCAATTGTTGTTTTATCATCAAAATAGGTCTTGACAGAATTAAAAGATCGACACTTATTTAACCAAGCAGCGCTACTTTTGGATAAATGTTTAGATTGTTTCTCGTATGACATTAGATAAGATGGACTTCTGTAATCACGGTTTAAACCAAAAGATTCTGCAAATTTATAAGTAATGGCATCTTTTGAATATTTGTCGAGGGAGTTATGTAAAATAATCTTACCGCTTCGTTGCCTAAAAACAATATTTTGTAACCGAATAGAAAGGCGCTTTAGTTCGGCAGAAAGGCGTTTTAGTTCAGCACGGGTAGGTATTTTTACATTAGGTTTCTTTTCATTGCCTTTATCCACGAAGATAAAATAGAATATGTTGTATGTCTCAAATTGCTGTTTAATTTCTTTCATCACTTTTGTATTAGTATGTTTATGATAGTATTCATCCGCTGTATTACCCTCAAATAGATATACCTTTGCAGAACCATCGCTATTTTTTTCAAACTTGAAAGACTTCCTTCCATACCCGTGTCGTTCCATTTCATCAGCAAAAAAAGTTTGAACGTCTCTCAATATCTTATCTATTTTTTCCGGTATATCTGTCTGAGGTAGACGGTTAGTGGGTAAGAAGTAAATGGGCACAACGACATTTTGGATATTACTTTGTCTTGAAGGTAAAAAGTGTGATATATCCCAAACGCGAATGGTCCCATCGTTACCACCACCAGCCACATATCTTGAATCTGCAGAGACATCAACACAATTTGCATAATCGGAATATCCTTCTATTGATGCGTAACGGTTTCCATTATCCACAGACCAGAATTTGAGTTCATTGGTGCCGTCACTGATAATGGTGTTTCCATCTTTCGTAAATACAAAATCGTTGATATTTCCTGCAGGGATGACGGTATAGTTTTGCCAATCTGGTGGATGATACAATTTGATATCTTCATCATTGTCTGCGATTGCAAGTATAGGATTCTGCGGATCGGGTAAGAACTTCATAGTCTCAATCCATCCAACTTTTTTGTCTATCACATCAATACTTTCTCGCTTGATGACCTGATTTCCATCAATCTCCCAGATGTTAACGATATCCTCTCTTGAATCTACCGTTGCCATAAGTTTTCCATCTGCAGAAAATGTATGGTTTTCTTCAAAGTTTTCACCTTTCAACCTGATCGCCTCTACAGGTTTTGTTGGCGTACTAACATCCCAAAGTTCCAAACCGTGAGTCTTAATAGCTAAGTGTTTTCCATTTGGTGAAAAAGCTGCATCATAACCTGGGCCACGGATAGAACTAATAAACTTTTCCTCAGCAATACCCCATAATTTCACGTCATCTTGAATATCCCTAAAATCAGAGATAGCAAGTATTTTTCCATCCGGAGAAAATGAAACTGAATCTCCATTAAACTCTGCTAATGGAGTCGTAGGAGTTTGGATATCCCACAATTTGATATCTTTCTCATTATCATTGCTATGGGTTATACTTACTACTAAATTGTGGTTGGTAGGTGAAAATTTGACAGACTGCAAGTAACTACCGTGTGCAAATTCTGCGATAAGTGTTGGTGTTGGTTTTTCAGACACATTAGCAAATTTCTGTCGAATTTCATCCGGTATCTCCACAGTTCGGGGGATTCGCGGAGGTGGCTGATCTTTTCTTGAAAAATACTTGTCGGCCGCTTGCTGTTTTTTGTCAACTTGACGATTCAAGTATTCAACCAGAAAGATTACACTGAATAGGATCCCAAATCCTATAAATAATAGTAATAAGAAAACTCTGAATTTCAATTTGTTTTCCTTTGCGATACTGCGCCATATTTGTACTTACACTATGAAACCGTCCCTACCGTTGCTCTTTATTGCTTAGCACACCACTGGATGCCGCGCCGTAATACCTCTCGGAAGTTCGGATTAGAATAGGTAACGTTGTCATGCCCGCTCTGCAAGCAAAAAATACGGGAGTTTCCATATTCCCGTGCCCAACCTAACACGTCCATACTATTCGGATGGTCAACGGTTAGCAGGATAGTGCTATCTTCACCTGCAGATTTCATCGTATAGGTTTCGTCTCCCATTTCCCAATCGGCAATTCCTTCAGTAATCGGATGGGTGGGGTCAGTAACTTGCACCTGCAATGTTTGCTTCGGAAAGTAACCGAAATCAGTACGAGCGTCAATTCCGCACATACCTGAATATTCATCCCATTCGGGAAACGCGAGAATAGCGTGATGGAGTATGACTATGCCTTGTCCCCGTTCGGTGAGATCCAAAATTGCTTTTGCTTGCGCTTCTGTGGGATAGGGACGGTGGAAGTTGTAAAAGACAACGGTGTCATATTCCTTCTGGTCTGGGTCGTCTACAAAAACGTCTAAATCTTCTCTAACGAACAGAATGCCTTCCATACTTTGAAAGACTGCGTCAAAGTCTTTTTCTCTAAAACCGTGTTCTCCTGTTACGACTGCGATGTTCATAGATGTATTTTTCTCCCTAATCGATAATAGCCTGATAGGTTAACACCCGGAATTGCGGGTGGAACGGTGCATCACCGATTAATTGTGTCATCAAGATACCGATTAATTCTTCTATTGGATCAATCCAAAATGTTGTGCTTGCAAGACCTCCCCAACTGTAAGTGCCTAAAGAACCGAGAGCGTGTGTATCAGCCACATCGGTGACAATAGCAAATCCTAATCCAAAACCGCATCCAGTTCTCCATAGCGGATGCCAATCATCAGGGATATGATTCATTGTGATAAGTTCCACCGTTTTTCTGCCGAGCAGACGGACACCGTCGAGTTCACCCTCATTGAGCATCATTTGGCAAAAGCGAAGATAATCAGCAGCCGTTGAGAGTAGCCCCGCACCACCAGAATGATGAAAACTTAAGGGTCCGCTTGAAACAGGTGCATTTTCAAGCACTTGAATACTGCCATCCTCTGTGGGTTCATATAACGTCGCGTATCGGTCAGCCTTTTCTTCTGGAACAGAGAAGTCAGTATCTACCATGCCTAAAGGTTCAAAAATCCGCTTTTTCAGAAATTCACTAAACGGCATCCCTGAGACCACTTCCACAAGGTAACCGAGAACATCGGTAGACATACCGTAATTCCACGCGTCCCCCGGTTGATGTAAGAGCGGGATATTCCCGAGTTCTTGTGCCATGTGTGCAAGGTCGCCTCCGTAAAAATCTGCTTCCCTATATCGATCATTAATTGGATGCACCCAGTCACCACCATAGATAAGACCTGCGGTATGCGTGAGAAGATGTTTAACAGTCACCTCTCGTTCGGTATCAACAATAGCATCACCGTGATTGGCATAAGCCTTCATGTCTTTGAAGGCAGGGATAAACGCGGATACAGGTGTATTGAGTTGAAAGTGCCCTTCCTCATAGAGCATCATCACGGCGACGCTGGTAATCGGTTTTGTCATTGAATAGATGCGGAAGATGGTATCAAATTCTATCGGTTTTGTCGTTGCAACGTCCTGCATGCCAAATTTTTCAAAATGGACGAGTTTGCCTTCACGTGCTATCATCGTCAATGCGCAGGGAATTTTCCCATTATCTATCCAGCGTTGCATGACTGGTGCTATCCGTTCCAACCGCGCTGCGGACATGCCGACCTCTTCAGGCACCGCGCGCGGAATTCCAAAATCCATAAGTTTATCTCTCCTTAATTTATACCATTTCTAAATAATGATAGGACATTATTTGATAAATCGGTGGAAGAATGCGACATTCTCTTCTGTAGGAGCGACCTCCTGGTCGCGACCAGGAGGTCGCTCCTACAAAGAAACTCAAAAATCGGAATGATACTTTATTAATTAGGAATGGTATTATCAATCAAGTTGTCCGTAATAGATTGATGGCAACTTAGATTTATCATTTTTTCTGATTATCCGACTGTTCTGGTTCTGACTCTATTAAAGCCTGATAGGTGAACTTCCTGAAATCTCCGTGCAAAGAAGAATAGGGGTTACTAAGAAGCTGCGTCATCAGAATGCCGATGAGTTCTTTTTCTGGGTCAATCCAAAAGGTAGTTGCAGCTGCGCCGCTCCAACTATATGCCCCTGTAGACCGTTTATTTTTATCGTCATCCTTACGGATTACAACATGAAATCCGAGTCCGAATGCGCCATTCTTGTCATACTGATGATGTGGGTAGTGCATGAGTTCAACGGTTTCAGTCTTTAAGATGCGTACACCATCCAACTCACCACCGTTGAGTAACATCTGACAGAAACGCAGGTAATCTGCAGCAGTTGAAACGAGTCCTCCACCACCAGAAGGGAAGAAAGAGACATCATCGTTTGCAAGCGGCACATTTGCCGCGAGTTTCATCCCTTCTTCTTTGTTATGTCTATATAGTACTGCAAATCGCTCTACTTTTTCCTTCGGAACTGAAAATGCAGTGTCTACCATGCCGAGTGGTTTGAAAATCTTTGTCTGTAAAAATTCTTCAAACGACATTTCAGATACAACCTCTACAAGATAACCGAGAACATCTGTAGAAACACCGTAGGTCCATCTTGCCCCGGGTTCGTGAACGAGGGGTATCTCTCCCAGTTTTTCTGCCATTTCAGTTAAACCTGAACCACGTTTAAAAATTTTCAGTTCGCCATAGAGTTTATCAACAGGTTTTCTACCCCATCCGTAAGTCAATCCGGAAGTGTGGGTTAGGAGATGTTTTACTGTCATCTTATTTTTTGCGGCATGGGTTTCCGTTTGTTCTTTGTTGAATACCTTCATGTCTTTAAAGGCGGGTATATACATTTCAACAGGGTCATCAAGTTTCAAATGCCCTTCATCGTAGAGTATCATCACAGCAACACTGGTAATCGGTTTCGACATTGAGTAGATACGGAATATCGTATCGGGTTCAACCGGTTTTTGATTTTCAACATCTCGCATGCCGAGGGGCTCAAAATGTGCAATTTTCCCTTTTCTTGCGATGACAGTGAGGAATCCTGGTAGTTGCCCTTTGTCAACGTAGGCCTGCAGCACAGGTGCGATTTCATCAAGTTGTTCAGTAGAAACACCAACATCCTCTGGCACTGCCATCGGCAGACCACGCTCTGGTACGACTGTAGCAGCTCCACAAGCGAGTATGCTGATGCAGAAAATGAATAATAATATATACTTTAGATTTCTCAAATTAGGCTCCTGTGTAGTTTATGGAACTTGTTTGATATAGCCCCAACGTGTCGTTAGTTTTGATTGTGGGTCAACACTAAGAATTTGGGCTAAACCGACACTCTTAGCCTCTTGAATTTCATCTTCACTCCTTGCGATGTTGGAGATGCGTATCTCCTCAATAATTCCTATTAACCCGTTAGCATTATCAATATTCGGCACACCGATTGTAATCGGATCGTTGCTCTGAAACGTAGCCGCATTAGCCTTCTCTGCCTCTAATTGACCATCAACGTAAAGACGACCCATATCTCCGTCAAACGTAAAGGCAAGGTGGTGCCATTTGCTATCTGTGATTTGGGAAGTACCGTTCATGTTGAACGCGCATCCACCATTTGCACCGATCTGTGCATGCAAGACTCTCTGATTAACTTCCACCCAAATACCGTAATTACGATTGGTACAGCCTGCCTGCTGTTTGCAGACAATTCCTTGCCATTTACCATCATGCCCTGTTATTTTGACCAATACTTCAATAGTAAGTGTTTCTAACTCCAAATTCTTCGTAGAATCCACGACAACATAACCACTTTTATCGCCGGGGAATTCTAACCCTTTTCCAAATTTCGCTTTGACCCACTTGAGACTACCGGTTATTTCGCCATCATGTCCATTGCCAGAGGCATCTCGGACAGTTTTCCCGCCTCCTTCCTCAAAGAGCCAAACTGCAACGGTGTGTCTGTCAACTGCTGCGTGTGTGGATACAACACTGAGTACTACCAAGACTATAGCACCAAGTAAGATATAGCATGCCTTTGAATAAATATGTTGCACTTTCATTTCCTCCTTTATTCCGATTGATCATCGCAAATATTGTGTGCGTATTTGCCCTTCAGAAGCAGTATTGCTGAACAATACGAAAAACTGCGGTTATGTTATCAAAATAGAGGTTTTATGTCAATGATTTGATTGCCGATTAAGTCCTGGTAAATTTGCAATTAATATCGATTCGCAGTAAGACATAAAGGCAATCAACCCTATTGTGCCGTTAAATCTTATAGAAATGCCTGAATTTGTGCCCACGTTTCTGCATCTATCGGAATACCTTCCTGTTCCCGTTTGCGTTGTTCTTCCCAACCGCGCTCCCCTGGCATCCGAATTGTATCAACGCCAGCAGCGCGCTTCGCAGATTTGAGATACGCTATAAATCGTTCTATCTCGGCACTGAACCCAGGAAATTCTCTAAAACTTGCGACATTCATCACAAGTACAAACAACCCATTACCAACGCGAACGTCTTCACTTCGGCTGCAACCTGCACCCGTCAGCGCGCCTGCAAGAATGTCCACAATTACACTTAATCCGAATCCTTTGTGTGAGGCAATCCCGCCGAAAGGCAATATCGCAGCAGATGGGACTCCATAGAAATCATCGGGATTGGTAGTTGATTCGCCTTCAGCGTTGATGAGCCACCCCTCTGGAAGTACTTCGTTGCGATGCCGTTTTACACGGATCTTTCCCGATGCGACAACACTTGTAGACATGTCCAACACAATTGGATCTTGTCCTTCAATCGGCACTGCACATGCAATCGGATTGGTAGAGAGGCGACCTTCAATGCCACCGTGTGGGGCAACGCATGTGCCGCCGCCGTGGTCATTTACCATGAGCAATCCAATCATCTCAGCATCAGCCGCGAGACATGCATATCCACCTAACCTTCCCACCTCATTACACCGCGACACAGCAACAGAACTAATATCTGTCTGTTTTGCCTTCTGAATTGCTAATTCAACGGCACGGGTCGCGATAACGGGACCGAAACCCCAATTACCATCTAATACGGCTATAGATGCAGATTCGTGCAGTGTTTCTATTGGCGCACCGGGTTGGATTAACCCAGCTTCCAATTCTCGCACATATTTTGGGAGATGGATAACACCGTGTGAATCGTGTCCGACGCGATTCGCATCTACCATAGAGCGAGTTACGATTTCCGCTTCGGATGTTGGGATATTCAATTTTTCAAAAACGTTGAGGCAAATATCGGTGAGTTCTTCTGCAGTGAGGTTCGGCATTAGGCATCTTGTGTCCTGTAAAAGTGTTCTTATAATTTAATCTATTTGCTGTGCAACGATGGTGAGATCTAATATATTCACAACACCATCTTTATTGATGTCTACCTTCGGATTGTGGGGTTTTTGTATTCCAATATGCTGTGCGACGAGTGTGAGGTCGAGGATGTTAACGACACCATCGCCGTTAACGTCTCCAAATCTATAGTTTTGCCGCTCTCCTACGAGTTTCAAGAATCTGTACGTTTCAACGTCGGGGTCTAAATCTGATATTCTAACAAGTTGTAGCAGAAAGCGCGCATTCCACACTTCATACTTTTCTTGATTTTCTTTGAGCTTTCCAGGAGGTTGTCTATTTGGATACGGGACTCCGAGATGTCCGTAACGTAGAACATAAGGCGAAAATAAGAAGGAACTGATCGCATGAGGGTGTTCTCGTTCCGTAGCAGGCAATCGTGCTAAACTTTCGTATAAAAAAGTGACTTCATGGAGACCTTCGCCACCAAGAACAATCCCGGGCATCGCTTCTCTGAGTTCTTGATGGAGTAAGATATTCCCTTCTGCCATCGTTAAGCCGTCAATAGGAGCATTGTTTACGATGTAATGGCTGATGTCAAGATGAAAGGCATCTACCCGGTAAGTCTCCCACACACTTTTTACTCGCTCCACCAGCATCTTTCTAAACTCGCTTGAAGCCGGATTGATCCAAGCATAGGGGTGTGGTCCGTCCAATTCCAATGCCCAACCTATTTTTTTCCCATTCCCTGGGTGGTACATTTGGTATTTCTCAAATACCGCATAAAGCGGGTTAGACAGTGAAACCCCCACCATATCTACATGTGGCATCACTCTGAAACCATAGCGGTGTGCCTCTCTCACAAAATCTCCAAAATTTGCGAAACTCGTTACGGGAGTATAATCAGGATAATTGAGAGCCCATCCGGATTCTCGCCAGTCAATGACGTATAAGAGTGTTTTTTCAGGGTCTACGAGTTGACTGAGTTTCTCTAAAATACCTGCCTCCATATCTGAGTGATAAAAGGGAAAACTTACGATCAGGTCAATATTATTGATCCATGCTGGCATATCTCTGCGATCAGCAGGTTTTAGTGCTTCGTGCATCCATTGTCTATGGTGGAGGGCAGGCACTTGCCAGTCGCCTTCGTAGGCATTCAATCGCCAAGTCACAGTTGTTACCTGTTTCACCGCCTCAAAAGGAGCCGACGGATGTTGTCCAAAGTTAACAGCAAAACTCTCACCTTCGGATACATATTGAAGTGTTTTAAAGTGGTATTGAGTATCATTACTACGGACAAAAACACCACCGCGTTTTCCTTGAAAGATAGCAAGTTGTGCTTCCCACTTACTACCTGGGTAGTAGTACGTATCGGCAAAATTTCTATCGTTTGAGATCATTCTACCACCACGAGTCGGCAGGATAACATCTATGGCTGCATGTGAGAAATTTGCGAACCCCCATATAATATGTTCGATGCCTCCCGTTTCTGAGATCCCTTTTTGTTGAATGAGAAGATCGCCAGTCTCCACATCTATACCAATGAGCAGATGGAGCATCACCGTATTATCACGAGGGTTAGTCCAGTTGTCCTGATAAATAAGTTCGCATTCAAGAGGTGAGTGCCTTTTTATTTCGTCTGGCACAAAATCTGCTGTTCCTAAGCCTCTACCCCATGCTTTCATCTCTGTGTTTCCTTGGAAATTGCCTTGCGTGTAAGTTTCTTGTGTGAGTTTGTTATGAAAATGCATCAGCACACCATTTTCAAAGCGTGCTACATAGCGTTCCGTTTCTGCAAGAACATTCCCCGCTTCATCAACTGTCAAAGTATTTGCCAATGCAATAGAGACGAAAACAAACTGTAATATCACAATATACACACATCTATTCCAGATATTTCTCATACATTCATCTCCTTTGTATTGTGTCAGAAGTGTTCTTATAATTTAATCTATTTGCTGTGCAACGATGGTGAGATCTAATATATTCACAACACCATCTTTATTGATGTCTACCTTCGGGTTGTCGGGTTTTTGTATTCCAATATGCTGTGCGACGAGTGTAAGGTCGAGGATGTTGACGATACCATCACCGTTTACGTCTCCAAATCTATAGTTTTGCCGCTGTCTTGCAAGTTCCAATAATTTATATGTTTCAACGCGGTCTGGATCTAAATAGTCTACATTACTAAGACGGAGCGTCGGGATAACCACCCCCCATACTGCATATATTTCTTGATATTCTTGAAATAGTTCAGGATGTCTATCAGGGTTAGGGAGTCCGAGATGTCCGTATCGTAAAACATAAGGCGAAAACAGAAAGGAACTAATCGGATGAGGTGGATTTATTGGTGGAACATCCCCCCGTTGTGCCAAACTTTGATATAAAAAGCTAACCTCATTAAGACCTTCGCCACCGAGAACAATACCGGGCATCGCTTCTCTGAGTTCTTGATGGAGTAAGATATTCCCTTCTGCCATCGTTAAGCCGTCAATAGGAGCATTGTTTACGATGTAATGGCTGATGTCAAGATGAAAGGCATCTACCCGGTAAGTCTCCCACACACTTTTTACTCGCTCCACCAGCATCTTTCTAAACTCGCTTGAAGCCGGATTGATCCAAGCATAGGGGTGTGGTCCGTCCAATTCCAATGCCCAACCTATTTTTTTCCCATTCCCTGGGTGGTACATTTGGTATTTCTCAAATACCGCATAAAGCGGGTTAGACAGTGAAACCCCCACCATATCTACATGTGGCATCACTCTGAAACCATAGCGGTGTGCCTCTCTCACAAAATCTCCAAAATTTGCGAAACTCGTTACGGGAGTATAATCAGGATAATTGAGAGCCCATCCGGATTCTCGCCAGTCAATGACGTATAAGAGTGTTTTTTCAGGGTCTACGAGTTGACTGAGTTTCTCTAAAATACCTGCCTCCATATCTGAGTGATAAAAGGGAAAACTTACGATCAGGTCAATATTATTGATCCATGCTGGCATATCTCTGCGATCAGCAGGTTTTAGTGCTTCGTGCATCCATTGTCTATGGTGGAGGGCAGGCACTTGCCAGTCGCCTTCGTAGGCATTCAATCGCCATGTCGCAGTTGTAATCTGTTTCTGTTGGTCAATAGGCGCGGGTGGATGTTGCCCAAAAATGAGCGCAGAATTCCCGCTTTCGGTAATATAGTCAAGTGTTTTGAACCGGTATTGTGTATCGTCGCTACGGACGAAAACACCCCCACGTTCTCCTTGAAGGATCGCAAGTTGTGCCTGCCAGTATCCCGGATACTCATATCCAACAGAGAGTTCGAGGGTTTGACCTCCTTCAATAGGTGCGATAATATCTACGACTGTCTCAGAGAGATTTGCGAACCCCCATGTAATATGTTCGATACCACCTATTTTTGATGATCCTTTTTGACGGATCAGAAGATCCCCCGTCTCTGAATCTATGCTGATAAAGAGATGGAACATCACCTCATCGTTATGTGGCACACTAAAAGTATCATGATAGGTGAGTTCACACGCAAAGGGTGAGAGCACTTTTATCTCTTTTAGTGTAGAGGCTTTCGTGTCTGTTGTTCTACTTACGCTAATGCCCGTGAGTGCCTCGCTGTTGCCTTGGGTATAGGTTTCATCGGTGAGTTTATTGTGGAAATGCGTCAGCACACCATTTTCAAAGCGTGCCAAATAACGTTCGGTCTCCGCGACAACATTCGCCGCTTCATCAACTGTCAAAGTGTTTGACAACGCAACAGAGACGAAAACAAACTGTAATACCACAATATAAAAACATTTAGTAAAGAATTTTTTCATAAATCTCCTTTTTATGTTATTTCGTGTTTTCTATTCAAACGCGTTTGCCACAATCACCAAGTCTTGGATATTCACAACGCCATCACCATTCAGATCAGGTTCCGCTTCACCAATAGCATTTGCCACAATCACCAAGTCCTGAATATTCACGACACCATCGCCATTGACATCCCCGACGATATCCATTGCTACATCTATGTTCCACGTCTGTTCCCAACTCTGACCCATTCGGACACTCTTCAAGAAACCTTGTGTTTTAACCATGTTTGGATCTCTCAACATCCAAGGAGCGCGGATACGGATGGTTGGTAAAACATTCCATACTATATAAGCCTCTTGAAAGGGTTGGTAGAATTCAGGTTCCCTATCTGGATTTGGCACATGGTAGCCGTAGGGGATCGTCCAAGTCGAAAACAGAAAAGAACTGATGGGATGTGGTTGTTTGTTATCAAAACTCCACCTTTGTGCTAAATTCACATTTCGGAAGGTGACTTCATGAAGATTTTCCCCGCCGAGCACAATTCCCGGCATTGCTGCGGCTAACTCCTGATGCAGCAGGACATTACCCTGAGCTGGGGTTAAACCATCGATCGGCGGATTGTTTACGACAGAGGTGTTGATGTCCAAATGCAATGCATCTATCGGGTAGGTCTCGTACAGCGTTTTCAGTTGCTCAACGAGATATTTTCTAAATTCTTTTGCCGCTGGATTGATATAAGCGGTAGGGTAATCGTATGTTGGATTATTCAACTGATAACCGAGTTTATGTCCTTGTATTGGGTGCCGAAGTTGATATTTCTCAAACTCTGGATACAGCGGACTATTCGGCGAACACCCATGAAAAGTCACAAACGCCATGACTCGAAATCCATAGCTATGCGCCGCTTTAAGAAAATCACCGAATTCGGGATCGGGTACATAATCAGGTGCCAGTCCCCGACTGGGATCGTACCACCCTATTATATATAATAGGGTGGTTGAAGGATTTACGTGTTCTGCAAGCAGTGGTAGAATAGACATATCCAGAGGTTGATAAGGCGCGTAAATGACTGCTTCAAGGTCTTTGACCCATGCGGGGGGTTGTTTGGGTTGGAAAGCAATTGTCATCCAATTTCGGTAAATTTCCGCTGGGACTTGCCAGTCGCCTCGGTATGCGTTCAATCGCCACGGAGCGGATGTTATCTCATGCTTGTTACGGAAGGGTGTGAGATTATCTGTCTCAAAACGCAAATAAAAATGTTGACCGCTCCGCGTATACCAAACGCCTTTAAACTGATGGGTTGTATCGGTGCTTCGGATAAAGAATCCGCCGTGTTGTCCTTGCAGGATGGCGAGTTGTGCCTCCCACCCCTCTGGATAAGCGAAACCTCTCCTGCTAAACTCAGTGGCATCATTAATAACTCGACCACCATTTGCTGGCAATATGACATCGACTTTCTGGCTATTGAGGTATCCACATCCCCACATAACGCGTACAAGCCCCCCGAATGCCGAGGTACCAGTCTGATGAATCATTAAATCTTGGGTCTGCGGATCTATCGCTATACGTAGGCGCACGGTTTTATCTATTTTATAATCATTGTGATAAGCGATTTCTACACTCAGAGGTGCTAACCTGTTGGTTTCTATGTCCCAATGCTCATTTAGAGTTTCTTCCCGTCCATAGCGTCCTTCCTCATGTTGGATTGAGATACCACTCTGTCCATAGTGTCTTTTCTCATGTTGGACTGAGATACCACTCTGTTCGTTTGAATTCTCTTGCGGTGCTAATGTATACGTCTCCTGTGTGAGTTTATTATGGAAGTGCACCAGCACACCATATTCAAAGCGTGCCACATAGCGTTCCGTTTCTGCAAGAACATTCCCCGCTTCATCAATCGTCAATGTGTTCGCCAACGCAACAGAGACGAAAACAAACTGTAATATCAAGATATAGACACATTTCGCACAGACTTTTCTCATAACTTCATTTCCTTCTTATGTTATTCGTGTTTTCTATTCAAACGCATTTGCCACAATCACCAAGTCATGGATATTCACAACGCCATCACCATTCAGATCAGGCTCCGCTTTACCAAATGCGTTTGCTACAATCACCAAGTCCTGAATATTCACAACACCATCACCATTGACATCTCCGACGATATCCATTCCTGTCTCTATGTTCCATGTCTGTTCCCAGCTCTGTCCTTCTCGGGCACTTTTCAAGAAGCCGTGTGTTCTAACCAGGCCTTTATCCCGCAACATCCAAATTGCTCGGATGCGGATGGTTGGTAAGACATCCCATACTACGTAAGCCTCTTGCCGTGCTTGATAGAGTTCAGGTTCTCCGTCTGGGTTTGGCACATGAAAACCGTACGGGATTGTCCAAGGTGAAAAGAGAAAAGAACTGATGGGATGTGGCTGTTTATTATCATGACTCCACCGTTGCGCTAAGTTCGTATTGAAGAAGGTGCCTTCATGAACCTGTTCCCCACCGAGCACAATTCCCGGCATAGCTTCCCTTAATTCCTTATGCATCAGGATGTTTCCCTCTGGAAAGGTCAATCCTTCTACAAGCCCATTTGGATCATTTCTAAAAAGTGTATTGATATCCAAGTGGAATCCGTCTATCGGATAGGTTTCATACACATTCTTTAGTTGCCCAACGACATATTTTCTCCAAGTGCTTGAGGCTGGATTGATATAAGCCGTTGAGTGTGGGTATGAGGGATCATCCCACCTGTAGCCGAGTTTGTGTCCTCTGAATGGATGTCGAAGGTGAAACTGTTCAACTTCTGGATACAGCGGATGATTCGGTTCGCAGCTTACAAAATTGGCGTAGGGCATGACTCGAAACCCATAACTATGCGCGACTTCAAGAAAAGCACCGAATTCGGGGGCGGGTATGTAATCAGGTATCCTCGTACTTCCGTCAGGAGTTGGCTTTTGCCAACCCAGTAGATATATCAAGGTCTTTGAAGGATTTACATATTCTGCCAGCATCGGTAGAACCTCTAAGTCTAAATTAAGGTAAATGACTACTTCAAGTTCTTTGACCCATGCGGGCGGTTGCGTTGGTTGGAAAGTAGTTTCCATCCAGTTTCGGTAAATTTCTGCCGGGACTTGCCAGTTGCCTCGGTATACGTTCAACCGCCAAGCAACAGATGTAATCTCTTTTTTCTCGCCGAAGGGGGCGGGATTGTCTGTCTGAAAACTGATGCCGAAATGTTCGCCACTCGGTACATACCTGAGTTTTTTGAACCGAAAAGTTGTATCGGTGCTGCGCACAAAAAAGCCTCCATCTCCACCCTGCAGGATGGCGAGTTGTGCCTCCCATCTCTCTGGATACTCGTAACCCCTCTTGTAGGTATCAGTGGCGGCATTAACGATTTCACCACCATTGCCGGGGACGATGACATCAAGTTTCTGGCTATTGAGGTATCCGCATCCCCACATAATGCTTACAACACGCTCTGAAGTGCCGTGCTGCTGAATAACGAGATCCCCGGTAGCAGCATCTATACTGATGCGCATCCGAACCGTTTTATCTACTCTATAATCAGAATAATACGCAACTTCTACACTCAGCGGTGCCAACCTTTTCGATTCTACTACTTCCCAATGCTCATCTATGAGGATATACCTGCCATATTCTCCTTCGTTATATTGTATTGAGATACCACTTTGCTCATTTGAATCGTCTTGCGGTGGGAGTGTATACGTCTCCTGTGTGAGTTTGTTGTGGAAGTGCACCAGCACGCCATCTTTAAAGCGCGCCACATACCGATCCGTCTCCGCGACAACATTCCCCGCTTCATCAACCGTCAAAGTGTTTGACAATGCAACAGAGACTAAAACGAACTGTAATATCAGGATATAAGCACATTTCATCCAGAATTTTCTCATAAAATTATTCTTTTCTACTTTCTTCCATTTTTATTTCCTGAGCTTTAGTATTATTGGTAGATTTTAGAATTATTTGGACACTTGCACCGGCGAGGTTAGGAAACCTCGCCTTTTGGGTGCTCTTTTTATCACGTAGTGTTATTATCCAACGAATACGCACGATTCCCACCAGGACCCCCACCAATCGCCCAAGTCCCACGGAACAACGATTGCCGTCTCGGCGGCATCGTCTCAATAACCTCATGACTCAGATTCAAACGATGCCACTGCGCCCAAATTGAGTTGTAACAATTAAACACGGCACAACGCGGATTGTCAGGATTCGTCCAATCGTTTGCCGCATGCACAAGACTTTCAGTGAAGATAACAACAGAACCGGGTGGGCAGCTATAGTCGTCCATCATCTCCCGCATGCTCCCTTCCCAAGGCGACTCGCCGATATTCGGGCGATACGGATCAGGACCGCCGTAGTTGAAGTGTGCCTTATGAGAACCACTCAGAAATGAGGTAGCACCTTGTCCTGCTTTTACCTCCTCAAGTTCCCATACCACACGGGTAAGTCCAGCGAATATCTTTTCACCAGCAACCTGATACCGCATCGCATTTGCTTGTTGCGGTGGTCGCACGACGTGAGGCAAACCATTGTCACCACGTGATGTTACACTCCAACCAGATTCACGGACTGTGGTAAAAGACCCTTCACACCGAAATCCGTAGCAATCATCGTGCACAAAGGGATCTTCAGACAGAATTTCATTCAGAATACCTACAATTGCAGGATGATCAAGCAAGTTCTGCAGTGCCCCTTGATAACTTTGCCTTGCACCCGCATATACCTCTGCTTTCATCTCTTCAATTTCCGAATCCGATAAAATTGAGGGTAATAAAATCCAGCCACGAAGATCAAAGAAAAACTTCTGTTCGGGAGTCATCGGTACTGGTTCACTATTTAACGTTTCTTTTGACATTAATATCTCCTTTATAGTTTTAAAATTATGTGGTGTTATTATCTAACGAATACTGGCGATTTCCACCAGGACCACCACCAATTGCCCACGTCCCACGGAATAAGGATTGCCGTTTTTCAGGCATCTTTTCTATGATTTCATGACTTAGATTCAACCGATACCATTGCGCCCAAATTGAGTTATAACAATTAAACACTGCACAACGCGGATTGTCAGGATTCGTCCAGTCGTTGGTCGCATGAATCAGACTTTCTGTGAAAACAATCGCAGACCCAGGCGGACAACTATAGTCCTCCATCATATCACGTATGTTATCCTCCCAAGGCGATTCACTGATATTCGGACGGTATGGGTCAGGACCTCCATAGTTGAAATGTGCCTTATGAGAACCAGTAAGAAAAGTTGTGCCACCCAATCCTTTTTTTACCTCTTCAAGTTCCCATACCACACGCGTCAATCCAGCAAATATCTTTCCACCAGCAACTTGATATCGCATCGCATTTGCTTGTTGTGGTGGTCGCACGACATGCGGCACAGTTGTGCCTTTTCCATAAGCAACGTTCCAGCCCGGTTGCCTGACCGTAGTAAAGGAATTCTCACACCGGAAGCCGTAGCAATCATCAAATATGAAACGTTCATCGGCAACAATTTCGTTTAGAATGCCTACAACCGCAGGATGGTCAAGTAAGTTCTGAAGTGAACCTTGATAACTTTGCCTTGCTCCAGCATACACTTCCGCTTTCATCTCTTCAATTTCCGATTCTGACAAGACCGAAGGCAACAAAATCCATCCACGAAGATCAAAGAAGAACTTTTGTTCAGGTGTCATCGGTATTGGTGTTTCATTTGATATTTGTGTTGACATTAATATAACTCCTCTTTAAAGGTAGTAGGCACGCTCCGCGTGCCGTCCACCAAAGCACATACATGCTAAGGTAGTAGGCACGCTTCTTCGGGTGATAATTTCACTTATGTTACGGCACACAGAGGTAGTTAACAGTCTTCTTTAGATAGCAATTTCTCAAAGGTTACAAGTGTGTGGTGTGCGCCTGCAAATTGCCGTATTTACGGCACACGGAGTGTGCCTACTACTTTTACAACGCCTGTTTCAATCCAGGCAAGAAATAATCCTTTACAACAACCTCCCAACTCATACGAGAGGCGATTTCATAACCCTCTTTAATCATATCCTCAACATCGCGAGGTTTCCGAGGTAGACGACCAAGAAGTTTCGCTGCAATATCTCGGCTATTTTCCACTTCAATCTGCGTTCGTTCCGCTAAACCGATATTCAACACATCTCCTAACGACTTCGGCGCAGCATTAAGGTACGTATAGTCGGCAATAACGACATTGGGAACTTCACGATTATCAGTCGCCCGTTGAATGAAACCGCAACATCCGCACACATTACTAACAACGCAGATCGCACCGAAACTAAGCGGCTCCACCTGTGCAATTCCAAAAGGCTCATAAATTGATTGTCCAAACTCTGCATCACTACCTTTACGGATATCCATAAATTCCATCTCTATAGGCATCCGACTGCCGCAAGACGCTTGACTCCACCCAAACTGATTAACAAAAACGACTTTTATCGCTTTAGACTGTAAGTTGAAGGCAGAAACGCCGTTGTTCAACTCAATTTCTGCACCGACCAGATCAGGATAACCAATCTTGTGAAACACAGGCCAACCGTATTCGCGTTCCATTTCATGGATGTTTTCGTGTGGTCGTCCAGTCGCTATTTCTGTAGAGAGGATAAATAGCACCGCGGTTTTATCATTGGAAGCAAGTAGCGAATCCAGATGTGTTAGCACCTGCAAATCGCGCCACAATCCTTTGCTTTTCACAAGCCGAGTGACATGCGTAAAAACATAATCGGGACGATAATCAAGTAACGTCCTTGCATATTTTTGGAGTCGTGCTTTTGATGCTAACTTCTCCTTTAAATCCATCTCAAACGCAGGAATTCCGTTATAGACGAGGTTGATCGGATACGCCTCAAACGGTGGTGCCAAAAAACGGAGTTCATCTACAACGAGGTCACCGACAGCAAAAATCGTATCGCAAAGATGTGCTTTGTCAATTAACGCATGCTTAAAATACCAGAACGGATCACCGAATACATCGTGAATTAACTTGCCTTGCGTCTTTGCCTGATCTAACGCGTTGTAAAAACGCACATCGTGACCGGGATGTCCTTCAACAATAGGTCGTATTGATGCTACTTCGTGAGCATAAAAGACAGTGCGTATATTAGCCGCGCCATTGCCTTTTTTACGTTCAATCTGTGTTTTGAGCGCAAGCGGCATCCCCATAAACTCATGTGAAATAATATAAACGGGTGTTTCTGTTTCTTCACCGATGAGCACCCGCAGGGCTTCGTAAGCAGGTTCAGCGAGGCGCACATACTCCTCATATTCCCATTCACTCTCGTAACGAGTTGATTCAATGCCAAAGTGTTCATACAGTTGCCACTTAAATTGCCCCGTCAGGTCTTCATTGCTGTTCGAAACATTGACTAAGATAACGTCTGTCAGTATCGTTACGTTTTGGTCTTTGTTTTCAAATTTCCGTTGTCCGTAGATTATTTCAACATGATAGGTTTTTTCAATCTCGCTGAGTGCTGCTGCGTGAGGTGTCGTTTTTATACCGTCGGCAGCATGATATAACACCGAATCCAATGCTCCCAATTCGGCACCAGAGAAAAGGGGACCGACAAGGAAAGTTTGCTCAACCGCTTCGTTGTAACTGCGGGTTGTCAGCAGACCCTCCAAAACTGCCCCGATACCTCCCATTTTCTGGATGGCTTCATGTGTGACGTGGACAACAATACTCAAGATTTCACCTCGCCTAAGGAATAGGTTTAGAATGTTTAAAAATACCATGCAAAATAAGGAAGTGTCAAGGTATTTTAATTCGTAGGTTGGGTTGAGCTTGCGAAACCCAACATGGAACACTTTTACTGGCTCTAAATGCTGGGTTTCGCAAGCTCAACCCAGCCTACAAGAACTAAGAAAACCGAAAGGGGTTGTCCTTCCGCTTTAATTCTTGACACGCCACTTAAACCGAAGTATAATTATTTTCATGGCACTTCCTAAAAAATACACTTTCGGAGTGAAATATGCTTGACGATATTGGCAAAGCCGCTGGTGAAATTTGGCACTATTTTGAAAAACGGCAGAGAGCCACTCATTTTATGTTAAACACCGTATCCACTACTGATAACGGAGAGAATGCTGTATAATGAAGCCTATTCGCCAATTATCAGTCGTGCCGACACTTCCGGAAAACCTTGAGCCACTTCGGGAGTTAGCGTTGAATTTGTGGTGGACATGGGATAACGAAGCACTTAGCCTATTTCGTCACCTCGACTCAGAACTATGGGAAGAAACCTATCATAACCCAGTCGCCATGCTCGGCAAAATTTCACAGGAACAGTTGCAAGCGGCAGCGAAAAACGAGGTCTTTCTGGCACACCTTGATGTCATCCACAAAAAGTTTAAATCATACCTTTCTGCCCCATCTTGGTTTGAAACGCATTCAAACAACGAAGCCCTCTCAGATATAAAAATTGCATATTTTTCAATGGAATTCGGGTTGACAGAGTGCATGCCGCTCTACTCTGGAGGTCTGGGTGTTTTAGCAGGTGACCACCTGAAGTCAACAAGTTATTTGGGACTTCCCTTTGTTGGCGTTGGGTTGCTTTATCAGCACGGCTATTTCCGGCAAACGCTAACATCTGACGGTTGGCAGATGGCAGATTATCCAGAAAATGACTTTTACAATATGCCGATTCAACCAGAGCAGACACCAGATGGCGATCAACTTTTGGTTGAAGTTGATTATCCGGAAGGGAAGGCGTTTGCGAAGGTCTGGCTTGCACAGGTGGGACGGATTCCTTTATATCTGTTGGATACGAATATCCCAGAAAATGAAAATGCCGAATTGCGCGACATCACCGATTATCTTTATGGTGGCGACGAACGCATGCGTATTAAGCAAGAGATTTTGCTCGGGATTGGTGGTTACCGGGCATTGGCAGCACTCGGAATCCACCCAACTGTTTGCCACATGAACGAAGGACACGCAGCTTTTTTAGCATTGGAACGGATACGACAATTAATAGCAGATAATGGGATCGGTTTTGACGAAGCGAGCGAAGCGACAACAGCAGGAAACATCTTTACAACGCATACACCTGTTCCGGCAGGGATTGATTGGTTTCCACCCGAACTCGTACGACATTATTTTAGAAACTACTTCGGCTCACTCGGAATTTCAGAGGAAAAGTTTCTCGGTTTAGGAAGGAAAAACCCATCGGATCATAACAGCGAATTTAGTCCAGCGTTAGTTGCTCTCAGATTTTCAACGATGTCTAACGGTGTAAGTCAATTACACGGACATGTTTCTCGTAACATGTGGAAAGGTCTGTGGCACAATCTTCCTGTTCATGAAGTTCCCATTAAAGCTATTACGAACGGAATTCATACGCGTTCTTGGGTTTCAGAAGACATGCAAAACCTCTTTAACAGGTATCTCGGTCCCAAGTGGATTGTAGATCTCACAAATCAAGATGTCTGGACTCAGATTTCGCAGATTCCCGATACAGAGTTGTGGCGCACACACGAAAGAAGACGCGAACGTCTCATAGCGTTTGCACGGCAACGACAAAGCCAAAAACGCCGCAAACGTTTCAACCAAACTTTGACCGCACAAAACACAAATCAAGAACATGAAGCCGCCGCAAAAACGCTCAATTCTGCAGCATTAACGATTGGGTTTGCACGAAGATTTGCCACCTACAAACGCGCTACTTTGCTATTCAACGATCTTGACCGACTTGAAAAGATTCTCAATGACCCAGAACGTCCCGTGCAGCTTATCTTTGCTGGAAAAGCACATCCGCATGACCATGAGGGCAAGGTTTTGATTCAAAAGATCAACAAAATCGCTGGAGAATCAAGATTCCAACATAAAATTCTTTTTATTCAGAATTACGACATCTGTGTTGGTCGTTATCTCGTTGAAGGCGTTGATGTGTGGCTCAATACCCCGCTGCCACCGAATGAGGCAAGCGGCACAAGCGGAATGAAAGCGGCACAAGCGGAATGAAAGCGGCAGCAAACGGCGCACTCAATCTCAGTATGGCTGATGGATGGTGGGCAGAAGCTCAGCATCTCGGTGGTGGATGGACAATTGACGCAACACCCGAAGCGGACAACTCTAAATCTGTCAACAAAGCACATGCAAACGCAATTTATGACTTACTTGAGAACGAGGTTGTCCCACTGTTTTATGATAGAGACCCTGTTGATGATATTCCTTATGGCTGGGTCGCAAAAATGAAAACAGCGATGCAAAACTTGGCACCGGTGTTCAATACAAAACGCATGGTCGCAGAATATGCAGAACGTCTCTACTTTCCTGCACACCAAAGATGGCTAAAACTCAATCAGGATGACGCGCGTCGTGGTATAGCACTCGCAAATTGGAAAGCAAACATCCGCAAACATTGGAATAATTTGCGTATTGAAGAGCGAATTCCTAAAACAAAAGATACATCACCAAAAAATGTATCTGCACTTTCTGTTGGCGAATCCGTTTCAATTCAAGCCGTTGTTCACACAGATGCGCTGTTCCCAAATGAACTCGCTGTCCAAATATATCACGGTGTGTTAGATTCAACCTCCGAAATTCAGAACGGTAGCGTCACTCAGATGGAATATCAGGAAGAGCTCGGTGGTGGAAAATATCTGTTTGAAGGAACACTTAGTCTAAACCAAACAGGTCTGCACGGCTATACATTGCGTGTTTTGCCCTCACATCAAGATTTACAATCTGTCTACGAACTTGGTCTCATAACCTGGGCATAATTTGTGTGAAGGTTTGTATCCCGATTTTCCGTTGCGTAAACCCATTTTTGAGCGTATAATTGAATAAGTTTGTGTCTGGTAAGGTTGTATTCATTAAACTTATAGTGAGTAAGAACTAAGAACTCAATGTAAATAGACATCTGAAGTGGAAAGAATCGGATATAAAGTATCCCTTTTCTTTCTCTATTGGACCACATCCTTATGTTTTACTCAATATGACTTCAAATACTCTCAGATTTTCAATCATTTTCAGAGAGGAAAATCGTATGATAAAACTCATCAGATTTGGGCCGTTTGTGGTTATCATACTTATTGCAAGTGTTCTTTATTTCAAATACAACAGCAACTGGGTCATGGAATAGTGCTTATCGGTCTTGTTATCGATTTTTGTTTATATACTTACTCATTGCGTTTGAGTAGCGATGTAGATACCGACATAACAGAAGACAAACGTTTCAAAGGTTCTTTGGTCGCCTATGTTATTGCATTAGTTGTCATACTTACTTTTATGTTGTCTTAATACTTATCAAATACTAACTCTAATTGCACTCGTTTGAAATTGAAAATGGAAAATAAAGTGAATTGAAGTTACAACTCTCTGACAAGAAAGGAGTATGAACATGTTTTTGCGAGATATTTGGATACCGGTCACGATTTTCCTCGTAGTAAGTTGTGTGGTCTGTCTCGGCTTCCGAAGCGAGACGGAAGCGGAAACAATCTCTGCGAGTCCCCTTGTCGCAACGGAAAAACTCATCAGAACTGAAAACTATTATGAGGCAATACTTGCACTCCAACCGCTCTTGATGAGTGATACCAAAAGCAAGGAACAAGAAGAAGCCCTCTGGTTGGCTCACACGCTTTTGGTCAAATGGGAAAAAGAGATTATAAAAAACGGCGCGTTTGGAAAAGACACACATCAAAAAATAGGAATCCTGAATAAATTGGGCGCGGATTTTGATAATGTTGAGATAAACTTTGGTTATAGATACGGCTTCCTGCATCGGTTGATAGATGCCTATCCGGATACCCCGAAACAGCCCATCATTGAATACGCACTCATACAATCGGGATACCCTGTACCACAAGATTTTGATGCATCGCTTTCAGCCCTGCATGATTATATTAAGAAATATGAGAAAACGGGACGTGCTGAAGTTTACAAAGCATATCTTGATATTGCTCATATTCATCACGGGATTTGGGCAGTACTGACGTTCCCGGATCATCCCTACGTCGCCATGTTTGATACGTTTGGTACCGGAGACCCTGAAAAAGACAAAAAACTTGCTGACTCACACAGAGAAATTGCCCTCAAATATTACGCGAAGTTTTATATCAATCCACACGGACTCATAGATAGCTTTGATTATGGGTTCTATGATTTCAATGATGAAAATGGCTTTCAACTTTTGAAGCGGAACGCAGAATTTGGTTGGAATTTTATTCTTTACGGATGTTAAGCAAACTCACGTTAACGTTTTTCACTGAGACCATAAACGAAGTTTCACCATTTCTATGTAACGAAATAGCATTATTTCGTGGATCCAAATTAACAAAGATACTCACAAAATGGAAAGAAAAACAGACATCACACGCGAAACCACAGAAACACAAATCCGTCTCAGCCTCAACCTTGACGGAGATGGAACTTCAAATATTAACACTGGCATAGGATTTCTGGATCACATGCTGGAACTCTTTGCAAAACATGGGTTCTTTGATTTGGAAGTCGAAGCGAAGGGTGATTTGCATGTAGATGCACACCACACGACAGAAGATGTCGGTATCTGCTTAGGGCAAGCCATTCAAAAGGCAGCGGGCGACAAAACAGGTATGAACCGTTTCGGCAGTTTCGCTGTGCCAATGTACGAATCCCTCGCGAAAGTTGATCTGGATATCTGTGGACGTCCCTTTTTACACTACGAAACACCGCTTATATCTGGTAAAGTCGGAGAATTTGATATAGAATTGGCTGAAGAATTCTTCCATGGATTTGTAAACAACAGCGGTACAACACTACACATTAATGTCCCGTATGGCACAAACCAACATCATATTATTGAAGCAATATTTAAAGCAGTCGCAAAAGCGTTAGATATTGCTACTCAGTTTGACGAACGTATTACTGGTGTGCTTTCGACTAAAGGAAGTTTATAGGAAACGCAGGAGATCTCTATGAGTAACGGCAACGTGATCGCAGTAATTCTCGGAGGAGGCCGTGGAACACGTCTATTCCCGTTGACACGCGACCGCGCGAAACCGAGCGTCCCAATTGCCGGTAAATTTCGGCTGGTTGACATCCCGATTAGCAACTGCCTACATTCAGGGTTGGAGCGTATTTATGTTTTAACGCAGTTTAACTCTGTCTCCTTGAACAGACACATCGCGCAAACATACCGTTTTGACTCCTATCGCCGCGGGTTCGTCCAAATTTTGGCAGCGCAACAAACGTTAATGGGCGATGAATGGTATCAGGGAACTGCGGATGCTGTAAAGCATAACCAGCCTTACATTCTTAACCCGCGTGTTGCCGATGACCACGTTCTGATTCTTGCAGGTGATCACCTCTATCGGATGGATTATCGCAAAATGTTAGCAGTCCACAGCGAAACCAATGCGGACATCACCGTATCTGTAATCCCTGTCAAAAAAGAGGTCACAAGCAGCCTCGGTATTCTCCAAGCTGATGCGAACGGGCGTATAACCGATTTTGTTGAAAAGCCACAAACAGAGGAAGAACTACAGCAGTTACGAGTTAAACCTGATGTTTTTACCTCGCGCGGAATTGAACCCAAAGATAGAGAATATATCGCCTCTATGGGAATCTATATTTTTAACAGTGATGTTCTGCAAGAAGTCCTCCAAGACGATTCAAACGTTGATTTCGGTAAACATATTATTCCGAAAAGCATTAAGAAGCGTCAGGTTTCTGCTTACTTTTTTGATGGCTATTGGGAGGATATTGGGACAATTCACTCCTTCTATTCTGCCAACATCGCGCTCACCGATGTATCCCCTGCATTCAATTTCTATGATGAACAGGGACCCATCTACACAAACCGCAGGCATTTGCCAAGCACCAAAGTCAACAGCAGTAGTATCCGCTCCTCTATTCTGGCGGAAGGGTCAATCATTGATGATTCAGAACTGGATAGAACTATTGTAGGTATCCGAAGTATCATCTCAAACAGCAGTCGAATTTACCAATCTATACTGATGGGAGCAGATTATTATGAGTCGGACACAATACGTATAGAAAACACTAAAGCAGGGATTCCAAATGTCGGGATTGGGAAAAAATGCTTAATTCAAAATGCAATTATTGACAAAAATGCGCGAATCGGAGATAATGCTGTCATAGCAAATACAAAAAATCTTGACAATCACGATGCGCAAAACTATTATATTCGGGATGGGATCGTAATTGTGCCAAAAGACGCTACAATTCCACCCGATACAGTTATCTAAAACCTGAGTTGTAATAAGTGGAGCTTACACCTACCACTATAAGCCTTTTGGCAGAGGTGCATTCACATGTCCAAAATGTTATCTTTTTTAATTTTCACCCTCTTAGTAGTTTCACCACAGATAATGGCACTTGATACAGATGGCTTGGTTGGCGCATGGCTGTTTGATGATGGCAAGGGGGAAACCGTTACCGATTCTTCAGATAATGGCTTAGATGGAAAAATAGCAAGAGGAAACCCAAAATGGGTTAAAGGGAAATTTGGTGGCGCAATGGAATTTGGTGGCGCAGACATGGTAACAGTCGATGATGATGCCGCACTTGACCTTAAATCCTTTACACTTTCAGCGTGGGTGAATATTCCGAAAATTTCTGGTCCCTGGCAAATTATTGCATCAAAGGAGAATCGCAATCCAACTGGACGAAACTACGGAACGTTCGCGCACACTAACTCTGGTGTAGTTCATTATTCCTTCACAACAGGCGGTTGGAAATCGTTTGATGCGAAAACTGTCATAACTGATGGAAAATGGCATCATATCGTTGCAACCTATGCAAAGCCGGATTTCAAACTTTATGTTGATGGAACGGTTGATGCACAAACGGCACCGAATACGGATCCTGATAACCATGACAATTTCCTCTATATCGGAGGATGCGACATCGGAAATTATTGGATGAGTGGCGCGATTGATGAAGTTGTTCTTTATGACAGAGCCCTCAGCGAAGCGGAAATTGGCGAATTAATGGATCAAGGAATCACCGCTGCTTTGGACGTAAAACCGGGCGGAAAACTGGTAACAACGTGGAGCCAGATTAAAACGAGCACTACAAGGTAACTTCTATCAGTTCGTTTAAGAATATCTGAAATTGTGCAACAAATGCATACATGCGTTTGAAGTCTACATTATTTTCAAGTTCAGAACTCATACAACTCAATATAACATGAATTTCTGCTTATATTCTAAGGAAGGCAGACTCTTAATATGGCTGAATTAAGACAGCAGCTACTTGTTTTACATTTACACACACCAGACCTCAATAGCCATGTCGTTGCATGGGCAATGTACGATGGCACTGGTGAAAAACGCTATACCACTGGCGATAGCGATGCTCCTCCGTATAACTCTGTTATAGAAGCAATGCGGGACGGTTGGCGGGTTATTCAGTTTCCACAACAATTTCCTGCTTTTCCTGGCATGGAGTATCACACTTCATATCTAAGATTTGAATATATCTTGGAGAAGTTGGAGGAAATCTAATGGTTGATAGACAGTATCTCCTAACCACAGAACAGATGGCGAACTTCGTAGCCGACGGATACCTTCGTTTTGACGATTTTATCCCCGATGAACTAAACAAAGCCGCACATGAAGAAATGCAGTCTGGCGTTCAAGTTCGTGGTGGTGGCGGCACCGTATTAGACGATGTATGGAAGGACGATTCCGCTGTTGGAAAAGTCTTTCGCCTCCCTCAAGTGCAAGGCATTACTGAAAGCCTTGTCGGTGAGGCACCTTTGTTTGACCATCATGCGACTCACATCGTGCGACCACAGAGTGAACATGGACAGATTTGGCACGCGGATGCGATTATTGACATTCGGATGCACTTTGATATCCAATTCTTCTATTTTTCACACGACACACCACGTGAAATGGGTGGCACAATGATTTTACCGGGAAGCCATTTTAGACGGGTTTGCGAAACAGATATTGCGCGCTACCAAAACTTCTTGAGCCAACATCCGATAGTTTGCAACGCCGGCACACTTGTCGTTGTACATCACGGGATGTGGCACTGTGCACAACCAAATTTGACCGAAGATACCCGTTATATGTACAAACTACGGCTCAACCCGACTGTCCGCCAACTCAAACTTTGGAATACGGATGACATTGATGCTCCCGGTATTCGCGGCATTCTAAGTCGAAATCATAGATGGTATGGCAACGATGTCCGACTTGAAATTGTCAACCGCATAAAACTTTGGCGATTCCTCATCGGTGATGAGTCCTATGATGTCGGTTATTGGCTATCTCGACTTGAAAATATGCCAGAGAATGTCCCGAACGTTGCATAGTTTGTAATGTCTACGCGTGCTAAGAGCAGTGCTTTAACACAACAAAACCCCACAAGAATTTGCATAAATTCCTGTGGGGTTTGATTTTTATAAAGTAGCTTATAGTGGATTCTACAATTGTAGGAGGGAACTCCGATTCCCGACTACCACTGGTTTCGTCGCGATTCGGAGATCGCTCCTACAGAATATATGTAAACTTATTTACATAATTTACGATAAAATTACGGTTGTTAATTAATCAAAAGTAACAGTAACAACTTCTCCACCCTTCCCTTTGAAAACACCGCCCTCCTTAAGTTGACTCATTATCTGTTTACGGACTTCTGGGGGAACATTCTGAAATTTTCCGCGCATCTCTTGGGCTTTTTTCATCGCTTCTTCCTTAGCCTTTCTCATAGCAGCTTCTTTATCAAAGGATTTAGATGAGGACTCCCTATTGTTGCTTTCGTTCCGATTAGAGCTTTCTGATCTGGATGGACTACTGCGACGAGAACCACCACTTTTGAGAAACTGCATATTTCCCTTTCTGAGCGTGATCGTTTCACCATTCTTGTCTAAAGTAACTTTTTTCTGTTGGATTTCTTTTACGATTGCATCACCAACTTTATCTCCGACACCAACTATATAAAATTCATTTGAACGTTCCTCTGATATAAACGCCTCCATTCTGGTGCCGTTTGGGTTTATAGCAGCACCAATCAGCGTATATTGAGGTTCTCTATTAGGTGGTCTCCAACCGAGAGGACGGAAGATATTATTGTCAATAATCACCTTATAAAAATCAGAATTGTCTGATTTTTTGCTTCTCGAACTTCTCTGTGCCTCCCGATTAACACCTTGTGGAAGGTTACGAAATTGGACTACTTGAGGTGGCGCTTGTGTTTTCATATCTTTTGCTTTGGCAATGATCATTTCTTTTTTATTCGCATTCTGTGCTTGGATTCTTACCCCAAATACGAGTAGTAACCCTGCTACACAAACTATTCCGAAAATAATGAGGATTTTTGAATACTTCACTATATTCTCCTTAAATTGCAGTGTAGGTGAACTTTTATAAACACGCAAAACATCTCATGTATTAATGACGCGAATATATAGGAAAAAAGTTGCATAATTTTAGCATGTCGCGAATCAACAGCGAGTACGCAGCTTATATCCGGTTACTATCCAACAATTTTGATACTTTCATTTGTATATCATTTTTATGGGAAATGGGAAGAGTAGATGCTTGCCTGTAGATGCGCTTTGTAAGTGCATTGATCAACGAGGCATCACAATTTGTAAAATCAACAATATGTTCGGTCAACAAAAACCCCACATAAACTTTCATAAGTCCCTTGTGGGGTTATTTGTTGAAGAATTAGGTTAAGATAGAAAGTGTGACCAGTACTCTTAGCGACCTCTGCCTCTCCGTCTACCATATTCACTGATCATCCGCATACGTTCCTCTCGCGAAGCATTCCCAAACCTTCTACGCATTTCCGCTGCTCTTTTCATCATTTCTTCCCTCATTCTTTTCTCAGCATCTTCTCGGGCATTTTTCATAGCAGCTTCTTTATCAAAGGATTTAGATGCGTTGTTATTATTGTTTTCATCCCGATTGGATGATTCTGATCTGGACGAACTACGGCGAGAACCGCTGTTCAGGAACGGACTATTTCCACTTCTGAGTGTGATCATTTCACCATTCTTGTCTAAAGTGATCTTTTTTTCCTCAATCTCTTTTACGACTGCTTCACCAACTTTATCTCCAATACCGACTATATAAAGTTCATTTGAACGTTTTTCTTCAATATATGCTTCGGAAAACGTCCCGGTTCGGTCTGTTCGGGTGCTGATGAAAGCATATTCCGGTTCTTTATTCGGTGGTCTCCATCCGAGCGGACGGAACAAGTTATTATCAACGATCATTTTATAAAAATCTTGATTGCCTTTAGAATCTGAAGTTGAAGAACGCTGTTGTCCGCCCCATCTTGAAGTTTGCTGGCGTCCTTGTGTCCCCTCGTTTGAACCTTGTTGTCGGTTGCGAAACTGTTCTATCCGAGACATTGCTTGTGTTTTCATTTCGTCTGGATTTACAGCAATAGATTCCATTTTTGTTTTATTCTGAGCTTGGAGTTTTACCCCATATACAAGTAGTAAACCCGCTATACAAAAAATTCCCAAAATAGTCAGGATTTTTGAATACTTCACTATATTCTCCCTAATTGCAGTGCAAGTAAACTGTTATAAACACACTAAGCATCTTTTTATGTAAGTTTGACAATCTTATCCGTAAAATGTTCATTTTTATTTATTCAACTCATATCTGATGCTTATAATTTTAGCATAGTTTTCACCTGATGTCAAGTTTATATTTACATACGCAGGGTTATTCAGTTTTCAATATTTTTGATGGTTTTTTGCTATGACGTTAATTTTATGTGTTGCCATCTTGTCCGTGTCTTTAGTCCCGTATGAAGATTAAATAAATATTTCGGTAATTTCTTTAGTCCCGTAGGGACGATATGTTTATAGAAAAATGTTACCCACCGCCTCTTGAGTTCCGTAGGAACGGCATAGAAGACTTAACATATCGTCCCTACCAAATCAACCTTATGAATGCGCGTATGGAATTCAGCAGGACTAAAAAACAATGTTCATGTTTATGGATATGAACTTTCAGTAAATCTCAATACCAGAAACTCTTAAAACTGAATAACCCTGTTACATACGGGTGTGTAAATAATTTGGTATTAACCAGGCCACCTTTCTTGTTGAAGGGCTTTGTAAGCCCGATTTATCCAAATCAACGCTAAATGCGCGTATGGCATTCAGCGGGGTTGACTCTCCAACAAGAGAAGAAGCGTATTCATGCCAAAAACTTACACAGCCTTTACATACCTCTCATTTCAGAGCCATTCAATTCTCCCATGATTTCTTCCTTACCAAAACGCCAAACTCACCATCCTCCGAAATGCGGAAAACAAAATACGCGTCAACCCAATTTTTCCGCAAACTTATTGTCCATATATTGGATATCTATTGGCCGGCAACAACAAAAACCTCTGACAATCACTTATAACAAGGGTATAATATCAGTTAGAAAAACAAAAACGATCCTAAACACTAATAGAACCAGACCAAAATCTTGAGCAAAACATATAGGTGAGAATTTTGAAATTACTTGGCAAAAAACGGCAGAGAATCCAACAAATCGGAAGCGCACTGAAAACTAAGCATGTTGCTGAAAATTACACCAATTTCGCCATAATTATTGAAAAATCGTCAAAGTCCGAAATTTAAAATTAATACCTTAATAAAAAATCCTTTCTAAACCCAGTCAGATATTGAGTTTAGGACAATTTTCAAAAAGATACCACGGTATAAAAAAATATACCGTATGGTATCTTTTGAGTAGCAGCAATTTCCACATGGCGGTAGCAGCATCAACGAATTGCTACTTCATAACTCAAACGGATAATATGTCGACAATTGAACGCCTCTGGTAGTTTTGGCAGAGGCATTCAATTGTCACAAAACATCTTTGTTGGAGGGGTTTGTAACCCCGAATTTTCATGCTGTATATCTGAAATCGGGGTTGGAAACCCGCAGCATGCCAAAAGCGCAGGCTGCGTTGATTCACTCCAACAATAGCAAAACTCGACAATAGAACGCCTCTGCCTCTCATTTCAAAAAGCATTGACTTTCACAGAAAAATTGGGTACACTTAAAAATAATAACCGTATTACCTTGAACAGAAAGGGATTAACTTCAAATGGAACATAAAAGTTCGACTCAGAAACGGTTTGCAATCGGAGTATGTTGTATTTTTTTTATTGGATTGATAATTCTGCCTGCACAGGCAGCCCGCCGCTCACACGGTCTTGCTATAACCTTGTTTGCATCTGGAGTAGGCTTGCAAGTCGGTAGTACGCTGCTGCATACTTCCGCTGAACGTCGGTATGAGGAATATCTCTCTGCTGCAATCCAAGCGGATATTCAAAGTCACAAAAGTGATGTAGTTGCGAGGGAAAATGCCAGTGTTATTATGTCTCGCGTCGGATACGGATGTATAGGACTTGCTGTAGTCCTTTCCATCTTTAACCAGTTGGAAAATGCTTCAATCGAAACACCACCATTAACGCAAATACCAAACTATATTAATAGCAATACACAATATCCAATCAACTTCGCCTCTTCACGTGTATTAGGGGACGAAATTTTGAGTGAGTCGCTAATTTACAACTTTCGACCTTACTACGATTTCCAAAAACAGCGAGTTAGTCTGCAATACTTACACCGTTTCTAAAGCCTCTTATTGTATTGTTTAGTAGGCATGTCTTTAACACCCTATTCCGTAGTGTGAGACAGACTACCAATTTGCGGGAGAAATTAAATGTATTCATTTTACAGTCTTTTTAAAACGCAATCGCACCGTTTTTCGTTAAAAAGAGCATCCATACATTGTTTGCCGTTGTTCCTAATAATTACGGTGTTTTTAGCATGCACGAATAGTGAGGATTTCGCAAACCCGCTTGACTCAGATAATTTGCGAACAGCTGGGTCTCCTGAAGGACTCACGCTTTATCCTGGTGACCAACAAGTTCGTGTGGCTTGGACAGATATCGGACAGGAAGGTATCAAGGCTTACCGAATCTATCGACGTTCAATAGCCAATTCAGATGAACCTTTTGAGTTAGTCGGAACGGTTGACGCGCCTGCAAGTGAGTTCGTGGATACTCAGAATATTGAAAATGATCGTAAAGATTCACTCGGTCGTGTACTTGCGTATGAATATCGTATTTCGTATGTTGATATAAACGATGTTGAAACACCAGATCCATCTAATCCGCCAAGTATTTCTGAAGAACCGATCCAAGTTTGGCAAACAGTTGCAGGCACACCAAGTATTCCCCCTGCCCTTCCAGTTGTAACATTGGGAACCCCGGCAGACCTCACCGTCAAACTATTTTGGGAAAACTACGATTTTCCACACGATTTTTCCCTTTTCCGAATCTACATAGCAAGAGATGAAGGAACAGGAAAAGAACTTGCTTTTAGACGTGTAGCGGAGATAAAGCGAGATCAACTTTATTATTTTGATGTCAATTTTCAAGAAGACGGTGAATCTAAAGTTTATCGTGTAGCTGCTGTTGATGAGTTTGGTGTAGAAGCCATTACCACTATTAGTGCCATCTCTCCACATTTGCCACCCGCCCCACCAAAAAATGTTACGGTTATTTACGCAGCGCGATCCTTTTTCAACAACAAGTACGATGCTATTATTTCATGGACCGCGAATACTGAGAGGGACCTTGCAGGCTATCAAATCTATACAAAAGATGCAGAAGGTAATTTGCTGCCGCGTCAGTCTGCTGGTCCAAGAGACAACGGTTTGACAATCCCTGGCGAAGACCCGATCTTAATTGGCCAGCAACTTGTAACTCGGTCTTACTTCATCACCGCATTCGACGATACGCCTGGACCTGATGGCAAGCGAGACGAAAGCGAGATGGTTGAAGCACAAGCACTTAATTGAAACTTGGTAAAGAAATATTAAAGGAAAATCTATGCACTTTAAAAACCACATCACTATTGGAATCATTTTAATTTTCATCGGAATTAGTTCTCCGATTTTTGCACAATCATTGTCCACTTCCCAACTCACAACTATCCAAACTGCGGAAACGATAGGCAAGGGCGGATCTGTCACATCCTTTGGCTTGTTCCAGCATTCTAAAAATGAAATATTGCCCGAACATAGCCAAAAAGTTGTCATCGGTGGATTTGAAGAATCTCACCAAGTCTCGCTTGAGATTGAGACATTCGTTATACCTGTCCGATTTACTTACGGCTTAAGTGAACAACTCGATTTGCAGTTGGGGGCTACCCTCTCAACAGGCGGTGTTAACAAAGTCGTTCACGATTTTTATAATACTGGAGACCCAGAACTTGATTCTAAACGAGTTTACGACCAACCGCTCTATGAAGGACTTATCGGGATTAAATATAACATCAAGCCCGAAAAAAATGATGGGTTTCCAAGTATTTCAGTTGGAGGAGATTTCTATTCCGGTTTCACCGCAGATGACCGCCTTAATTCTGATAACGATTTCATTGATAAGAGTCCTATTGATGGTTTCCCATTTGTCGGTGTCAATACTTATATCGTTGGCACACAAAGATTTGGCAGGTATTTTAAAGTTCATGCGGGGGCAGGTATCTTTTTATCTTCAAAAGCACTCAAAACAACAGACTTTTTTACGCTTAATTGGCAAGCAGGTGGTGAAATCGCTATTTCAGATAACATGTGGCTCGCCGGTGATTTCTCACGTGAAGTCCAGTATGCAGGGGTCAGTTTCTCAAGTATTCTCGGTCTTGCATTCCGTTATGAAGTCTCTAATACGTTGGCATTTCAAATTGGACTCAATAATCTACCCGGATTTCATTTTAGCCTGACGTTAGGAGGCGAAAAAGCACAGCAAATGGACGGGAACAAGTTGTTATTTTAACGACTTATGATAGTTTTATTTTGTAGGTCGGGTTGAGTTTACGAAACCCATAGGTGTCAACTTAAGCAATTTTCAAACAGGGAAAACCCTCTTCAGCCCCGTAGAGGCGGTATGTTTATAGAAAACGGATAATCCATCTCTTGAGCCCCGTAGGGGCGGTATGTTGTCGCCTCAGTCCACCAGTCAGATATGTCGTTCCTACGGAACTCAAGAGGCGGTGGGTAACATTTTTTCTATAAACATATCGTCCCTACGGGACTAAATATGGGAGAGTTTCAATCACCATAAGGGTTGAAAAGCACTCGTCAAAACGTAGATGTCTTCTTAAGTTAACACCTATGGGTTGAGTTTACGAAACCCAACACGCGCTAAACGGTGATGAGTCCCCCCTAAAAAACCGAAAACTAAATAGTCCAGAGTAGAAACAAGAAAGAAGCTATGAGAGCAGTCATCCAACGTGTCAAATCAGCAAGTGTCAAAGTAGACGGTGAACTCGTCTCTGAAATCGGAGTGGGATTGCTTATATTTCTTGGCATTGCACATGATGATACCGAAACAGAATTGGAATATATCGCTAACAAAGTCGCAAATCTGCGTATCTTTGAAGATGCGGATGGAAAAATGAACTGTTCGCTGCTTGAAACCGGCGGCGCAGCCCTCGTTGTATCACAATTCACACTCTACGGCGATTGCCGCAAAGGGCGACGACCAAGTTTTATCAATGCAGCGCGCCCCGAAGTCGCAAACGCACTTTATGAACAGTTCATCACTGCATTAGAACAACTAAACATACCGACACAAGGCGGCACCTTTCAAGCAATGATGGACGTGCAACTGATTAACGACGGTCCCGTAACTATTCTATTGGATAGCGACAAACAGTTTTGAAGTTAAAAAAAGAAAAGATACTTCTAAAACGCATAGATTAAAATGAAACATTTTGAATATTTTGATACCATCAAACAAGGTGACTGCATTGCGTTGATGTCGGAAATGCCACCTGAATGTGTTGACCTTATCATAACAGATCCACCTTTTGCTATTGACTTTAAGGCTACTCGGCACAACTATAACCGAAAAGGGAGCCGCGTTCTTCAAGGATACAATGAAATTGAAGGGAGTGATTACTTAACTTTTACACTTGATTGGCTTTCAGAAGCAACAAGAGTTTTAAAAGATTCTGGGAGCATGTATATATTCTCAGGTTGGAATTATCTTAAAGACCTTTTGATTGCCATTGATGAATGTAAACTCATAACAGTCAACCATCTCATTTGGAAATATCAGTTTGGAGTTGTTACCAAACGTAAGTACGTGACATCTCACTACCATTGCCTTTTCTTATGTAAAAACGAAAAAAAACGACAATTTTACCCTTACCGTCGCTTTGATAAAGAAGCAAAGACAGAAAACGGTGGATCCGCACACTATAAAGACAAGGAAGATGTCTGGGAAATCAATAGGGAATATTGGCAAGGGGCAGTGAAAACACCAACTAAACTGCCAGCTGAACTCATTGAAAAAATACTTGATTATTCAAGCCAAAAGGGGGATGTTGTTTTAGATCCGTTTTTGGGTTCAGGACAGGTTGCTGTCGTCAGCAAAATGAAAGGTCGGCAATATAGGTTTTGAGATAGTTCCTGCCTATTATGAATTTGCACGTGACCGTCTTGACTCGGGAAAATACTTAATTCATAAAACAGAAGATGAACCTGAATGGAATTTATTTTCTAATGAGGAACCACAACGAAAAACAGGCATTGCAATTGCAGAAAGGTGTTCAGGAAATTGTTAAAATATCAACTCTTTCCCCGCTCTGTAGGAATAACTGACCAGATTCAGCAGGTCATTGAATGTTTTAAACGAGCATACGAAAAAATAAAATCTCCAGAAAACCAACTTAAAAGTAACGAAGTTTTAGATATATTGAGACCTCATCTTGAGGATATAGAATTTACGGTAGAAACAGGGAAAGCAAGAGGGCAAAAAATACCTGTACCTGTTCTGTTTGGTTTGAATAATACCGTTGACCAATCCTTTAATGCAGATGGTATAAGCAATGATGGGAAAATTGTTCTTGAAGTTGAAGCAGGTAGAGCTTATGCCAATTTTGCGTTTTTGAAAGATGTCTTTCAGGCATCTATGATGTACGGTGTAGAATTTTTAATCTTAGCTGTTAGGAATGATTACAGAGGTAACAACGATTTTGAGAAAGTTTATACGTTTTTAGAAACGCTATATATCAGCAATCGGTTAGTGTTACCATTGAAAGGTATTATCCTAATCGGATATTAAAATAAACACAGCGAGGTGCCCCCATGCGCAACAGATCCCCAACAATCGGCGAATACCTACTCAAAAAACTCGAAAGTTATGACATTGAACACATCTTCGGCATCCCAGGCGATTATGTGCTGCGCTTCTACCATCTCATTGAGCAAAGTGAAATTCAACACATCGGCATGACACGCGAAGACGCAGCAGGCTACGCAGCCGATGCCTACGCACGCACAAAAGGCATGGGTGCTGCGTGTATTACATATTGTGTCGGTGGATTATCAATGGTGAACGCCATCGCGGGGGCTTATGCCGAAAAATCTCCCGTTGTTGTAATTAGCGGAGCACCGGGTATCAAGGAACGCGGCAAAGATGCACTCCTTCACCACAAAGTCAGAGATTTCCACACACAGCAACGTATCTATGACGAAATAACCGTAGCAACCGCACTACTTGATGAACCTTTTACCGCATTCAACGAGATTGACAGCGTGCTTGATGCCGTGTATCACTATAAACGTCCGGGATACATAGAACTCCCGCGTGATATGGTAGATGTGCGCGGCACGCTCTACCGTCGTCCATCAACTGGTGAGCGCGTAAGCGACCCAGAAACACTGAATGCCGCCATTGACGATGCAGTCAAGTTCATCAATCAAAGCAAGAATCCAGTCATTCTCGCGGGTGTGGAACTCCACAGATTTGGATATCAAGGCAAATTACTCAAACTTGTTGATGAAAAACGCATCCCTGTTGTAGCTACGCTTCTCGGCAAATCTGTAATACCGGAGTCACATCCGCTTTACTTAGGGATTTATGAAGGTGCAATGGGTAGAGGCGAGATTAGAGAATTTGTTGAAGATTCCGATTGCGTGATTATCCTCGGTGCGTTCATGACGGATGTGAATCTCGGGATTTACACCGCAAATCTTGACCGGGCACGCTCAATCTACGCCACCTCTGAAAAAATCTCTGTCCGATACCACTCTTACGAAACAGTAATGTTTGATGACTTTATTGATGGTCTCATTTCACCACAACTCAAAAGACGAAAGAAACCGAACTTGGCGTGGGCATTACCAGATGCAGCACCTTTTGAAGTTAAGCCAAACGCACCTCTAACAGTTGAACGCTTGTTCAAACACCTCAATGAATTTATAAGTGACGAACTTACGGTAATTGCTGATGTCGGAGATAGTCTATTCGGCGCGGCAGAACTGCGAATTCATCAACACACTAATTTTATTAGTCCTGCCTACTACACCTCAATGGGTTTTGCGGTACCAGCATCTGTTGGTGCACAACTTAGTACACCAAATACCCGTCCACTTGTGATTGTAGGGGATGGTGCTTTTCAAATGACAGGCACAGAACTATCAACTACCGTTCGTTACGGACTGAATCCGATTGTGCTTCTCTTAAACAACCATGGCTATGGAACGGAACGACATCTCCTTGAAGGAGATTTCAACGATATCGGGTGTTGGAATTATAGCTGCATGCCCTCACTCTTTAGTTCGGGACGTGGGTTTCACGTGCGAACCGAAGGCGAATTTGATGAGGCAATGAAAACTGCCTTAGCTGAAACGCAACAATTTACACTTATTGAGGCAGAACTTGAAAAATTAGATAGGTCCCCAGCACTTGCGCGGTTAGCAGAGCGAATGTCTGAAACCGTCTAATGCGATGACTTTTAATGGTGATAAGCACTCTATAGGACCAATTTGTGGTGTTTCTCCGTAGGTCGGGTAGAGCTTGCGAAACCCGACATGGTAATAGGCACACTCCGTGTGCCGTCCGTCATTTTCTGAACCAAGATTTACGGGTTTACAGAGTAGAAATTTATAGCACTTATAACAATCAACTTTGGCTAAAATCTTCATAAGAAATAATCTTGATAATCTAAAAATCCTGTAAATCCTGGTTCAGACGATACTTACAACGCATCAATCTTCTCTTGCAAAAATTTCACACAGAAAGGCACCTGTTCTTCAGAAAGCCCATGCAGAACTACCGCGCCATCATAACCACACTGCTTCAGCAAACCGAGATATTGATCGTAATCCAGCAATCCTGTGCCAGCAGCAAGATGTCCAGCATGCCCATCCCGATCCAAATCCTTCGCGTGTGCAAGCGCAATATCATCACCAAGCAACGCAAACGCCTCATCAAGGATTTCACGCATCTTTGACAACTCACCTTTATGGAAGATATTCGCGCCATCCATACAAACCTTTAGGTAAGGGGATTGCATCTCATCAAGTAGTCTGCGCGCTTTCTGAGCCGAGTCAATCACATTTGACACTTCCGGTTCAAACGCCAATGTTACCTTGTATTCCTCAGCAACCATCAACGCCTTTTCCATTGATTCAACAAGGTCTTTCCATGCAGATGTTGAGTTGTTATCAGGATGCGCGCGCCACATACTCTGTGGGTCACGAGAACCAGTGCAAAGTGTAATGATAGATGTCCCAAGTGCTGCGCACTGCTCAGCAACATAACGTAACATATCCAAGCCTGCATGACGTTTCTCAACATCAGGGTCGATCATGTTGTAAGTGCCGGAAAGTGCCGAGATCGTAATCTGCCGCGCATCCAACTCTTTGCGAATTTCTGCAAGTGAAGGAACATCTGTGGACAGATGGTACTGTAGGTAGTGAATACCGTGTGTGACCACAGCATCAAGCGTTTCTGCCAGCGTTCCGCGTCGAATCGTTCCCTCCATCAGACCAACATGCATAAACTGCTCCTATAGTATAATTGGTGATAAGCCTATCCTAAAACGAAAATATATAGTTAGGAATCATAATATCCTTACTTGACTAAACGACGTTTCAATGGTAGCATATTATTTATTGAAATACCAATTCTATTAATATTTTTAATGTATACCTCAGTCAAAACATGAAAGGGAAAATTATGGCAAGAGTACCAATTGGTTTAGAGTTATTTTCTGTCCGCAATGAGTTAGCAGAAGATGCCCGCGGCACAATAAAAGCAGTCGCAGAAATGGGATACGAGGGCGTAGAATTCGCAGGTCCACCACAACATTCCGCGGAAGAGCTGAAAGGTTATCTTGACGAATTCGGTTTGGTCTGCTGTGGATGGCACACACCGTTCAACCTCGTTCAAGAGGACACCCTCGCTGACACGATTGAATTCAACAAAGTGCTTGAAAATCGCTATGTTATTATTCCGGGTATCCCAGGAGAACTTCGGCAATCACGGGCAGATTGGTTGAAGTTAGCAGATTTCTTCAATGACCTCGCTGATAAACTTGAACCACACGGCATGGTAACAGGCTATCATAACCATCACGTTGAGTTCTCACCAATGGATGGTGAAATTCAGTGGGACACCTTCTTTGGAAATACAAACGATGGCGTTGTGATGCAACTGGATATGGGAAATGCTCTTAATGGTGGTGCTGATCTCGTTGCTATTCTGGAGAAATATCCGGGGCGTGCAGGAACCGTGCATCTCAAACCTTATACAATATCAGACAATGACGAGGGTGGACATGCTGGATTCCGTCCAATTATCGGCGAAGATAGCGTGCCGTGGTCAGAGATTTTCCGTGTCTGCGAAACGACGGGCGGTACGGAATGGTATATCGTTGAATACGAAAGTGATGCCTTTCCACCTTTAGAGGCAGTGGAACGTTGTCTAAAAGCACTAAAAGGAATGGGTAAGTAATTTGGTTTTGGTGGGAAGATATTTATGAAAACCTATTGTGCAAGTACCCTCCCATTTTCTCCTTATAGTTTAAAAGAGTTTGTGGGCGAGTTATCCCAAAATGGTATATCTGCCATTGAACTCGCCCAAGCCCATTTCTCAGATGTGGAAGCAGAAACGATTGCCGAACTTCGAGAAGAAACCGGACTCCATTTCAAATCTTTGCTGAGCACGGTACGGGTTGACGCGCCAGATGGACTTGAAGCACAAATCTCGATTCTCAACACTGCCCAAAGGCTTGGAATTCCAATAGTCAGCATAGCGAGCGGTGGAAGTGAAAACGCCACTGCTCACGAAATTGACACAATTATTGATCATCTCAAAACGGTCACCACAGAAGCGCAGACTCGTAATCTGACTCTCGCTCTCTATGCACACGAAGGTAGCCTGGCTTACAACATTGAAAGCACACAGCAAATCTTCAATGCAATTCCCTCCGAAAACTTCGGTTTTTACTACAGTCCGTTTCATTTCTATCGTGCTGGGGATAACCCAGTTATTGCCTTGCAAACCTTGTCAGAACGGTTAAATAGCGTCTATTTCAACTGTGGTGTTGATTCGCAGACTGGAAGCGAACCGTTCTGGGCTCCAGAGATGGATTTTAGCACCATCTGTAAGGAAATAGAACGGGTCGGCTACGATCAGGAAATTATGCTTATCTATTTAGGATTGAAAGCGAATACGTCACAACCAATCATTAAAGGTGTTTCAAACGCACGCGCAAAGTTAGAAACCTATTTTAGTTAGGGAAACCTTGTTGTTCTATTTACACGTTACACGAATTAAAAAGATAAATACCTTAGGTTAGGTAGGACACCGTGAAACCAGGCATGTCAATTTTGTGTTGATTTAAAGGTAGTAGGCACACTCCGTGTGCCGTACACCCGATTTGTTTACGGCACACGGAGTGTGCCTACTACTTTGCAGATGTAATATCGGAGTTGAAAACTTCTCCTACAGAATGTAAAAGACACCAAGTTACATACGCGCATTCAGCGTTGATTCGTGAATCTTTGTTGAAATAAAAACATACTCACCCTACTTCCACAAAAACAGATCCAATTTCTTAAATTAATCTCAGGGGTGTATGCCGTGAGACCCACACTTTTATATCTGCATTATAATCACTAAACCTAATCCTTACAGAAAAATTGCTAAAAATTCTGATAATTTCATTTTTTTTCGGATTATGCACGTTTTCTACACCAAAATTACGTCTTTAGATAATCAAATGATAAAATAGTTGCGTTTATGATTTTGGTTTGTGTCAATCGGTATCTAATTGAAGATAAACGAATGACATTAATTTTAACACAGCGCGCAAAGTGATATGAAGAATTAGCAGAAATCCAATCGTTTAAGTTGACCTATTACGGAGCATTCTGATGGAGAAAGATGACGTTCAGTTGATTCACAGCATTTTGTCTGGCGATGATGAAGCGTTCGGCACGTTAGTTCAAAAATACCAAAAGAGTGTCCACGCGCTTGCGTGGCGGAAGATCGGTGATTTTCACTATGCTGAGGAGATTACGCAAGACACCTTCTTACAAGCATATAAGAAACTCTCAACACTCAAGGATCCCAATCAATTTGCTGGATGGTTGTATGTCATAGCGAATCGGCTTTGCATAGATTGGATGCGAAAGCGAAAACCTGCACAGCAATCGCTGGAGAACATGGCTGTGAAAGCAATAGATAAGTTAACTTATGAACGATATGTATTAGAACAGCGCGAGACAGAAGCGGCGGAGTTTCGTTATGAGATCGTCAAGAGACTTCTGGAAAAGTTACCAGAAAGTGAACGCACTGTGGTGACGCTGTACTATCTCGGTGAAATGACAGCGAAAGAGATCGGTAAATTCTTGGGTGTGTCGGTGAACACGATCACAAGTCGACTCAAGCGGGCACGAGAACGTTTAAAAGCATCAGAAGAACTCTTGATTAACGACACGTTTGGCGGTTTGCAATTGCCTAACAGCATATTAGAGAACATCATGCGGCAAGTTGCTGACATAAACCCGGTCCCAGCACCATCTGGAAAACCTTTGCTCCCATGGATGGCTTTCAGTGCAGCTACGGTTTTGGTGATATTGCTGCTTGGTATGAGCAATCAATATCTTGCCAGATTTCAGAGACCGTATAGTTTTGAGGCACAGTCCGAACCTGCTATTGAAATCATAGAGGCACTTACCATTCTTGATACTGACGCAAAACCAACTGTGCGAAGTCAAGTTGGAAGGATTGACGCTCTTGATAAAAGCAATAGCACCGGATCACAAGTTTCTGAAGAAGTTTCACCACCTAACGCCTCTGAAGATTTTCCAATGATTGCTGCTTCTAATGGGCAACCTAAAGTGACACGATTTACTTTAAGCAATGGTATCCGTGTTGTCAATCTCCATGTTGAGAACTCTAAGGATGTCGGTATTTTCAGTTATTTACCCCTTGGGCTCGTCAATGATGGAAAAGCAAAGGCACAGTGGAGCAATCTAATTATGCGTCTATCAATCCGAACTTCAGGTCCCTTTGATTACAAGACAAGTAGTGCAGAAACAATGGCAGACAATATACGCTTGGAGTTTCGGGGGAACACAGATACATGGACACAAGGTTTGGATCGCCATGCGAAATGGCTTTCCGGACTACCGTTTTCAGCAGAAAGTCTCGCTAAAGCTGTCCCGAATGCTTTGGCCGAGTTTGGTTATATTGAAGAGAACTTGGCAACGCATAAGTTAGCACATGCAGCGTGGAATCAAGTCTTTCGGCATGGCGAAACCGATATTACGATGCGCAAGAACATTCAGTCAGCGCAACTGAGTGAACTCCAAGAATATCGCGACCAGCATTTAGTCCAGGCAGATCGTGTCCTTTTATGTGTCATTGGAGGCGTTGATCCCGATACTCTGAAAGATACTATGGAAAAACAATTGGGCGCTATCCATTTACCTAAGAAGACGCTACCCCATCCAACAGTATCTCCAGAGTTCGCAAAAGACCAAAGCGTTACTTGGGGTGTCAATGTAACGCATTATGTAGAAACCTACACGATTCCTCGTCCAGAAAACGAAGACTACCCAGCACTCTATGTCGCGAGTGTGCTTTTGCGGTTAGCTTACATGCAGGACGATCGATTAAAAGAAACAACAGGTCACACTTACTGTGGGGTCGACCTCGTCACGCCTGAACAGGTATACTTTTACGTCAGTGCGTCACTCAAGCCGGAGGCAGATATAGAAAAGGTAAAACAACGGATTCGGCAGTTAATGAACCCGTTAAAGCAATCCGAAAATAATCCTCAAGTTCCTATGATTGCCCAGTCTCTTTCCAAAGAACTCAGCACACCACCGGATATGGCAACACTAATGCAGCAAAAACCTGAGCATGTGACAGAGACTTACATGCTCCTTCAACTTGGTGTAAGTTGGGGAATAGTGGAATACCAATATGGTGAAACCATGTCGCAACTTGCAAAGGCATTTGCTGATGTTTCCGCTGCTGATGTTGCCAGTGTTGTCAGCCGATACTTAACTGATGAGAATCGCAGGACGTTAGTTCTCTCGCCACGTGCATCGGAATAATTTGAATGAGGAATAAGCAGATGCCTACTTTAAGCATTCAAGACGCAAGTTCGCAAGCTGCAACGTCTACATTGCTTTTAGTCTTCCCAACAGATTCGTCATTTCTTCACGGATCTGTTCTTCAACAGATGGTAGCAATGCCAACCGATATGGACCACTGAGTGCATGATTGCGAGGACCGGCTTCATAACCACCTCGCAATCCTAATTCATAGTCTTTCTTTGTGGCAATGTAGACTTCACTGCCGTTCGTGTATCCAAAAACGAATGTGTGTGAGAATGGTGATGTTTCGTCGACAAAAAGTTGATACTCAGCAAAAAGTTCATGTGCTACAGACAAGAAGCATAGTGCATCTCCAACAGTAAATGCAGTCATTGGGAAGGGCAAAGTGCGTTTCTCACCACTCTTGGCGACTTCCAGCAAAGCGACAAAACGTTCATCATCGGGAAATTGGTCAACGAGCTGCTTACATTCTTCCACTGATGGCGGATCTTGAAAAGGCAAATTGACAAGCACCGAACAAGCCTTCAGAGGTGCAGAGGGAATCTCTTCAGCAGTTTTTAACGCTTGGTGTGTTGCAAATGCAAGTGCAAATCCTGCAACATCGCATGCACTAAAACCACCACGCAATGGATAGCCATTAATATTTGCAGCGCATCCTTGCGCGAACAATAAAACACTTTCCGGTTTTAGTTCTAAAAAATTACGGAGATGTTCAACTGCATAACCGGGAAAATCAGCACCTATCTCTTCACTTGACCAATGCACAATTACTGGATGTGCAGCATGCGAAAACAGCACAGCAATGATTTGTCCATTTGCATCGTAAGCGCCTAACACGTCAACCCAAGGAACAACTGCACCTTCAGGATTCGGCGCCATTGTAATATAGCCTTCATCGTTCATTAAGCGGCGATTATACCCTATTTGGACAGGCGCACGTCCAACACGAAATGTTGCAGGTTCAAGTGCATCTATAGCCTCCTGCACCAATTCAGCAAGACACGTTACCAACCATGCTTCAGATTCCTCGGTTATCCACCGTCCGTCAACCCCAGGAGCATTGTGCGTATGGCTACAATTAATAACAATGTGTTCAGTCGGGATGCCAGTAGTTTGATGGATTGCATTGAGTAGTCGTGTGTTGTATTGAAGTGGAAACTGCCCGAAATCTGCTGTTACAATAGCAAGTTGTGTTTCACCATCCGCGAGCACCAAAGCGCGGGCATACAACTCAGCGTAAACTTCTGGTCTGTCCTTAATAGCAGTAATGGTAGTTTCTGCCGCACCTGCCATGAGGTGTGTTTTCACAAGATTGCTCCTTATTCCAGAGATGACTGTAAAATCGAATTCCTTTTGTTACCGCACGCGGAGTGTGCCTACTACCTTTAAGTCAAATCCGTCAATTGCGGCATCACTTCATTCTTCAGAAGTTCCATTGAATGCGTCCACTGCTCCTTAGGTTCCCATTCGTGTCCCATCGCAAGTAGCACGCCGAACCCACCGACATCCTCATAAAGTTGGCGCAAGCGATTTGCAACATGGTCGGGACTACCAACAATCCACAATGTATCCAATAAGGTCTCTAAACACGTTCCTACGTCAGGAATATCTGGGTTCATCTTAAATTTCTCCCATCCAAAGAGCCTAAACCAATAATCCCGAAAATCGCGTCCCAACGTGCCTTCAATCGCCTCTTTCCGTGCCTGCTCATCGGTATCCGCAACATATACTTCGCGGGCGATGCGCCATGTGGATCGAGATGGGGAAAGCCCCGTTTTCGCAGCACCCTCTTCAACGGCATCCCAATGCGTCTTAATCACGTGGACAGGTGCAAGATTAATACTCATCGGAATCCACCCGCGTTCGCCAGCAAAAATAAGCGTATCGGATTTCATTGACGACCCCGCAAGCGCAATCGGTGGATGCGGTTTCTGATACGGCTTCATGTGGATACTCACGATGTCTGGATGCCCTTCAGGGATTTTAAATTCCCAGAAATCGCTTTTATAATGTCCCGGTACAGGATCCGTCCAAATTTTGAGAACAGCATCAATTCCTTCCCGAGTCGCCTGCCGTCTATCAGCGGATGCCATGAACATCTCTGCATCACTCGGTGTAGAACTTGAGCCAACACCCCAATGAAAACGTCCGTGTGCAAGATGGTCTAACTGCGCGATACGATGCGCAACAACAGCCGGATTGTGTATCGGCATACACGTTATTCCTGTGCCAAAGATAATGTTCTCTGTCATCCCAAGTGCTCTGGCGATAAAGAGGTCAGGAGACGGTATGTTTTCCCATGTAAACGTAAAATGTTCACCAATATAAGCTTCTTTGTAGCCTAATTTGTCTAACGCCACTACCTGTTCAAGGTCATCGTCTAATGTTTTGGTCGTGTTGCTACCGGGCGGGTGCAAAGGCATTGTGAAAAATCCGAGTTCCATAGATAAACTCCTTTATGTGTATAAAACGAACGGAGTAGGTATAAGATTCTTGTCTGTGCTTCTGTAAGTTGTGGACTATGTTTTTTCGCGATTTGTTGTCTTAGAAAAGGCAATTTGAGGAATATATTTCTGAACTTGACAAGATCAAAGGAATCTGTTATTGTTTTCACAAGTTTTAAATCTATCAAAAGGTTACCAAAAATCAACATATTTTTCAAGCGTTTTACGCTGAAGGGGAGATTGCACATAATGAATATAAACAGTTTTTACTTCACTTCAATTGTTTTATTGGTACTTCTAAGTATATCTCTATTAGGATGTGAAAAAGTTGATCAAATGATTCCAACCGACACCACACCTCCGATGGATACAACGCTAAAAATTGGTGTCATCCAACCATCGTATAGCTACACCACCTTTAGTCAAGGTGCTGAAACCGCTCGTGTCCAAATTAACAAAAATGGTGGGATACTCGGCATGGAGGTGGAGTTTGTCACCCGAAATAATCAACCTGTTGCAGATGAACCACCGACATCAGAAGCAAGCATCGGTGCAGCGAAAGAATTAATTGAGATGGAAGACGTATTTGCCCTACTCGGTCCCGTTCGCTCAAGCATGGCGCTTCAAGTCGGACCAATTGCACAGCAAGCGCAGCGACTCATGCTTCCCGGTTCAAGCGGCTCAAATGTACCGGAATCGGGAGATCATATCTTCCTCATCACGGTGCCAAACCCCTTTCAAGGAAAGGTTATGGCAAGTTTCGCGATGAATCCTGACGAACTTAATGCCCAAATAGCGGTAACAATTTATGAGGAAGGTGATAACTATTCCATAGACCTTGTCCAAGCGTTTGAGGCAGCTTTTAAGGAAATCGGCGGTCAAATCGTTCACAGCGGATCATACTCAGCAGGTGAAACTACCTTCACAGCACTGCTCATGGATATTCAGGAGTTGGACGCTATACCTGATGTTATCTTCTGTCCCGGTCACCAGCCAGAAACCCCTCTTTTGATAGGAAAAGCACGACAGGCAGGCATCAAAGCAACCTTTCTCGGTGGCAGCGCTTGGGATGACAGAGAAAGGTTCCTTGGTGTCTTAAGTGATAGCACAATGTTGGATGGCAGTTATTATCCGACTAATTTCTCCGTAGCGACGCAAGATGCAGATGTACAGGAATTTGTGAACGGATACTTGGCGTTATACGATAGTCCACCTGACGGCGTTGCAGCGTCTGGCTATGATGCCATGCGGCTTTTAGCACGCGCAGTAGAGAAAGCAGGTTCACTTGATCATGCTGCTGTTCGCGACGAGTTCGCTGCAGTCAAAGATTATAAAGGTGCTACAACCATATCACATTACGATGCGAACCGTCACCCCGTCAAAAGCCTTGCAATTCAGACAATACAAAACGGAAAAGTTGAACACTACAAAGTTGTGAAACCGTAAAATGTGTAAAATAAAATGGAACATGAAGCAACACGTCCGAAGGCTTTTTTGATTGATCTGGATGGAACACTCTATTTTAAAGGCAAACCTTACCCCGGAGCAATTGAGACTGTTAATTATCTGCGGGAGAAAGACTATCAACTCCGATTTTTGACAAACACGACTGCTAAAACCCCAAAGATGCTTCACGCACAAATGCATGGATTAGGCTTTGATATCCATGAAAATGAGATTTTTAATGCGACTTATGCGTGTCTCCTCTACTTACGTTCACGGGTTGGAATAGGTTGCCATTTTATGGTTGACGATGCTGTTAAAGCGTATTTCAAAGAAATTCCATCAGATGACGAAGCGCCTGATTTTGTCGTTGTTGGAGATTACGGTGAACGGTTTGATTTTCACGCTTTAAATCACGCCTTTCGCTTGTTAATGAATGGTGCTGAACTTATAGCATTACAGAAGGGACTCTACTGGTTTTCTTCTGAAGGAATGTTCCTTGATTGTGGTGCATTTGTGACGCTTTTGGAATCCGCCGCAGATAAAACCGCCAAGGTCATGGGCAAACCGAGTGAAACGTTCTTCAGACTTGCCCTTGATGATCTTCAGCTTTCTCCAAGTGAAGTAATTGTAGTCGGTGATGATATTACGTCTGATATAGTTGGGGCACGGACAATGGAAATGCGGAGTATCTTGGTTAAGACTGGAAAGTTTAAACCTAATCAATTGGAAAATCTCATAACGGAGCCAACATGGGTGCTTGAGAGTATTTCTGAGTTAAGACAACTTTTTTAATACTTCCTTCCAGAGAAGTATCGGAGACAACACTTATGACAAACCAAATTATTCAACTCGGAGTAGTAGGATGTGGATGGGCAGGCTGCCAAGCTATCAATGCCGCCAATGCCACCTCTCGACTGAACGTTATCGCTATCGCAGAACGTGATTCAACCCGTCGTGAACAAGCAGGAAATGACTACGCAGTGCCTCACCGTTATGTAGAGTATAGCGAACTTCTTGACGACTCTGCTGTTGATGCTGTTTATCTTGCTACTTCGCCAGATGGTAGACTTCAGCAAGTCTTAGATACGCTCAATGCAGGCAAACATGTCTTAGTCCAAAAACCGCATGCTATCCGCGCGCCTGAAATATTAGAGATGGAAACAGCATCGCAGCAGTCTGGCAAAACACTCCAATTCTGCTATTTTATGCGTCACTTTCCGAACAACCGTCAGATTAGACGCGCAATTCAGAACGGTGCAATTGGAGACCCATTTCACGCCCGCGTTTTTGGAAAATACAACTTCATTCCAACCCTTGATGCTAACAGTCGATGGCTACATGTCTATGGACAAAAAGGTGGCTCATTAGGGCAGCACTATTCGCACGAACTCAACCTAACGTGGTGGTGGATGGGATGTCCAAAACCTGAGTGGGCATTTGCATCAAAACATGTGCTTTACCCACAATACGATGGACCAGAAGGTGCAGCAGAAGACTATTTCACTGGTCTCCTTGGGTGCGAAGGTAAGAAAACTATCCAGATTGACTGTTCACGAATGAGTCATTCAGATTCTGGCAGTGTTGTGGAACTTTACGGCACTACTGGCGCAATCACAAACGGTGGCATATCGCGATTCAAAGATGGCGAATTCGTCCGAGAACCGATTGATGAATCTATTGAAATTGATCATGGAGAATTGCCTGAAGATGTGCCTGTTTTCTATTACGAACTCAATCATTTCGCTATGGCAATAGCAGGTGAAGTCGCACCAGATGTCTCCTCAGAGAATGCGTATACCTTTATGCAGATATTGGATGCACTCTACGATAGCGCGAAAAGCGGCGAAAAGGTTTATATTTGACAAAATCACATCTTTCTGTTAATCTTATAGCAAAACTGATACATTTCTAACTAAGGAGATTTTTTATGTATAAAAGTGCGATGTTAGGGTGCGGTGGACGCGCAGGTGGCCATGCAAGTGCCTATCGCTTTGTTAAAGGTGGTAAACTCGCAGCGATCTGCGATATGGACGAAGAACGACTCAACAACTTCGGTGATAGATTTGAAATTTCTTCCCGTTACACAGACTTAGACGAGATGCTTAAAAAAGAGAAACCGGATCTGCTGCATATCGTGACTGCACCAGTGTTGCGAGGTTCTAATGAACGAATACGTTACTCGTTAATGAAACAAGCATCAGACCACGGTGTGCCTGCAGCAATTGTGGAGAAACCGATTGCCGTTGAAAGCGAAGATTGGAAACAAATTGCCGAATTAGCAGAAGAGACAAATACAAAATTCGTTGTCAACACGCAGCTTAACTTCCACCCTAAAAACCTTGAATTAAAGCGAGATGTCGCAGACGGTAAGATAGGCGAGCTTAAGTTTATTGATGCCAGTGCCCGGAGTACACCGGTTGATCAAGGACCACACGTTCTTCAGCTGGTATCATCCTACATTGACAACTCTCGCCCAGTAAGTGTGCTGGGACAAATCTCTGGAAGAGATCATTTAGATTCAGCACAACCTTCACCGATGCATGCAGCCGCACAGGTTATATATGAAAATGGACTCCACGTTTCTCTTGCATTTGGGCAGGGCATGGGTACAATGGCATCCGATGATCAAGGTATTTATTGCCACAAACGTGTCTTTGTCATTGGAACAGAAGGGTTCGTTCATTGGCGTTTTAGCAGTTGGGAACGCGCGACGCAAAAAGGAGGCTACGAAGGTGGCCCACTCAACTATGGTGAACAAGATGTTGAAGCACAAGGAAACCTCACAGAGGCTGTCTTTGATTGGCTTGATGACGAGAAAAATGAACATCCGACACATCTCAAACAATCGCTTGCAGAATTCAATCTTCTTTTAGGAATGTACTACAGTGGTATTACAAATCAGATTATTGATCTACCGTTTGAACCACCAGATGGGTTGATGGATTCACTGAGAGAGAAGTTATAAATCGACTTTAGATTTTCCTTCTACAAAGGTTGGCGGTAGCAGCGAATATATTGGCAACTACCGCTAATTATTATATACCGTATGTGGGACATTTATGTGCGCGCAGTACAGAATGTATAAGGAGAAACATCTGTGTATAAAAGTGCGATATTAGGTTGTGGTGGACGCGCCAAAGGTCATGCAGGTGCGTATCGCTTTGTGAAAGGTGGTAAACTCGCAGCAATTTGTGATATGAACGAAGAACGACTCAACGACTTCGGAGATCGTTTTGATATCTCTTCCCGTTACAGCGATTTGGATGAGATGCTTGAGAAGGAGAAACCAGATCTTCTCCATATTGTCACAGCACCATTATTACGCGGCACTAATGAACGCATTCGGTATCCGTTAATGAAGAAAGCGTCAGACCACGGCGTGCCTGCAGTAATTGTAGAGAAACCGATTGCTGTAGAAAGCGAAGACTGGAAGCAGATTGCCGGACTCGTAGAAGAAACAGAAACAAAATTTGTTGTTAACACACAACTGAACTTCCATCCCAAAAATATTGAACTAAAACGAGATGTCGCAGAAGGAAGAATTGGTGAACTCAGGTTCATTGATGCAAGCGCACGCAATACAATAGTGAATCAAGGACCACACGTGCTTCAGTTGGTATCATCCTATATTGATAACTCTCGACCCATGAGTGTGCTCGGGCAAATTTCTGGAGGAGAACGTTTGGATTCAGCAGAACCTTCACCGATGCATGCTGCAGCGCACGTTTTATATGAAAATGGACTTCACGTCTCTCTTGCTTTTGGCACGGGAATGGGTGCAAAGGTATCAGAAAGACCCGCGAATTTTAGACATAAACGTGTCTTTGTTGTTGGGACAAAAGGTTTTGTGCATTGGCGGTTCAGCAGTTGGGAACGCACCACGCCTGATGGCGGTTATGAGAGTGGTCATCTCAACTATAACGATCAGGATGTTCAAGCACAAGGAAATCTCACGGAGGCTGTCTTCGATTGGCTTGACGACGAGAAAAACGCACACCCGACACATCTCAAACAATCCCTTGCTGAGTTCAACCTCCTTTTAGGTATCTACTACAGCGGTATAACAAATAACATTATTGATCTTCCATTTGACCCACCCGATGGGTTGATGGACTTGCTTAGAAAACAGTTGTAAAAACGGTATCCATGTCGGGTTTCGTAAACTCTACCCGACCTACAAGTGATTTATATAGATAGTCAATATGACAATATGTCATTTTGATATTATATCCCAACACTCAGGCAGGCGAGACTTCAAACAGCGCCTACAAGAAAGAGTTAACATTTTGAATTTTACTAAGGAGAAATTTCCATGTATAAAAGTGCATTTTTAGGATGTGGTGGTCGTGCGCGCGCGCATGCAAGCGCATATCGTTTTGTTAAAGGCGGCAAAATCGGCGCAATCTGTGATATGAACGAGGAACTCCTCAATAAGTTCGGTGATGACTTTGATGTTTCTTCCCGTTACACAGATTTAGATGAGATGCTTGAAAAAGAGAAACCTGATCTTCTCCACATCGTCACGGCACCGGTATTACGAGGCACCAATCAACGTATCCGCTATCCGTTGATGAAACAAGCATCCGACCACGGAGTCCCAGCAGCAATTGTAGAGAAACCGATTGCCGTTGAAAGTGAAGACTGGAAACAGATTGCCGGGTTAGCAGAAGAGACGAAAACAAAGTTTATTGTCAACACACAACTAAACTTTCATCCCAAAAACCTTGAATTGAAACGAGATGTTGCAGACGGTAAGATAGGTGAGATAAAGTTTATTGACGCGAGCGCACGCAGCACGCCTGTTGACCAAGCACCGCACGTATTGCAGTTGGTATCGTCATATATTGATAACTCGCGTCCTGTCAAAGTATTAGGTCAAATAGCAGGTAGGGAACAATTAGATTCTGCGCAGCCCTCTCCGATGCATGCTGCTGGACAAGCAATATATGAAAATGGTCTACACGTTTCTCTTGCGTTTGGCACAGGCATGGGGACGTTGGCATCAGAGGGTGGAGGCACAGTAACACATAAACGTGTTTTTGTTGTCGGCACAAAAGGTTTTGTGCATTGGCGATTCAGTAGTTGGGAGCGTTCCACACATGAAGGTGGTTATGAGGGTGGTCCACTCAGCTATGGTGAGCAGGATATTCAAGCACAGGGCAACCTTACTGAAGCCGCTTTTGATTGGCTTGATGATGAGAAAAACGAACACCCGACACATCTCAAGCAATCCCTTGCAGAATTTAATCTGCTTTTAGGAATATACTATAGCGGTATAACGAATCAGATCATAGACCTCCCGTTTGATCCACCAGACGGGTTAATGGCTTCTCTCAAGGAACATCTATAAACTAAAAATGGCGTGGGGCAGACATGTTGTATGCCCCACGCATAAAACCACATCAGAGCCATTCCATTGTACTGAAGCATTCTTGTTGGAGGGCTTTGTAAGCCCGATTTTCAACACATTATACTAACATTTTTCTTTGCTTGACATAAGTATATTAGGAGACATTATATGTATAAAACAGCGATGTTAGGGTGCGGTGGTCGTGCCCGTGCGCATGCAGATGCTTATCGCTTTGTAAAAGGTGGCAAACTCGCAGCAATCTGCGACATGAATAAGGAATTGCTCACCAACTTCGGCAACGATTTTGGTATCTCTTCACGCTACACAGATTTAGATGAGATGCTTGAAAAGGAAAAACCCGATGTGCTTCATATTGTCACAGCACCTGTTTTACGCGGCACAAGTGAACGGATTCGGTATCCGTTGATGAAGCAAGCATCAGACCATGGCGTGCCAGCAGCGATTGTGGAAAAGCCTATTGCCGTTGAAAGTGAGGACTGGAAGCAGCTTGCAGGATTAGCAGAAGAAACAAAAACAAAGTTCGTTGTTAACACACAACTTAATTTTCACCCCAAAAACTTAGAACTAAAACGAGATGTCGCTGAGGGTAGAATTGGTGAGATCAAATTTATTGATGCCAGCGCACGCAGCACACCTGTAGACCAAGCACCGCACGTGTTGCAACTTGTCTCTTCCTACATCGACAACTCGCGTCCAGAGCGGGTACTCGGGCAGGTTGCTGGAGCTCAGGATTTGGACTCCACCCAACCTTCTCCTATGCATGCTGCCGCTCAGGTAATATATGAGAATGGTCTTCACGTCTCTCTTGCGTTCGGTGCAAGTGTAGGGACGCGAGTGCCTATAGATTCAGGAAATCACACCCACAAACGTGTTTTTGTCGTGGGAACAAAAGGTTTCGTGCATTGGCGGTTTAGCAGCTGGGAACGCGCAACACAAGAGGGTGGTTACGAAGAAGGTCCTCTCGACTATGGAGAGCAGGATGTCGTTGCGCAAGGCAACCTCACCAATGCTGTTTTCGATTGGCTTGACGACGAGAACAGTGTGCATCCGACGCATCTCAAACAATCTCTTGCGGAATTCAATCTTCTCCTCGGCATTTACTACAGTGGCGTAACGAATCAGATTATAGACCTTCCATTTGAACCGCCCGATGGATTGATTGATATCTTGCGAGAAAAACTATAAAACTTGTTTATAATAGAACGGTTAGAAATTGCTCCTACCGTGTAGGGTTCTAAACTGCATAAGTTTGGGCTATAATGGAGACATCATGTATAAAACTGCGATGTTAGGGTGCGGTGGTCGCGCCCGTGGACACGCAGATGCTTATCGCTTCGTCAAACGGGGTAAACTCGAAGCAATCTGCGATATGAACGTAGATCGACTCAACAACTTCGGGGATGACTTCAATATCTATTCCCGTTATACCGACTTGGACGAGATGCTTGAAAAAGAGAAACCGGATGTCCTGCATATCGTCACATGTCCCGTCCTTCCGAGTAGTAACGAACGTATCCGCTATCCGTTGATGAAACAGGCATCTGACCACGGTGTTCCTGCGGCGGTTGTTGAAAAACCGGTCGCTATTGAAGGCGAGGATTGGAAGCAGATTGCAAGGTTAGCAGAAGAAACGAAAACGAAATTTGTCGTCAATACACAGCTCGACTTCCACCCAAAAAATCTTGAATTGAGAAAAGATGTCGTGGAAGGAAGAATCGGTGAGATTAGGTTTGTTGATGCCAGTGCGCGCAGCATGCCTGCTGAGCAAGGAGCACACGTGTTACAATTGGTGTCCTCCTACATTGACAACTCACGTCCAGTGCAAGTGCTTGGACAAATCTCTGAAGGCAAGAATTTAAATTCTGCTTCGCATCCCTCTCCGCTGCATGCAGTCGGGCATGTTTTGTATGAGAACGGTGTCCACGTCTCTCTTGCATTTGGAACAGAGATGGCACAAATGGCATCCGATGACCCGGGTATCTATGGTCACAAACGTGTTTTAGTTGCTGGTACGAAGGGCTTCATTCATTGGCGTTTCAGTAGTTGGGAACGCTCAACACTGGAGAATGGCTATGAGAGTGGACCACTGAACTACGGAGAGCAAGATGTTGTTGCGCAGGCAAACTTCACTGAAGCCATTTTTGATTGGTTAGACGATGAGAACAATGTGCATCCGACGCATCTCAAGCAATCGCTTCTTGAGTTTAATGTTATCTTAGGGATGTACTACAGTGGAATAACAAACGAGATTATTGAACTCCCGTTTGAACCATCCGATGGATTGATTGATGTTTTGCAAGAAAAACTATAAAACGTTGACTTACATTGTGTTTGTTGTTAACACTATCTATTTTGGTTTAAACCAGCATACTATTAAGGAGATTCTTTATGTATAAAACAGCGATGTTAGGTTGTGGTGGTCGTGCCCGTGCACATGCTGATGCATACCGCTTTGTTAAAGGCGGCAAACTCACAGCGATCTGCGATATGAACGAAGAACTCCTCAACAAATTCGGAGATGATTTCAGTATCTCTTCGCGTTACACGGATTTAGATGAGATGCTTGAAAAAGAAAAACCGGATGTGCTTCACATCGTCACGGCACCATTGTTTCGTGATTCAAATGAACGTATTCGGTATCCTTTGATGCAACAAGCATCAGACCACGGCGTACCAGCAGCGATTGTAGAGAAACCGATTGCCATTGAAAGTGAAGACTGGAAACAAATTTCTGGGTTAGCAGAAGAGACAAAAACAAAGTTTGTTGTCAATACGCAGCTTAACTTTCATCCACAAAACCTTGAACTGAAGCAGGACGTAGCAGAAGGTAAAATCGGTGAAATCAAGTTTATTGATGGAACCGCCCTCAGCACACCTGTAGATCAGGGTCCACACGTGCTTCAGTTAGTTTCATCTTATATTGATAATTCGCGTCCAGTCCGTGTATTAGGGCAGATTTCTGGAGGTGCAAATTTAGATTCTGCGCAGCCATCTCCACAATATGCTGCTGCAAGAGTTCAGTATGAGAATGGACTGCATGTCTCTTTCGCATTTGGGACAGCCATCGCACCCTTTGGTTCCGATGATCCGAAGGCTTTCTTTACTAAACGCGTCTTTGTTGTTGGCACAGATGGATATGTGCATTGGCGGTTCAATAGTTGGGAACGTTCGACCAGAGAAGGCGGCTACGAAGGTGGTCCGCTCAACTACGGGCAGCAGGATGTTGTTGCCCAAGGTAATCTCACCAATGCTGTTTTTGATTGGCTTGATGACGAGAAAAAAGTGCATCCAACACATCTCAAGCAATCCCTCGTGGAGTTCAATCTGCTTTTAGGAATATACTACAGCGGTATTACAAATGAAGTAATTGAACTTCCATTTGATCCACCAGATGGATTGATGGATTCGCTTAGGGAGCGATTGTAATTAGTGTGTACATAACTTTTGCTATTGTGAGTTATGGAATATGTGAATATTTCAGTGGATTGCAACTTCCACCCGGTAGGCAAGGTTTCCTAACCTCGCCAGTTATGGTGTATAGTGGTCTATCTACTCTAAAATCATAGGTCGCGATTCGGAGATCGCTCCTACCGAGAACATTGTAGGAGGGAACTCCGATTCCCGACTATTGATGAGACATATAAGTTTAGGATGGGCTATCCACTACCTTTTACCATCGGCAGCAGAAACGGGCAAAACTTCTTTGCTGGTGTTATTGACGAAGTTGCATTTTGGAACGAGACTATATCCGTAGAGGAATCCATGAACCCATCACCTGTCCAATCCAAGGGCAAGTTAACAACTACCTGGGGCAAACTAAAAACTCGCCACTAAAAACTATGAATTCCAATTTTGAAAAATTCGCTGAAGATGGCTATCTTGTCGTTAAAGCTGCACTACAATCAGAAAATTTGGCACCGTTAATCGCTGTTATTTCTGAAGTTGTTGGCAAGCGTGCACGCGAATTCTACGATGCTGGGACGATCTCAGAAGTTTATGAAGAGGTGCCATTTGAACGGCGCTGGTATACCATTCTTCAGGGATGCGGTAGAGAAAACGAGGTGTTTGGGTGGCATACACTCGTTTTTAGTGAAGCACTTTTCAACTTAATCACACATCCAAAAGTGTTAGATGTTGTAGAAACGCTTATCGGTAGCGAGATTCAGTTCAACGGTGATTTTTGGGTCCGACCAAAATTGCCCAACGAAAAACTCACGACACTCCCTTGGCACCAAGACAGTGCCTACATGCCTCACACAGAAAAGGATACACACCTAACAGTATGGCTGCCGTTAGTAGATGTTGAAGTAGAAAACGGTACGCTGCAATTTTTGCCCGGTAGCCATACATCTGGTTTACAAACCTACCATCGCGTTGAAGGCGAGACATTCGCTGTTCCAGTGCTATCTCCGACATCATCCCATACCAACATTGACACATTAGAGATGAAAAAAGGTGACCTGCTGATTTTTAATAATCTGGTATTTCACCGTTCTTTGCTAAACTGTAGCGATATTATTCGTTGGTCTGTTGATTTTCGGTTTAGTCGGAGTGACACATCGTTAGATGGACTCTGGCACGAAGCGATTGCGTGTCCCGTTCGCAATGGAAACAACGAGCAGTGTCTAACATCATGGGATGCTTGGCAAACACAATGGGAAGCAAGTCCACATAAAGGCAAATTTGTTTAATCTTCAGACTGTGTTGTTAACGTTTCTTTATAGTGTAACGCTTCAATAGCAGCTTTTCGCATCTCTTGTTGCTGCTGTAACGGAGCACCTTCGGCTCCTGGCGCAGCAGCGTGCGGTTTAAAGATGAAAATCATGGTCACTTTGTCGTCAACATCAAAATTAAATGAGATGCCTCTTTTCCAGTACCAATGCGTTTTCACACCATCTTTAAGAGGGTCTTCTCGTTCGGCATTTCCAAACTCCTCTTCCACCTGCTTGAGCGTATTTCCAATACCTCTTCTGCCTGCTGTTTTTGCTTTATTAGGTCTTCTCACGAATATGTGTTCAACGAGACCTATACCGTCAATATAACCGGATAATCCCCGATCTTGATATGAAAACCGTCGAGCTACACCAAGGGGACCGTCCGGCTTTCCATGAACTTTTTCAACATTCTTAAACGGATCTCCTAACCTTATACCAGCGGCACTCCTACCAGGCACGATAAGATTTATTTGCGGAGGGTCGGGGTCTGGTAATATCTCTTCTATAGGATCTGGTGGGATGAATTTCTTGTTTGCGCTCTTTTTCACTCGCTTTGTAGATTTGGAAACACCATCACTCACAATAACTGTCACTGTAACCGACTCAATATCCGGAGGCGCAGTCCATTTTACAGTTGTTCCCGTTGTTGAACTTAGTTTTCCTGCACTCACTGTCCAAGTATAGTCCAATGGGTCGCCATCTTCATCAAAAGCAATTACCTTGAATTCAAGAGTTTCTCCCGGGTTGAATTCGGTTGGAACAAGAAAAGTGTCAACAGTAGGTGAGTTGTTGGTTGGTTCATCACTATCGTCCGAACCACAACCAGCAATGTAAAAAGTAATCAGATATACAGCAATAAAACTTAAAATACGATATTTATTTTTCATTTATATCTCCTTAAAATTCAGTAGTTTCTCCTGTTTTCAAAACAACATAACTCCGATATCGTTCTGGGTGTATCTCCCCGGATTCAACGGCACTTTGAATGGCACAGTCAGATTCTTTAACATGTGCACAATCGTTATATCTACATTCACCAAGAAAAACTTCCATCTCAGGAAAATAATATTCAAGATTTTCTGTATCAACACCCCACAAACCGACTTCACGGATTCCTGGTGTGTCTGCAACTTCGCCTCCGATTTCAAGAGAAAACAATTCTACAAGCGTTGTTGTGTGTCTACCTTTCCGGGTTTTTGAACCTACTTCCGCAGTTCTTAATTTAAGATTCGGTTGTATGGCATTTAAGAGACTTGATTTTCCTACACCGGATGCGCCTACAATCACACTGAATTTATCTTTTAGTGCATTCTGCAAAGATTCAAGGGTTGTGGGCGTATTTATGCTCGTGTACAATACTTGATAACCGAGTTTTTCGTAGGTTTTGAAGGTAGAGATGAGTTGATCATGTTGAGTTGAATCGACCAAGTCCATTTTATTTAAGCAGATAACCGCTGCCATTTCTCCTGCTTCTGCTAAAATGAGGAATCGATCCAGTGTTCTAAAGTTAAGAGGAGGCATCCGCGTTGAAACAACAGCTACTACCTGATCCGCATTGGCAACAATAATCTGTTCAATTTCTTCATGTTTTCCTGCATACTGCCGTGAGAATTTGGTTTGGCGTGAAAGGATTTCCTCAACGACACCTTCTTCTGAATCAAGCTGAGTAAAAATAACTTGGTCCCCAACAGCGACTGGGTCAGCATAAAGCCTACGTCCTGTTTCGGAACGTCGTTTTCTCTTTAAAGTGCCGCGTAAAGTGCATCGCAGAACAAGTTCACCGTGCTGAACATCATAAAATCCTGTTCGTGCTCGGATGACTCTGCCTTGTTCACGAGTAAGAATAAACGCCACCTCCCAGTTATGGATGTGTAGAATTTCGTATTAGTTTGGTGTTTTCTAAAAACATTTCTTTCCTACCAAATCAACGCCAAATGCGGGTTTGGAATTGGCACTTTGGACATTCTTTCTGTAGGAGGGAACTCCGATTCCCGACTACGATTGGCTTTAGTCGAGATTCGGAGATCGCTCCTACAAATCAGGTGTATAATTATTTCAATAATTCACCATAAATACATAGATTGTATATTAGATCGTTGACTTCAAACATATTTTTTCATTGTATTTAATGTAGTTTCAATATCTTCATCAAAGTTTTCAAATTTGCACTCGCACGAGATGCGTCCGTCGTATCCTGCTTTTTGTAGCGCGGTAAAGAAATCTGAAAAATCAAAGTCATCATTTCCAGGGTATGATCGTTTGACGGGTTCAGCGATATGAACATGTGCTAACCATTCTGCAGCGTCAACAATGTTTTGCATCGGTTCGTTTTCTTGCCAGACGTGATATAGGTCAGCCAATGTTTTAATTCCTTTTCGGTTGACACGTTTTGCCATCGCTAATCCGTCTGCAACAGTGCGTAATATGTTTCCCTCTTTTAGACATATCGGTTCAATAACAATTGTGATGCCGTGTGCTTCCGCATGGTCAGCACCCATATCAAGAAATTCTGCGATCTGTGCTAATGCTCGTTCTTCTGAATAACCTTTCTCAACGTTTCGTGAACCGCTGCTGCCGTAAACGATGACTTCTCCGCCAATCTCGTTGGCTCTACGACATGCAGTTTCCACATACCGAGACAAACGTTCAAAATCCACTGTGTCACCGACAACGCGCAGGTCTCTGGGGATAAATCCGGCGTATGCCTCAGGTTTCAAGGGTGCATCTGCTACCCGCTCTCGAATCTTCTGAAATTCGGTTTCATCTGCTTCTGGCATAAGTGCATTTCGTACACCTAATTCAATATAGTCGTATCCGACTTCCGCAAGCCGATTAACATTTTCTAAACCAGTACATATTCCAAATCGCATGAGTTACTCCAAAATAGATGTGTTTAAAAAGCAAAAATAAAAAAGCGTATCACAGTTTCGATTATAGAAATTAACACTGCCGCGATGAGCGTGTTTAGGAAGCCGTCAATTTCGAATCCATCAACCAGTTTGTTGGTAATCCAAAGCAGAAATGCATTGATGACAAAGTAAAAGAGCCCCAACGTTAAAATCATAAATGGAAGCGATAAAAACACCAAAATTCCGGTGAAGAGAAACTTGAAAATTCCATATACAAGAGCAACCCCCACCGCAGTTGCACACCCTTTAACTCGAACTGCAGGCAAAATATATGTCACAATCAAAACTGAAACACTCAGTATCAGTAGGTTCAAAATCCAATTTATTAGCATTTTAAATTCTCCAAGACATGTGTTTGAAAAGATATATTTGACACCGATTGTTTATATAGATTTTAGAATTAACTGGACATTATTCATCTGTAGGAGGGAACTTCGATTCCCGACTACGATTGGCTTTGGTCGCGATTCGGAGATCGCTCCTACAGGTGAAATGTTTAATGATTTCAATAATTTACTATAAACATTATTTTTTAGTTGGTGCTGTGCTAAGTATCACCAATCATTTTCCGAAGCGGCGTTTACGATGGCTATAGTCACGCAAAGCTCGGAGAAAGTCAATTTTTCTAAACGAGGGCCAATAAGTATCACAAAAATAGAATTCTGAATAGACGCTCTGCCACAATAGAAAACCAGATAGACGCACCTCTCCGCTCGTGCGAATAATTAGTTCTGGGTCGGGAAGATTAGAAGTATATAAATATGGTGCGATTTTATCAACACTCAATTCTTCAACGATTTGATCGGCATCTTTACCATCCTGAATTTCCGCTTTTAGATGTCCTTTAAATGCCTCAATTATTTCCTCGCGTCCACCGTAAGCGACAGCAACATTCAGGATAAACTTGTCATAGTTTTTTGTCGCTTCTTCTGCTTGACGAATTGCTTCTTGAAGACTTGGCGGCAGTTGTTCAATTTGTCCCATTGCTCGCACTTTAATCTGGTTGGCATGTAGCCCTTCAATAGTCACCAATTCACGCATTTTTCTTTCGATTAATCCCAAGATTCCCTCAACTTCATCATCTGCGCGCTTGAAGTTATCCAGTGAGAAAATCCATATTGAAAAGATTTCAACACCAAGTTCATCACACCAATGGAGAACCTCTTCAAGTTTGTCTGCGCCTTCATAATGTCCTTTTATTATATCGTCTAACCCACTGGCTTTGGCGTAGCGGCGGTTTCCATCAAGAATGACACCAATGTGGCGTGGTATATTCCACGTACCTGCTTCCGCTTCCAGCCGTTTTTGGTAAGCGTTGTAAAACTTTCTTTCAATTTGATTTTTAAGGAATTTAAGTGGCTTCATGTAATTCCCTTGTAAAATGACTCCGATTTGCTAATTATCATCTTTCCAACTTCAATTTCGAATGAGTGTATTATAGTGGAAACCATAATTACTTGCACACGATTGTAGCGTAACCTGTTAGGTT
>JAPPCZ010000090.1 GCA_028824685.1 Candidatus Poribacteria bacterium
TTCTTCAAAAGAATTAAGGCAATCATTGGAAGAACGGAAAACTCAGATGCAAAACGATATTGCTAAACAAATCCAAAACATTTTGCCGAACTCACTTAGCAAACGCGAGCAAGCCATTTTTCAATTGCGAAAATCACTTTCAGAAAATTGGGACTCTGATTTTGCTGATGCTGTGATAGAGCAGCTGCAACTTGACGAAAAATAATCAACCTTATTTAAACTGCTACAGTCAGCAGGGGGCGTCAACCAACCTACTGACTGCAGCATGTTTTAATCTAAACTACCGCAGCCGGCAGGGGCATCAATCAACCTGTCGACTGCAACATCTTTTTAAATCCTGTCGCGATAACGTTTTATCGCGACAAAACCATAGAAGTATTTTACCATGAAACGCTTGACAGCGTCCACCCTTTTTTTGTTAATCGCACTCTTTCTCGGTGCGACTTTCACCAACACTGCCAACGCAAATGATGCGGAAATAGAGGCGTTGCTTGACGAAATTGCATCTTTGGAACAAGAGTTGACGCGTTTGAAGAAATCCGTTGATTCAAAGCAGTTTGATATTGAAACAGCCAGACGCAACCTTTCTTATATTGCGGACACGATCGCCAATGTGGATATGTATATTGCCAGTGCCAAAGCCGAGCTGGCAGCCGCTGATAACGATGCAGAACGCGCAGACTGGTTAGCCGTGATTGCGGATTTAGAGAAATATCGCACCGAGCAAAAGTCTGAATATAACTCGGTGGCTTATACAATCCATCTGCTTGAGGTAGAGATAGACGGTCTCAATACTGATATTGCCAAAGTTGAGAAAGAGATCACCATAGCATACGCACGACTCTTTGAATTGCTCAACGACTAAATCGTGTCGGTATTTCGTAGGTCGGGTAGAGCCTGCGAAACCCATAGGTGTCAATTTAAGAAAATATTTCTTGTTCTAAAAGCCCTTCTGAATAGACATGATGATTGGGACTGTCCACATCTCAGTCCCGTAGGGACGATATGTTTATAGAAAAACGTTGAACAACACCTCTTTAGTCCCGTAGGGACGATATGTAGAAAATATGTCGTAGGGACACACATATCGTCCCTACGGGACTAAAGACATCTATACATCTCATATCTATAAACATATCGTCCCTACGGGACTAAAGACACTGCCACAATGGATTTATCCCTTAAATTGATGCCTATGGGTAGAGCTTGCGAAACCCGACATGATCGCACTGTCACACTGAGATTGTCGGGTTTCGCAAGCTCTACCCGACCTACAACTCACTATATTGAGTTCCGTAGGAACGATATGTTTATAGAAAAAATGTTAACCTTCTCTTGAGTTCCGTAGGAACGACATATCTGACTGGTAGACTGAGTCGACAACAACCGCCCCCACGGAATGCCAAAAAGCGTATTGGGCGTTGATTCACGGGGCTCAAGAGATGGACTATCCGTTTTCTATAAACATACCGCCCCTACAACTCACTTTATGGGCAGGTATCTTTCAGATATCTGCCTTTTTCTTTGCATTGATTATAGTAAATCTATAATTACTTTTACACTACGGTAGGAGCGGTTAGGAAACCGCTCCATAGGCGTCAAATTAGCGTCTAATCTTTCTTGTAGGAGGGCTTTCTAAGCCCGCGATTGGGAATATTGAGTTCCGTAGGAACGCTATGTTTATAGAAAAAATGTTAACCTTCTCTTGAGTTCCGTAGGAACGGCATATCTGACTGGTAGACTGAGTCGACAACAACCGCCCCCACGGAATGCCAAAAAGCGTATTGGGCGTTGATTCACGGGGCTCAAGAGATGGACTATCCGTTTTCTATAAACATACCGCCCCTACAACTCACTTTATGGGCAGGTATCTTTCAGATATCTGCCTTTTTCATAGCGTTGAATGCCATTTAGGCATTCCCGCCTCGCTATCAGAGGGTGAAGGTGTATATTTTCTAATTCACCGTAGTTGCAATGGCATCAGTCTTTCCGGACTTGATCAAGACGACAAAAAATAGATGCAATTCAACTCAATACAGAGTATAATTATAAAGCATTTGTAAAGATATTGTCCATTGTGATGCTGGAGAAGAAGATGTTTGATCGCCAAGAGGCAAAAGATAACCCGCACCTAAAACTGACCTTAATTGAAAAAATTAGGCGAAAATACGATTTAACACCACCTATCACGCTAATCCTCGGACTGACAACGCTATTTTTTGCCATTTTCCTTATATACCCCCTCCTCTATATTTTCAAAGAAGCATTCTGGGTTGAAAATAAATTCAACCTAACATATTTCAAACTGATGGTAACCGATCCGAACATTCGGGAATTGGTTATCAATAGTTTTAATATTGGCATCATGGTTACACTGATGACGAGCATCATTAGTCTACCGCTGGCATATTTCTTAACGCGCTACCGGTATCCAGGTCGCAATATTTTAAGATCCGTCATTCTAATCCCAATGATAATGCCGCCTTTCGTTGGTGCTATCGGTATGCTAAAGTTTTTCGGGAAATATGGCAGTATAAATATGCTTCTCGTGAAACTGAAACTGATGGATATTTCCAATACTATTGACTGGTTTGAGGGTGGTTTCTGGGGCGTAGTCTTATTGTCAACTTTGCACCTTTACCCAATAATGTATCTAAACATCGTTGCTGCATTGTCGAATGTTGATCCGAGTTTGGAAGAGGCAGCGGAAAATCTTGGCGCATCTCGGTTTCAAATATTCAAAAAGATCACGCTACCGTTAATGATGCCCGGTTATTTTGCGGGGGCGATTCTTGTCTTTATCTGGGCATTCACAGACCTTGGCACGCCACTGATTTTTGACTACAACGAGGTTATTGCGGTTAGAATCTTCCGACAAGTAACCGAGGCGAACGTAAACCCGATGGGCTATGCGTTGGTCGTATTAATTATTGTGCTAACAGCACTCGCTTTTTACGCCTCCAAACGATGGACAGGCAGTAAGCACTACGAGATGCTTGGACGTGGACACGTAACTTCACGGGAAGTAGACGCAAAGTGGGGATTGCGATGTATCATCTACCTGTTTATCGGTGGATTAACATTTATGGCATTACTACCACACATCAGTGTAATTTTGGTATCCTTAACACCGGATGCGAGTCAATGGAACTTGAGTGTGCTACCAGAATCAGTCACCTTTGCCCACTATATTGAGGTATTTACGCATTCCGATACACTGCCGAGCATTTTCAACAGTTTGAAATACAGTATCTTCAGCACGTTAATCGCACTTATTGTCGGCGTGGCAATTGCATATCTCCTGACACGTAAACGCATTCCGTTCCACAATTTGTTAGATGCGATAGCAATGTTACCTTTAGCACTGCCTGGCGTTGCGATTGCCTTCGGATATATGGGCAGTTTCTCAGACACATCACTTCTTCTACGAAATCTTCCAGAGGATTTCGTAGATTTTATTGATCCAAGAAAAAATCCCACGTTTCTCTTAATTATTGGTTACGCAGTGCGGCGGTTGCCGTATATGTTACGTTCAATCTATGCGGGTTTCCAGCAAACCAGTATAAGCTATGAAGAAGCCTCACAAAACATGGGTGCAACGCCAGTTCGAACCCTCTATAAAATCACATTGCCTTTGGTATTTGCGAATATTCTTGCTGGTGCGATTCTGGTTTTCTCCTTTTCTATGCTTGAGGTAAGTGAAAGCCTGATTTTAGCAACGCAAAACCAATACTATCCGATTACAAAAGCGATTTGGTCGCTTTCACAACGTGTTGGACAAGGTCCGTACATCGCAAGCGCACTTGGCGTTGTCGGGATGTTTATCTTAATTGCATGTTTACTCGGTGCAGGGCGTGTTCTCGGTGGAAAGTTAGGTGAAATATTCAGGATTTAAAGATGTCGCGAGCTGGAGCTCGCTCCTACATGAAGAGATCTTTGGTCGAAGTTGCAATTCTTTGAGGATTGAATGGCTCTAACCATTCCATCAGGGTTATTTAGTTAATACCCTCTAATCTATTACTATAGTTTGGACAATTTTAGAGTTCTGGATTCATAATTTAAATTATTGATGGAACACATTGGGTATTAACTGGATTATATGCTACACCTGTCGCCCCGCTGGGGCTTTAACCCTATGCAATGGTCTTGTTCTATACACATTTCGCCCCGCTGGGGCTAAGGGTAAATCTTATACACCTTATATTTTCTGCGATTTGGGTGTCTGAAAGAAACTCGTAGAAAAATACAGATTTGAAGCAGCCCCAGCGGGGCGAAATGTGTATAGCAGCACGACATACACACGGACAAAGCCCCAGCGGGGCGAAATGTGTAAGCGTTGTAACAGAATTTATACACCTAACAGTCTCTCATCAAATTCTTGAACAATGTGTAAATTGTCCAAACTATAGTAATCTATTATACAGGATAGGTAAAGTTTGACAAACACCCTTAACGATGCTATAATTCAATGTGAGATAATAAGACTTTGAAGAGTTGTTGCAAACATTTTTATTCCATTTAAAGTTGTTTCTAACTCTCGTGTCAGTAGGGAAACAGGATAAGATGCGGTTAATTTATTTGTTTCCATATTTGGAGAAATATACATGCCTGTTCAGTAGAGAGATCACATTATTAGCACGCCGGACATATTACGGGGTAAACCGCGTATAAAGGGTACAAGGATACCAGTAAGTCTTCTACTTGGATACTTGGCAGCGGGGTATACAGCGGATCGAATAATAGAAGAATTCCCGGATCTCAAAGAAATGCAAATTCATGCCTGTCTTGATTACGCGCGTGAGTTAGCAGAATTTGAGGAAGTTGCTTAATGGGATTGCGGTTATTTGCCGATTAGTGTGTTCCAGTTACTGTTACCACATTTCTTCGTGATGCAGATTACGATGTATTGTGTCTCAGAGATTTCCTGCCAATAGAATCAGTTGACTCGGTCGTTATTGCAAAAGCACAAGAGTTAGAAACAATTCTGATAACTCTAAACGGTGATTTTGCCAACATATTAGACTATCCACCTGCCAATTATCAAGGTATTATAGCACTTCAAGTGAGAAACCATCCTGAAGTCCTATCACAAATTCTGTCACGACTAAAAGACTATCTTTCATCCAATCCTAATATGAAACACTATAAAGGCAAACTCTTTTTGGTAGAAGTACATAGAATTAGAATCCGTCAATGAAAGTGAAAGGCAAATTATGAGAAAACATAACAGAAAATATTTAACATATAGCACATCTTTGGTACTTCTTTTATTTTCTGCGCTGACTATAGCAACCGCACAAACTCCCCAACAAATTGCCCAGAAAGCGTTCCGATCTACGGTGCTCCTTGTGATGGAAGATAAGAACGGTCAACCGCTTTCATTAGGTAGTGGATTCTTTGTCGGACAAGAGCAGATTGCAACTAACCTCCACGTTGTTGAGGGTGCCACAAGAGGTTACGCAAAATTAGTCGGCAAAGAGACAAAGTTTAACATTGAAGGCTACACTGCAATTGACGAGAAACGTGATCTGATAATCCTAAAGTTTACAGCTTTTGGAACGCAGTCTATTTCACTGGGTAACAGCGATTTAGCACAAGTAGGACAGACGGTTTACGCAGTAGGCAATCCGCGAGGTTTAGAAGGAACTTTCTCAGATGGAATCATCAGTAGTATTCGTCCGGCTGGCAATGATAAACTGATTCAGATTACCGCTCCACTTTCTCCAGGCAGCAGTGGAGGTCCCGTTCTGAATCGCAAAGGTGAAGTGATAGGTGTTTCTGTTTTGACTATCCGTGATGGACAGAACCTTAACTTCGCTATTCCTTCAAATTATCTTAAAACTCTTATTCCCAAAGTTGGATACGCGAAACCTTTGTCTCAAGCGAAATCTAACAAAGGACAACGATCGCTACTGGCAGATTTTGGTAATCGTAGCATTGAAGGAGTGTCTGGTGGAAAGTTCACATGGGATGGAGACTACTTGGGTAACAAGCAGTTTTCTTATTCTCTGCGAAACCGAATCCGCCAAGATGTTATGAATGTTCATTATCTCGTAGTTTTCTACGATAAAGAAGACGATCCAATAGATGTAACTGTTGAGAAGTTTTCAGATTCAATCCCTGCTGGATTAGCCAAGCGGATATATCATCGTTACATTGCTTTTGGACCTAAGCCTGCCGAGGCTGCCCTCTTTAAATTGACAAAACGTATGGAGATTAGAATCCTTGACTTTGAGATAGTGAAATGATTTTACAAGTTCTGGAGCTACCACTATGTTTGAACTTGCTTTACCTAATGAAGTTATGTTATAAACCATGACAGGTTTCCTATGGAAACTGAAGGAGTTTATAATTTTATGAATAATCCGATTCCAGTTGCACAAAAAGCTTTAGATTCTACGGTACTCTTGGTTACAGAAGATGTCAACGATAAACCACTTTCCTTTGGTAGTGGATTCTTCATTAGGGATGATCTAATAGTGACCAATCTTCATGTTGTTCATGGTGCTAAAAAATGCTTTGCCAAACTGTTTGGTCAGAAAAAAATGTACGAAGTTAAAGGTTGCATCGCCATTGATCCGGAAAACGATCTAATCGTCTTAAAGGTAGAAAACTTTGATGTGCCGATGACTCCCGTTAATCTTGACAATAGTATTCCAGTTTACATAGGTGAAACAGTTTACGCCGTAGGAAGTCCACGCGGATACGAAGGGACTATTTCAGATGGTATAATAAGCGGCATCCGCGAGGACAACAAATTGATTCAGATGACTGCTCCAATTTCTCCTGGGAGTAGTGGTGGACCTGTAATAAACAGCAAAGGTGAAGTTATAGGTGTTTCTGTTGAGAGTAACAACAATGCCCAGAATCTTAATTTTGCTATCCCCTCAATCTATGTAAAAAAGTTGATAGAGAACGTGGAAGAACATACTCCAAGAGCTTTATTATTTGCAAAACTGCAGGACTGATTTGGGTTAATGAAGAATTAACATGGTTAGAATCCGAGAACCTATTGAATACTTATCATTTCACCCTGTTAAATCAGCGGCGTAGAGCCATTAGAAAAGTCCATTGCCTTGTCATCTTCAAAGATGATAAAAATGAATTGGTTCATATAGATTTTTGGGAACTTTCAGAAGAAATACCGGCAGGAGAAAAGAGTAAAGTAGTCCGAGGTAGTATTTTTGATATTTTCCCAAGACAACAGATTGAAGACTTTGATGTTGACGACATGGTTTTTGCAGCTACAGTGTTCGGCAGCCAGGGTTCGGACCTAAATGCCCGGAGCCTTATCTCACCTAAAATTAAGCAACTCGCGAAAACCTATGATGTGAAAGTTGTTAACTTTGAAGTAGCCGAATAAATGAAATTACTGAACAATTAATGGAGATTTCTTATGCCACAAATTGAAAAAGTGGCTCATGTAAACTGACTTAAATGTTGATAGGGCAAATCAATACTGGATCACTGCTGCAATTGCTACAACAATCGTCCTCATTACTTGAGGTGAAACCTCACCCAACTTCCTAACAAATCGCAGTGTATCAATACCGCGTAGTTGTAATGTATCAACTACAGAAGGTTTTGTGAGTCCATTTGTGGGATTTGGTTGTAGTTGGACATGCCAAACGTTCCCTGAAAAATGACCTTTCAACTCCGTTATTGGTGCAACAAGCCGAATCGGTAATGCGCCTATTGAATTAGAATTTACAACGATGACAGGACGCGTTTTTCGGATTTCTGCTCCGAGGGTCGGATCCAGATTAACTAACCAAATTTCCCCGCGGTTCATCAATGAAATCTCCTACTTGCCATTCGGTACGTTCGTCGGCAGTTTGTTCATAATATGCTTTCATCTGCTCCGCTTGTTGAGATAGAAGTTGGTGCCGCTCTTCTGGCGAAAGACGCATGAAATCTGCTTGAGGCGACTGAGGTTCTACCTCTTTGCCCGCTAATTCAACTAAAAAATGATAAACAAGCGGTAACTTAGTTTCTGGGAGCTTTTCGACTAACTGCT
>JAPPCZ010000023.1 GCA_028824685.1 Candidatus Poribacteria bacterium
AAGGACCGATTAAAATCTCACAGAGTCGTGGTGTTTTTGAGGGACGCAGCTACGCCAAAACAGCAACCCCACGCCCATAAGCTGCCTACCAGTTCGTAAAGCTGGGACTCGTAAGATTGTATTTGGGCTTTGCATTCCACATCTTCGCGCCTATTGCTATCATGTGAGCATTTCGCGTGAAGCATAGATCGTAGATACGCGTCACGTACTGTCCACCTTGCGGTTTGTGTGAACGGATACGGGCCGTATCTACTATCTCGCAATGTTTTTCACAAAGTGTCATATACACAGAGTGAAAAAAACAAAAAATCGCGTCACAATCCTTGTCTTGACAGACTCCTGCACGTACGTCCCAAGGACGTGCAAAACGTCCTAAATGTGACGTGCAACGTCCCAAGTGAATGTGTAAATCGGGCAGGGCGAAGTGAAACTCAACCGACAATATGCTTTGTACGAAAACTTTACATACTCATACAAAAAAGGTGCGATTGGGAAACCGCACCTACCAGGGATAATCGCATATTTTATGCTTAACCATCCAGATGGAAGATAGCCATCTTCAACTCAGTCATCTCTTCAATAGCATATTTCGGACCCTCTTTGCCCATACCGCTCTCTTTAACACCGCCATAAGGCATCAAATCCGCACGCCACTGCGTACCCCAGTTCACCATCAGATTACCTGAATCAACCTCACGGACAAACCGCATTGCCCAATCAATGTTCTGGGTGAAGATGGCGGCACTCAATCCGTAGTTTGTATCGTTTGCGAGAGTGATCGCTTCGTCAATGTCGTTGACACGCGTCACACCGACAGCCGGTCCGAATACCTCATCACAAGAGATTTTCATCTCAGGTTTTACGTTAGCAAGGATAGCAGGCGTGACAAACTGATCCTGTTTTTCACCGCCTGTGAGCAGTTCCGCACCGTCTGATACCGCTTCCTTAATCCATTCGGTAACGCGGGTAGCATCTCCTTCGCGAATCATCGGTCCCATCCGCACACCAGATTCCAGCGGATTGCCGATACCGATTTGGGAAACTTCTGCTTGGAATGCATCCAAAAAATCACCATAGATTTTCTCGTGCGCGATGACGCGCTGCGTTGAGATACACACCTGTCCAGCATTAGAATAGCCGGACGCTGCCGCCGCACGTGCGACCTTCTCAGGATCCGCGTCGGGCATAACGATGAGTGGTGAATTCGAACCGAGTTCCATAGTAACCCGTTTCAATCCTGCAACCTTACAGATATGTTCACCAACATCACGACTACCAGTAAAGGTAATCTTTCGGACGCGACGATCTGCGCACAACGTATCACCGATTTCACCACCGGGCCCCGTCACACATTGAATCGCTTCAGGAGGCGTGCCTGCTTCTAAAAAGAGTTCCACTAATTTCAACGCGGAAAGTGGTGTATCCGTTGCAGGTTTGATAATAATAGCATTTCCACCAGCAATGGCAGGACCCGCTTTATGACAGACAAGATGCAACGGGAAGTTGAAAGGACTAATACCAGCGACAATGCCGCAAGGCACACGCACCGTAAAACCGAGTCTGTTTTTTACACCGGGCGCACCTTCAAGTGGAATCGTTTCGCCGGTCAACCGTTTCGCTTCTTCTGCGGAGAGCGCGATAATTTCGGAAGCACGGGTTGCTTCAACGGTCGCTTCGGCTAATATCTTCCCTTCTTCACGGGTGATAACTTCGGCAAGTTCTTCCGCTTTTTCGACCATCAAATCCGCGACTTTTCGCAAAATTTCATAACGTTCATAACCGGTCAACCCCGCCATGATTTTTGCGCCGCGTTCTGCGGTTTGAATAGCGGTTTCAACGTCGTTAGCGTCCCCTTTCGGCACGGTATCAACAACTGAACCGTCAAAAGGACTCAGGACATCTATTTTGTTAGATTTGTCAACCCATTCTCCACCAACATGCATTTGCATAGTGTGTTTTCTCCATTTCTGTTTCGGCACACGCATGTGCCTTTTTAATTTACTTTTTGGACTTTAGCAAACCCCAAGTAGTGGTTGCTTTTCCTGCTGCCTCAACAGCAGCATAATCTGCTAAGCCAGTATCCATAACATCGTTGACTTGTACTTCCGTAAGTGCTTTCGTGAAAAAACCAACTTCATCAAAGAGTCCGGTTGCAGCAACGTTGCCAGGGCGCGCACCTATCCAAATCGGTGATTTACTGGTATCAAGTTTTCCACCACTCGCCTTTTCACCTTCTAATTTACCATCAACAAACATCTGAACCTTACTGCCATCATAGACTTTCGCGATATGATGCCATTGACCATCTGCAACGATGGTTTTACCATCAATACGACCAACTTGACCCTTCACATGCCACATAAATACTGGATAATCGGCATCGTGAATCCATATATCAAGGTGACGGACATTTTCCGGTTCGGGCCAAACATCTCCATTCCGCCAAACGACGTATTGCCATGAGGCAGCATTCAACTTAACCCAAGAAACAAAGGTATACGGGTCGGAGTTGAAAACGTCATCATGGTCAACACGAACGTAACTATCACCTTTGCCGGGGAATTCCAACGCACCACCGAATTTGCCATCACCTACCCACTTTAGGTTGCCTTTGATGTCACCATCGTGTCCACTGACAATATCTTTAACTACTTTTCCACCGTTTTCATTGAATAACCATGCACTTGCTAAACCGAGTTGCGCCGCATGTGCAGTAAAAACTGTTCCGATGATAAGTATTGTCAAACACAAAATAGTCGTTTTCATGTTGTTTCCTCCTTTGAGGTTACTAAAACGATTTTAGACGCGGCAATTGTCAAGCGCGTCCTCATCTAATTCAACGCCTAATCCTGGTTTATCTGGTATAGTCGCATATCCGTCCACAAGCGGAATAGTTGAAGGTGTAACAATGTCAAAGGCACGCAGCGCATTTAAAGTAATTGAAGGCATAGTCGCATTCCGCATAACCGCAGCAAGATGCATCACATAAGTGGTCGTTATGCCGAGACCAACAATTTGTATCCACACAGGAAGATGCGCTGAGTCTGAAATTATTGCTTCACGTTTAGCGTTAGCAGCACGCGAGTCTGGGTAAGCAATAATAAACGAATCGTTCATCTTTGCCCGAATCGCCTCAACAGGATCGGGATTTCCGAAGTGAATTGTTATTGGCATATCCGTGTGTTGCTTGATTTCTTGGTATCCGGCAATATCCGACTGTGGAATCGGGGTTTCAAACGATTCAATATTGTAGTCTTGAAGTTGTCGGGCAACTTCAAGGGTGTGTTCTGGTGTTTGAAAAGAATCATTTGCATCCACGCGAAGTTGAAAATCATCTGGCACAACCTCTGCGATTGCGTCTACCTGTTCACGCACTTCAAACCACGGACGTGCCTTGATTTTATGGAGTCGGTAGCCGAGTGAATATGCATGTTTTGCCTCTGCAGCCCACTCCTCTGGTGTCATATCAATAGACCAATATCCGAACGATGTTTTGTCGTTAACCTTTTCACCTAAAAGTTGATGTACTGGCACACCAAGGGACTTGCCCATGATGTCGTAAAAGGCTTGTTGTAGCGGTGTCGGTGCCCATCCATTCATAAATTCAAACGGGTTTCTGCCGATATACCGTTGAACTGCTTCCTCCGATTGAAACGAACCATCGCCAATGCCGGTTATTCCCGCATCAGTATGCACCTTGTAAACATGGTCAATTTGATAAAGATTACGACGCGTCATCAGTTCGTAAATGCCATCATGGTAAGGCACTCTGACCTTGATAACTTCAATTTGCGTAATTTTCATGATTCTGCCTCCCCGTATCCGAATAACGATCTTCTGTCTACTGCTTGTGGATATAGAATGTTATTTAGCGTTTTTAGATTACTATTCGTCACGCCGAATCCAGCTGACGACATCTTCCGCTTCACCTGTCCCGCCTTCTACGCCATCGCTCCCAAATGAGATAAGGTCGTACCCGTATCGGTCATGCACACCCGGACGAATGTAAATGTATGGGTTACCCCACGGGTCCTCCGTAATTGGGATTTGAATGTATGGAACTAACCAATTTATAGGAAGTGGTGGTTCTTCGGGTTTCTCCCAAAGTGCTTTCAATCCCTGTTCAGTTGAAGGATAATCTCCATTGTCCTTAGCATATCTATCAAGAGCGATGCCAAGCGTTTCAATGTCTTCAGCTGCACGTGTTTGTAATGCACGGCCTGCTTGCCCAAGCAATCGCGGTGCCAAAATCACAGCGGCAATCACACCAAGAACAACAACGACAACTAATATCTGGACAAGTGTTAACCCCGATTGTTTTGAATCAATTTGTATCACGTATGCGTCTCCGCGCTTTCTAATAATGAGATAATTTTGAATGTCTGCAAGAGTTTATCACATGTCGCTGATTGTGTCAACTATAACTATTTCATTCTCCAGAGCCATTCAATTCTCCAATAATCGCACAGGCTACATCTGTTGCTTCTTGTAGGAGCGATCTCCGAATCGCGACAAAACACAAGGATAGTCGGGAATCGGAGTTCCCTCCTACAATACAATTAAATGGAAAAACCCGACAATTGAATGGCTCTGTTTCATTCTCAGAGTCATTAATTCTCAAATAATTTCTTTTTTATTTAAAACCTCTTTCTGTAGGAGCGACCTCCTGGTCGCGACCTTGCCTTAAATATTGAGAAAACGCGAAAACTGAATGACTCTATTTTAATCTCATGATCATTCAGTCTGTAGGTCGGGTAGAGCGTAAGCGAAACCCAGCACCTCACTAAAAACGCTAAGAATTCTCTATTTGCGAATAAGTTTCCCATAATCCTTTCGGATTTTCAACAGAAAGACCTACGTTGCCACATTCACCACAAACAGTTGCTCTTAACGCTTCCCTATGAGACTGCTTGAAAATTAAGGCATCAGGATTCCCCTGTACTTCAACTTCTAAGTCTTGTCCTAATCCCCGTTCATAGCGATCCCGAATTCGCAAGTTGGGCATGATATTTTCAGAATCGCACCGTGGACATTTCATTGTAGCCATCTGTTTGTCTCCTTATCTCAATGATTGATTAACAGCATTTGCATTCAATTGATTGCATCGCTGGATACGTCCTTTTTCCATCTTTCCAATGGATGTTCGCGTGGCGTTAACGGCATGGACACCCTGCCTTTTCGCCGATGCGATTCCCACGTTGCATGAATCATCTCAAGACAATCACGTCCATCTCTACCACTCGCGAAAGGGTCTCGATCTTTTTCAATCGCTTCAATAAGATCGCGCAACATAAGACGTTGCAAAAGCAGTCTTATGGAACCTTTATCACGCGGATTTCCATTCTCGTCAAGGTCCTCCTCAGGTAAGTGAATCTGTTCCCACGCTTGTGCGGGTGTTTGGTGTTGACCTCTATGGATGAACATTGTTGTGCCAACGCTCTCTCGAATAGCGATGCGTCCTTCAGTCCCAATAATATCTATGCCGTAGGCGTCATCATTGGTTTGGGGTTGCGCGAGAAATTGCACATCTGCATGGATGCCGTTCTTGAAACGAAAGGATGCATGTCCGCGTTCTCCAAGCACGAGACCAGCATCTCGATCATGAGGGTGAACCTCTTGCGTATGTTTGATGTCATCAACGGTGGATTCACGTCCAGCCATCTGCACAAGGTGTGCGTGTGTCCACTCCACATCTCCACCGAAAAGTCGTATCCAATCGTAGAGATGTGTTCCCATTTCCATCAGCGAGTTACCCGCTTTACGTCCACCTTTGTCGGTTGCCTTCATCAAGACAACATCGCCAATTTCACCCATTTCAATTAAGGAAAGGACATATCGGTTATAAGGACTGGCACGTTTGATGTGGTTAATCGCAAACTTGACGCGATACTTGTCGCAGATTCCAACCATTTCATCAGCTTGAATGAGGTTGAGCGCAATCGGTTTTTCACAGAAGACGTGGATGCCACGCTTGGCAGCCGCAATCGTTGGTGGGTGGTGCATAGGTGCTTGCGTTGGCACAATAACGATATCCGGTTTTTGCTCATCAAGCATCTTTTCATAATCGTCATAGATGGCTTTGACACCGAATCGCTCACCCCATGCTTTTGCTCGTTCTGGATTGATTTCTGCTCCTGCGATGAGTTCACAGTTCGTCTCTAACTTTGCTGCCTGGGCATGGTGACCTCCCATACCTCCCAAGCCGATAATCGCAATGCGGTATTTTTTCATGCATGTCTCCAAGTTGTTAAAAGAAATCCTCGTATCCGACTATCATAGCAACATCAAAACGAAAGTGCAATAAAAAACGGCACAGTAGGACAACCGTGCCGAATTAATATCGTAGCAATGATATGTAAAATTACTGGCTTTTCACGTTTGCCCAAGTGGTTGTCAATTTATCTATATCTGGACTAACATCGTAAACACCTTCAGTATCCAAAGCGATTCCTGCTACATAATTCAAACCAGTCAAAATGTCTGTGACATTAGAACCATCAAGGTTTGCACGTCTGATTTTACCCTTGCGATTCTGTGTATCTCTTTCTACCCAGTACATTTTGCGGGAATGTAGATCTAAGGCAATATCGCTTGGATAACTCAATTCTTCTAATAGGGTTTCCTTATTATCGCCACCAAGTGATGTCCTTCTAATCTGGCCCAAGGAGATGTGGGTCCAATACATATCGCGGTTGTGTAAGTCAAGTGCAAGTCCGACGTGATCTATTATACTGAGAACAAGTTCTTCGTAATTAGAGCCGTCAAAGTTCACATGAGCAATATTATCATTTAAGGAGTCTAAAAAATACATCTTACCCGCCTTCACATCAAGTTGGATTTTCTCAGCATCAACTCTTGGCCCAAATACGGCACCATCCACAGGCTTAATTATAATGTCCTCAATATTGGAACCGTCATTATTTGCACGCGAAATTCCCCACGGTCCAATCCAATTACCCCAATATATTTTATCCGCATTTGTATCTATGGCGATGCAGCCGGGAGAATGTAGACGTTTATTCTGTTCTGCAATCTGTGCTTCACGATTGAAAATTACTTCAATATTCGAGCCATCAAGGTTTGACCGGTAGATTTTTGAGGTGTCAAAGTTAAATTTGTTAACCCAGTACATCTTACGGTTGTGTAGGTCCAAGGCAATATCTCGAGGCCATTTCAATACCGTTAGGATGTCTTCTACATTGGACCCATCAAGATTCGCCCGTCTGATTTTATCTGTTTCTGTCCAATATATTTTGGCACGTCCTTGCCCGTAACATATACCTTGGACAATAGTAGTCAACAAAATCACAACCGAAATAAATACGATACGCTTTTGTGTTAATACCTGATTTTTCATGTCAGTACTCCTGCTTGTAAACATTATTGAATTTTCATGTTTGCCCAAGTGGTTGTTAGTTTATTTGTATCAGGGTCTACATCGTAAAACCCTTCGGTGTCTAAAGCAATACTCGACGAAATATTCAAACCCGTTAGAATACCTCTCACATTGGATCCATCAAGATTTGCGCGTTGGATTTTATACGTAGATGCTTCCCAATCCCAAACTGTCCAGTATATTTTACGTGAGCGCATGTCTAATTCAATACCACGCGGAAATTTTAATCCCGTAACGATGTCCTTAACATTCCGTCCATTAAGATTTGAACTTTGTATCTTACCTGTAACTATATTCGACCAGTACATCTGACGCGTTTGTAAATCAAGTGCTAAACCATATACCCCTTGGTTCTTGGTAACAAGGTCTTTAGCATCGGATCCATCGAGGTTCGCACTTGCAATTTTTTTGCCGAACACATCAGTCCAGTACAACTTTCTCGCTTTCAAGTCCAATTCTATGTTCTGTGCAGAAACAAATTGATGAATTAAGAAATTCTGAGGTAAAATTCGTTCTTTGATAGGAAGACTCTCAACATCGGATCCGTCAAGGTTTGCACGCTGAATAATATCTCTGCGCCAGTTTCCCCAGTAAATCTTGTTTGATTTGACATCTAAAGCAATGCAGTTTGGCGAAATTGTTAAAGTGTCTTTTTTTACTATAACTTCAATATTTGTACCATCAAGGTTTGAACGTTGGATTTTTTCTGCGGTACGGTCAGTCCAGTACATCTTACGGTTTTGAAAATCCAAAGCGATATCCACCGGTCCGAACAGTCCCGTTACAAGATCCTCGGCAGCGGTTCCATTAAGGTTCGCTCGTTTGATTTTACCTATATCAGATCTCCAAGCCTCTGCTGTTTCTGTCCAATATATCTTACCTCTTCCCTGTGCGTTGCTTATGCTTTGGATAACAAAAACGAATAAAACCGCAACTAAAATGAATACGATCCGATTTTGTGTAAAAACTCGATTTTTCATGTCATAGTCTCCTTTCATGTGAAAGTTGTGACTTGGTCAGAACCCTTTCATTTCCTAATAAGCATTTTGCGTGTAGCGGAGAAGTCGCCAGCATTGATCGTATAGAGATAAACACCACTACTCACAGATTCACCTTTATCATTACGACCATCCCAGTGAACTGCTTGCGATTGTGAAGAATAATCTCCCGCAACCATTATCCCTGGTGATAGAGATCGAACCAACTGACCTGTCGGGGTGTAGATGCGAATGGTTACATCACTTTTGTCCGCAAGTTTAAACGGAATCCAAGTTTCCGGATTGAAGGGGTTAGGAAAGTTTTGTAGTAGCTGGTTTTTCTTTATCTGCCCAAGTGTGACAAACTGCTTGCCTTTAGGTTCAACAGGATAGGGTAGGAATGATAACATGTTATTTAAATCCCATAATTGATACTCTCGCTGTGAATTATGCGTAAGTAATAATGATCCATCTTGACTCATGTTCAGAAACCATGGCAGAGACGGTTGATTGATTAGTCTACTCCTCTGCCAATCCCAGATTTGGAAGTTTTCATCTCGGTATGCAAATAGATAGCGGTTATCAACACTAAATTGTATAGGAAACTCTCCATCCAACGTTGTTAAAAGCAGTGGTTTATCCGGTAAGAGTTTCCAAATATGGATTCCATCTTTACCGTTTCCTGCTAACACTGTAGAACCGTCTGCGTCGGTCATAAATGCAGGTGATGAAGCAAATGCTCCTTCCCATGCATATTGAAAGACGAAAGTATTTTCCTCGCGTTTCCACAACAGAATCCAATATTTATGGTTATTATCATCTATTTTTGTTCTTCCCGATGTTACAAAATGTCTATCATTTTCACTGAAACCTATCTGATAGCTGCTGGATAATCCCACTTCAAATGGTGGGATGAGGCGCTGTTTGTTTTCAGGAAATTCAACGTTCAAGATATCTGTCCTACCCCAATGATCTTTAACTGCAAGCCATTTTCCAGAAGAACTAAAGGTAATCTTCTCAGGAAGTTGGACGTAATGCGGAAATTGTGTTTCAACTTTACCCGTTTGAATGTCACGTATTTCAACAAAAGGTTCTTTACCGACTGCGAATTTTTGACTGTCAGGAGAGATAGTGACCGTGTTAAATTTATAGTCTCCTGCTGAAACAAGTAGCCGCATCTGTTGAGAAGCAACATCCCACGATTTAATAAAGTGTGAAGATATGGCAATTACAGTTTTACCGTCAGGGCTTAACGCAACACTTTTATTATCAGTAGGCCACCAAGGCCACCAAGCAGCGATGAAATCTGTCCACATCCGGTGTATCCGTTTATTTTCAATGTCCCACATGATTTCGCCATCCGTATATAATAAAAGTGCCTTTTTACCGTCGGGTGAAATTGTTATAGTTTGTAAACCTTTGAATTCTGTCTCAAACATATCAATCTGTTGTCCTGAATTGACATCCCACACGCGTACTCTCTCATCCCAACCTACCCATGGATTAGGACCAGTCATACTTATGCTACCTGTTCTTGATGCGACATACAGTCGTTGGCTGTCCGGACTGAATGTCACCATTGTAACGCTTCCGATTGCGCTTTTCGCCTTCCATAATAAGTGTTGTGCCTTCGTGTGCCACACATAAACAAAACCTGCTATCCTATCAAAGGACGCGATATATTTTCCATCAGGACTGATAACCACACCGTTAACCCAGTTTCCGATATGTCCTTCAAGGTGACCTTCTAATTGTAGTCTTTCAACATTCCACAATTCAATATCTGGCCGCATTGAGGCGACAATGAGATAGCGACCATCCGGGCTAAAAACCGATGCAAAATCACGAATAGGACTTCGACAAGTCCTCCAACGACCGTTGACGTAGTAACATGTGTCCGCGGGTCGACGATCTCCTATCATCGTTCCAATGAACTCACCGGTTTGCCAATTCCAAAGATGAATCTCATCGTCAACAGAGATAGCAAGCAATGGTTGGATAGGGCTAAATGCTGCGACATCGTTATCGCCTTCAATTTCCCACGTGGCTATCCGTTCAAGGGCATTAACATCCCAAATTTCGACTTTAGTTTTCTGTGGATGTCCAAACGAATTAAAAATTGCAAGATGTGTACCATCTGGACTAAACACAACATCGCTGTAATATGTCAGATTGCCAAATTTATCCATGACCTCACCTGTATTGGCATCAACAACCTGAATGTGTGATGGGACAACGCGCAGGATTGTCCCGTTGTCAAGGTAGGCATGTTGTTTTGGTAGAGGCTGTCCAATCTTAGCAATGGGTTCAATTGCAGACGAAATGTAAGGCATGCAGACGATGCAAATCATTGCTATATAAACTTGCAAGTATTGTCTAAATTGGATGGTAAAGGTTGTCATGATGTATCTCCGATTTTTTAGGTGTTGAAACTTGTAGGTAATCCAAGTGCTTTCGCTGAGGAATTGACTGAATTATAATATCCTCATGATTTGACAGATTTAAAAACCCATCATCGCTCGCACATACGTTATATTACTCGTTGTATGCTGGAACAGGTGCGTGGTTCTGCGGTAGCCTGCAAGAATGACAATATGGAAACCGAGACGTTCACCTTTGTTGATGGCTTGGATTTCAAAAATACGAGTCCGCAGGTCAGGACGGTATAGGTTTGGAACGTTAACGTCAGCTGCGAAATTTCGCAGATAATTCTTGAAGTTTTTATCCCGATTAATGAACTCCCTATATTGGAATCCACCAAGGACTTTGGTTCTTTGCGTAAACCTATAATCAAGACGGACACCGAGAATATCCTCTCGACTTCTACGATTGAATCGCAAATATTCAACTGTTTGATCATCGGTTGGAAGAAACAAGTCAGGGTTGAGTGTTTTGGGAATTTCATCGGCAGTTCGGTCAAAAGCAAGGTCCCAGACGTACTTAACCATAGGAGTTAGCACTAAATCATCACTAAATTTATTAGCAAATGGAATTTTGTTAACAAATGGGAGAACCTCAAGTGGGATTTCGTAACTCGCCTTCAAAATGGTTAGTTGATTACGAATGTTCCGTTCGGGGTAACGTCGTGTTTTCCAGTTCGCAGCGTCATAGATTAAACCGGTGTCAGACGGATCAAGTGCGTTAATTCCATGATCAGGATAGAACGGATGTTCACGCCTTTCTCCGCTAATCCGCACCTGCTCAATAGGCACCATAAAGTCAACACGTTCATCAGGTTCAAAGTTCTCTGAAACTGGGTCGTATTCAACATCTGTGAAAAGTGCTTTTTCTACATTCTGTTCAAACTGTTTTTGCATGACAACCAAGCATTTAGCTTCAAGTGTCAAGTTTGATATTGCGGTATAGAGGCATTGGAGTGTTGTTGTATTTGAGCGAACGTTAAAAAAATCAAGTTCGTCATTAATTTGCATCACTTCCAATTCTCCAACAGGCAAAGTAATTGTATAATCTGGAATATCATCCTGCACTCGGACAAAGCGATTTTGGAAGTTAAAGCTACCAAAATCAGGGATGTCGCGTTCGTAAGTAACATGAATGTATTTTGAGTTATTTTTACGTCTACTTGAAATTTCGCTCTCGTTTAACCAACCAACTTGGATAGCGAGGTTATCAAGTAGGTCATATCTTGCTTTAAGATGATAACCCTGACGGTCTATTCCGTATTCGTATTGGGGTTCAAAGTCATCCTCAATTGAATCAATAGTGCCGTTATTATTTAGATCGATAGGGTTGGTAAACATAGGAGGGTCAACATCAAAAATAAGAAAATCTTCTTGATAGTCTAATACCCCGTTCTGATCTCGGTCATCAGCACGTGGAAGTACCCCATCAAAGTCAATGTCATCGGGCCAGCCATCTCCGTCATCGTCATCCTCAATCAATGTATAATTGATTGCATCCCATGAAGGCAGTTCGTCTAAAGGATCTTGTTGTACAGGCCGAACGCGTTCAAGCATGAAAAGTTGACCTCGGTTGGCATGTGCACCGAAATTCAGGTAGTTGGTTGTGTAGCCTGGATCAATATGATACAAAACACCTTCTAAGTGTAGTTTTTCAAAGCGAGATTCAAGTTGGACGAACCACGCCGTTTCTCTACCGAGTTTTCCGTTGTCACCTACATCAGTTCCGTCACCGCCTAAAAAACCTTCAAATCGTTCACCTTCGGTTTCAGAGTAGGTAGGAATACCATTTGCGTCTACTGGGAGTCCGCTGCGGCGATCAATAGAGACGCCCGTTGATTCCTCACCGCCGCGGGTCTTAACAGTGGTTTGGGTTCGACTAAACCCTACCTTATCTTTGGGAACAGTCGGATACTGTTTATACTTACCATTTATAGAATATTGTGCCCTGACGCGAACATTACCGACAGTCCCTTCAAGGTCAATTCCGTAGAGAGTAGCAGCACGTGCGGCACCATAACGGTACCGGACTTTCCGAGGTCTTCCTTCACCTTTCCATTCACTGGGATTATCTATAAGTTTTTCCCTATTTTGGGTGTAATCTGGAGATTGCCCATAATTCCCTGGTGCCTGAATTATGTCGCGATACGGCATCTGAATGTGACCATCTTCAGTTTTAATCCATTCTTGTAATTCGGGGTTTGACGTTGCTTGATTTGCTCTACTAAAACCGATAACCGCTATATTATAATCGCCTGCAACAACCATCTCAAATACAACGGATTTGACTGTTCTCGGGTCAATATTAATCTTATCATCAGTGAGAACAAGATCATATTTCATTTTGTTGAAACCGTTGACGATTTTCCATTTCCCATCAACGGAATCACGTATTTGGGATTGTCCTCCGGCGTGATTAACCGGCACAAGCTGGTCTGCGTAGACCTCAAAATGATGAGTCTGCTCAGGTAGATGATCAGGTTCAATACCTTCTTCTATATCTTCAGGAATTAATTCTTCAAGTTCTTGTGTGACGACGGTAATCTTCATGCTTTTAAAAGCTGCACCGACACCATCTTGGATATTACCGCTATGTTCGTCTGGATTATAAGCATCAAAATCAGTGAAAGCTCTTGTGTGATTATCCTCAGGCGAGTCATCACGAAAAACAATGGAAATTTTTTCAGGAGGAGTATTTGCAACGGTCCCCATTAATGAATTTATCAAGCGTTCAGGATGTACTTTATGCATATTTACATAAGTAAATCCGACACGGAAATTTTCACCTAAAAGACCCTGGCCACGAAAACCTACGAGTCGAGCGTCTTCAATGTTCCTGACACCAGACAATGCGTTGAGTCCGCTTCGGCGTCCAAGCTCACCTGCAAGTCTCTGTGTTCCGCCTGGCGATTCTTCTAATCGCATAGGATTTGAAATACGTGAATGGATGAGACTAAAGAGATGGTGCTCTTGGGCAAAAGAGATATCCCACCGAAGTCCATCAAACTCAGTTTTGTAAAGAATATATCGATTTGGAAACAGGGTATCGGGTTTGAATCGCAGGTGATCACCAATAGCAAACTCTGTATACCTACCGAGAAAAGTTTCTTCAACCAAGATGGCACGGTCCAATTGAGTTGTGAAGCGAAGAGTATCAAGCTGACCTGACCAGCCAACAACTAATTTACCATTCTTATCAAATTCTTTTCGATCAGTGTATGTGTTAAGTTCGTTGCCTTCCAGAATCTCTTTTCCGTAAAGGTCATGAAAGAATTGCGGTTCTTCTTCTAATTGGAATCTATCTGAGAATTTGGCTTCACTCTCAATGATAGGTAAGAGGGGTTCATGCGGTCCGAGACTATCCGCACCACAGCCATAGAAAACCGATGTACTAAGGATGCAAGTCGCTACAAGGAGAGAATAAATCGCTCGTTTTAACTTCTTCATTGGTTTTGTTCCTTCTTAGGGATGAAAGAACCGTAGTCTAACAGATTCCGATGCCAATCAATCTCTATCAATCACGTGTTAATATTGGCGCAAATTTTGTGCCAAAGATATTTGACAAAGAAGCGCAGAAATACTATATGAGGTGGGATTGAATACGAATTGCCTGCACAAGAACGTGCAACGGCACCTGACATTGCACGATTTTGGGCATACCCTGAACAATCGTCTATTCTTTATTGAACAAATAATTGAGATTGCCAACATTGGGTGTAAAGAGGATTGCAATGCCATTAATACCGTCTCATTTTAAGATAAGCATTTTGCATGTAGCAGTTGGTTTCATCTTATCTGTCCCAGTGTAACCAACTTTTTCCACGAGGCCCAACTGGATAAGGTAGGAAATTTAGCAGATTTTAGGTATCTCAGATTTGGAATTGTCCCTACACCCGGTACGATATTAGAACGGAACCATCTTGGCTGAGAAAGTTATATTCTGGAAAAGGCTCACGCTAAGTAGATCTACTTGTCTGCCAGTCCCAGATTTGCAAGTGATTGTCTTGATTTGCAAGAGATAGCGACTATCTGGACTAATTGCTCGGGATCATCTCCATTTAACGCTTAAGTTTTGCCCATGTAATTGTAAGTTTTCCCGTAGGTTCAATAGCAAGTGCTGAATTATCTGCCCAAGTCAAACCATAAGCAGAATAAGGTATTTCAACGAGGCGTCGCATTTTAAAAGTGTGTCGAGAAATAGTATATAATACACTTGACCGAGTTTCATGATAATAGGAAAAAAATGCAATATAATTATCATCAGGTGACCACGCTACTTGATAGGTTCGATATGAACCATTTGGATTTAACCTGCGATGATTGGTACCATTCGCCTTGGCAATGTAAACACCCCCATCACCGGCTACTGAACCGTATGCAATATGCTTGCCATCGTGTGAAAAGCTAAAGAAAGCACCGGGTGTGCCGAAGAATGAAGCACCTTTGTGAAATAGATTATGCTCTTTGGGCCTTCTTGGTTTTGGAATATCAATTTCCCAATATTTTTTCCGACTCGTATTAAAATCCATATAAAAAATCGAACGTGAATCTGGTGCCCATGCGAGACGTCGTAGACGTCGTTGATGGGATGTTAATTGGCGGCTTTCTCCGCTTTTAACCGAGATGAGAAAGATTTCAGAAAACTCAGGAATTCCAAGATACGCAATCCACTTTCCATCAGGAGACCACGCGAAATCAAAATATAGTCGAGCATCAAGTTTTATTTCTTTGATACGCTTGCCAGTTCCTGTTTCAAGTATCTCAATAACCTTTCCCGGTTGCCACACGGCCAAATATTGACCGTCATGTGATGGTCGGGCGGCAGGTACATCAAACAACTTTGTATGTTTAGTTCCGTTAGTCCTGATTGCATAGACACCTTCACCTCTGGCAGTATAGATTATATAGCCTTTTGCCCAGCATAGGTTTGCAATAAATAAACTACCGATTACAGACCAAAATATAACTGTCAGAAGAATTCTTTTTGAAGATTTCATTTTTTAAGTTTTCCCGATGTGGTTGTGAGTTTACTTTGCGCTTCTACCGGCATAGCACCACTCCTCCAGAGATCATAACCGTTCTCCGTTTCATCTTTAAACCTTCCAGACCAAGGTGCTTCATCAAAGTGCCAGAGAGAAATCGTGTGTTCATCTATTCTGAATTTTCCTTTCGGAACTTTCCACTCTGGACCTTTATATCGCACGATATTTGAGATTCGGACTTCATCAATATACCCACGTAATTTCAGATTTTCTCCTTTAAAATGCGATTTATTTACGTTTTGTGCAACGATTCCACCGATGCGAAGTGGTTTATCTGATCTGATAAGATGCCCACCCGGACAACATGCATTTCCTCCTTTACCGTTAACTCCGTCTCCGGCTGATGCGTCGTAAAGCGCAACGACGTGCACCCATTTCCTTGTCGGTAGTGAGTCTCCTCCAGCAGAGAGTCCGTGATCTGCTCCTTCAGCATACCCCCATGTGCCTAATGTGTCTTTATTACCACCGTAAAGCACCAAACCAAAGCGTCCCTCCTGACCGATGATTGTCCAGAAAGTGCCAAATTCAGGTGGTTCTTCAAAATATATCCATGCTTCAGCGGTCAATCCTTCAAACTGTTCATCGGGAAACCACGCCTCACTTGTTCCAACAAAATCGTGTGTTTCATCCAGACGCAACATCCTGCCACCCGCAGGAGACGGTGGCACTGCGTTAGCACTCAGCAATATCCAAGTGAGTAAAATGATACATGTGACGAGTTGTTGAAATATAGTTTTCAGAAATCTTTTCCGCGCGATTCCAGAAACCGTCACGTATTGTGCTAAAAAATTAGTAAATTTTTTCATTTTTTTAGTTTTCCCCATGTCATTGTGAGTTTTCCTTGTGCTTCTACCGGCATAGCACCACTTCTCCAGAGGTCATAACCGTTCTCCGTTTCATCTTTGAAACGACCTGACCACGGTGCTTCATCAAAGTGCCACAATGAAATGGTATTTTTATCTACTTTAAATTTATGTCGTGGAACTTTCCAATTGGGTCCTTTATATCGGACGATATTTGAAATTCGCACTTCATCTACGTAGCCTCGGAATTTGGCGTTTTCTCCTACAATATGTGAGCGATTAACCGTATCTTGTGGGACAATTCCACCAATACGAAATGGATTATCGGATTTGATAAGATGCCCTTTGGGACAACACCAATTTCCGCCTTTTCCATCAACACCTTTTCCAGGGGAGGCATCAAATAATGCAGCGACATGCACCCATTTATTCTTATTAAAAAGACTGCCACCAATTCCAATATCGGAACCAGCATCAATACCATAACCCCATACACCTAATGAAAGTAGATTTGCTTTTTCCAGTCGTCTACCTAAGAGAATCAAACCGAAACGTCCTTCCTGACCAAAGATAGTCCATAAATCTGGTGGTTTAGGAATCTCTTCCATATAAATCCAAGCTTCAACGGTTAATCCTGTAAATTCTGCCTCTGGGAACCAAGCCTGACCAGTGCCGATGAAATCGTGTGTTTCATCTAACCGCAACATCCTGCCACCCGCAGGAGACGGTGGCACTGCGTTAGCACATAGTGAAATCAATGTAAGTAATAGTACACATGTAAATATGCGTGGATATATCATTCATTTTGCTCCTTTCTGTCTGCAATCGTGTAAAACTGAACCGTGTCAATATGACCGGTTCCTGTCGTTGAAGGTTTTATGATTTTTATAGCGTCTGTCTCAGCAATAAGTATGATTTCATACGGAAAACTAATTCCCCCATGTACTTTCTTCTTCGGTTCCCATCGATTGCGCTTATCGCGCACATAAATTTCAATGTTTTGGATTTTTCCATATCCAAGAAGTTTAATTTTGCGAACATTTGCTTTTTCTGGCATAGAATAAATCATACCGTAGAATACCGCCTTTTCTGTGACTGGCTGATTAATCAAAACATATTCCTGTTCTGTAAAAAGTGCAGCACAACCTCCGAGTAATAATAAACTGAGCAGTATAAGAAATAGTTTCTTCTGTAGATGCATAGTTTTCTCCATATACATTCTGTTGGCAAGGAATTACCAGAGCACCGTTTATTCGTATTTATTTGTAAACGTGTAAAACTGAATCGTATCAATGTGGCCTTTTCCAACTATAGAACGTTGTGAAATCTTGACAGCATCTGTCTCAGCAGAAAGTAAAATCTCAAAAGGAAACTCAATTGCCTTTGTTATACGGGTGACTGGTTTCCATTGATTTTTTTCATCACGGACAGCAATATCAAAATTTTTAATTCTTCCTTTCCCGATAAGCACAATTTTTCGAACTTGTGAACTTTTCGGCATATAATAAATACTACCAGTGTTTATTATCTTTTCTGAGACTTTTTCATCTATCAATCTATACTCTTGCTCTGTTAAAAGTGCAGCGCAGCCCGTGAGTACGAAACAGATCAAAAGTAGGTATTTCAATCGAATCATCATATTTTCTCCTCAATACGGTTGATTAAAGGAACGAATCCGTAATTCCTTACTTGCAACATAAAGCAATTTTTATGCCAAAGATAATGTTATAATAAAAGAGGTCTAAATCAAGAATTTTCACCGATACGTCCGACAAAATGCTTGGTTGCTGTTCAATATCTGGACAGATCTGTTTAAAGTGTAGCCTTAACTTTAGATTGGTAAATGACTTCAGAATTTCTTGACGCGCGTCAATTTCTCAAGTATACTTGAGCATCGTAAAGAAATACCATCTTTAAAAAAAGAAACCTCGTTATCTTATCGTTAAGTCTCACTAACTTAACAACGGGGGTTGGATGTTGAAACATTTTTTTTCTGTAGCAATCCTAATTGGAATCATTTTGGGCGGGGATACTTTGGCACAGTTGAAACAAGACAAGGAGGAGTCTATGGTGGAACGTTGGGGAGTATATGAATTGACGCTGAACGGTCCGGATACGGGAAATCCATTTGTTGAGGTCGAATTAACAGCAGAATTTAAACGCAGTGACATAAAAGGGGGTCGCACTTTTGAGCCACAAGGGTTCTACGATGGAAACGGAATATACAAAATACGATTCATGCCCGACGAAGTCGGAGAATGGACATATATCACAAAAAGTAACAACACCGAACTCAACGGTAAAATAGGTCAGTTTACATGCGTTGAACCTTCCGAAGGCAACCACGGACCTATGCGAGTACATAAGGATTTCTACCTACAATACGCCGATGGTACGCCGTATCATCAGTTTGGCACAACTTGTTATGCCTGGGCACATCAAGGCGATGCGATGGAGGAACAAACGCTCAAAACACTCGCTGAGGCTCCTTTCAACAAAATGCGGATGTGCATCTTTCCCAAAGATTACGTCTACAACAAAAACGAACCAGTTTACTATCCCTATGAAGGAAAACCGCTGACAGATTGGGACTTTACTAAATTCAATCCCGAATTCTGGCAACATTTTGAGCAGCGCGTTCAAAACCTGTTAGACCTCGGTATTGAGGCAGACATCATCTTATTCCATACCTATGACCGATGGGATTTTGAGAATATGGATGCTGAAAGCGATGATCACTACATCCGTTATGCTGTAGCACGTTTAGCTGCTTTTCGTAACGTGTGGTGGTCCCTCGCGAATGAATATGACATCATGCCTGCGAAAGAGGAATCCGACTGGGATCGCTTTTTTCAGATTATCCGCGATCATGACCCGTATCAGCGTTTACGGGGTATCCACAACTGCAGAGGCTGGTATGACCACAGTAAACCTTGGGTAACACACACCAGTATCCAAACCTCAAATATGGCGCAAGGTATCCGTTATCGCACTCAATACGGTAAACCTGTTATCTATGATGAATGTCGCTACGAAGGAAATATTCCACACGGATGGGGAAATATCACTGCACAACAGATGGTGCAAAACTTTTGGGCAGGCACTGTATCAGGCTGCTACGTCGGGCACGGAGAGACTTATGAACATCCTGAAGACCTGCTGTGGTGGGCAAAGGGCGGCGTTTTACGTGGTGAAAGTCCACCTCGGATAGCATTTCTCAAAGATTTCATGGCAGACGCACCACAGTTTAACACGCTTGAACCGGTGGGTGATGACGCTGGACGCTACGTCCTTGCCAAACAGGAAGAATACTATCTGGTTTACACGACTGAACCACAAACAGTAACGGTAGAACTTTACGGAGACCGACCATATAAAATCGATGGTATTGATACGTGGAACATGGAAATATTGCCTATTGGGACCGCACAGCCTGGTGAATATACATTCGCTTCACACCGCAGCGATTTTGCATACCGTTTTACGCCTTATGCCCCAGGTGAAAAACTTCGTCCTGAAGCAAAAGCATCTGCAAATGTCGTTCAAGGCAGCGCACCGCTCACTGTTGCCTTTTCGGCAGCAGGTGATTTGACACAGCATTGGGATTTCGGTGATGGTACAATTTCCGATGAATCAAATCCAATACACGTCTATGAAAACCTTGGACAATACACCGCGATACTCAAGGTAACAGATGCGGAAAGCACATCGTCAACAACCGCCCTCACAATTAATGTGTTACCTGAAGCACCCGCTGACATCGGCACGCACACAGAATTTCCCGGTTCACGCGACGGCCTTGTGTTTTTCTGGCACGGCACGCTTGAAGGCAGTAGTGAAATTGAATCGCGCGACGATGCATTAATTACTCAAGATGGACAAATGAACTTGACGGGTGGCGCATTCCTCGCTCAGAATGTGAATGGGACACTACTTGCGGCATGTCAAGAAAGCAATCAATTAACGCTTGAGTGTCTTGTTACCACAGACAACCTGAATCAGAGCGGTCCGGCGCGCATTATCTCATTTTCAAAGGATATTACCCATCGCAACTTTACCTTGGGACAAGATGGTAACCGTTTTGCGATGCGAATTCGTACACCGCGCACCGGCGAAAATGGTCTTGGTAGCGAATTTTCCTTTGGCAAGATTGAATCAAACAAACCGACACACGTCATCATGAGTTATTTTGAAGGAAACGTCTACTGCTATATTAACGGTGAACTTGTCCAAGTCAGCAATGGTACGCAGGGAGACTTCAGCAATTGGGAGTTATACCCGCTCCTATTCGGTGATGAGGCAAGTGGTGGTAGAAATTGGGAAGGGAAACTTAGCCACGTGGCAATTTATAGCCGGTTTGTTGGTTTGGAAGAGGCTGCGCATAAGTTTAAATTAATTCAGGGTGAGTGAAATCTTTACACTGTAAGGCGAGGTTTCTGTGTCTTGCTCTACAGTGCTGGAAAAGTAGCATTTAAGTAAACTTGTTATTCTCAAAATAGTCTTATAGACATCTTGTTACCCAAGGAAACTGACGCAATGAAATCAAGGACATTCTATCTGAATTTGCTACTAAAGGTTTTACTGTGTAGTATCGTCTTAACGCTATATCTGCCGACCAGTTTTGCCCAAAACTATACGCAGCTGGGGCTGCCCGAAGGTGCTAAAGCGCGCCTTGGCAAAGGTCGTATTGAGAATATGCTATATTCGTCTGATGGAAATGTACTTGCAGTCGTTAGTTCCATCGGTATATGGTTATATGAAACACGTAACTATCAAGTTTTATCCTTCATACCTATAAGGATAAATAGATATGGCGGAATTTCGTCTAATAGCATCTCGTTTAGTGCTGACAGTCAAACTGTTATGAGTAGCGATACTGACACAAAATCCTTTCTCCAGTGGGATGTAAATACTGGAAAACCCAAACAAACACTTAATAATGAAGAAACCCCATCCAGTTCTGATAAACCAAGACCTTCCAACGGAAGTGAAAATAAAAGCCTGCAACGTTGGAATGAAACAGATGAGAACCTATACAATTTTTTAAAAGAAACAGATGAAGAAATCTCATATATGACTATGACTTTCAGTCCAGATGGACATCCTTTTGCCGCAGCAGATACACACAATATCATTCGAATATGGGATTTAAGCACACGGAAACTAAAGCGAAAAATTATGGAACATGCAGATTTTGCTTACGTTAAAAAAGTCTCGCTTAGTCCAGATGGACGTACACTCGTAAGTCTGAACCCGACTGAGCCTATCCAACTCTGGGATGTTAAAACTGGAAAACACAAGAAAACTCTGGCAGGATATAAAGTTACCAGTAGAATTAAACCAAAGATTATCTTAGAATTATTGTATGATGAGATTGATAGTGTTGCATTTAGTCCTGATGGAAATACACTTGCAAGCGGGGGAGAGGATGCAACCATCCGTCTATGGAATATCAAAAGCGGAAAACTTAGAAAAACGTTGAATGGACATTTTGGTTTTATAAAATGCATGGCTTTCAGTCCAGATGGAAAGTTACTCGCAAGTGGAAGTGGTGACAAGACTATTCTTCTATGGGATTTAGAAAGTGGAACACATGAAGCATTCCTTGCGGAGCGGATGAATATGATTGCTTCTATAGCGTTTAGTCAAGATGGTAGCATGTTGGTCGGTGGCAGTACAGTTGGTCACATACATCTGTGGGATGTTGAAACAGGAAATCAAAAAAAGACATTTATAGGGCATATTGAAGAAATTAGCAACCTATTGTTTAGTCCAGACGGAAGTGCTATATTAAGTGTCAGTTGGGATGGTACAGTGCGCTTGTGGGATGTCAATACTGGAGAACAGAAACGGATAGTTACAGGACGAGTCGATAGACATGGAAGGAACTATTGGGGTACTGCGTGGTTTACTTCCGATGGGATACCAATTGCGATTAGAAATAATTTTGGTACTATGTATTTATGGGATATAACTAACGGTCAATACATCGGAAGTCTCAAAGGACATTCTTCCTCTGTCAAAAGTTTATCGTTGAGTGCAGATAGGAAGACACTTGCAACGAATAGTGCTGATGGAACAGTGCTGCTGTGGGATGTTCCTTCCTTGATAAAAGAAACATATAGAACAGAATAAATAAAAAGGGATATGTTCTGATAAAATGCATATTTTTTAATTGAGGAGTCTTATGCAATGAAAATCAAGATATATATCACTTTATTAATGGTTGGTGTTGTCTCAAGTTTTCTGTTGTTTCGGTATGTTTTTACACCTGATCATCCAAATTCTTTTATACATGATACTCCACAGTTGCATCTTCCAAAAGACGTTAAAGCACGTCTTGGTAAAGGTTTCATAAGGGATGTTGCTTATGCTCCAGATAGTCCACAATTAGCAGTCGCGAGTTCAACTGGTATCTGGCTCTATGATGCAAATACTTTGGAAGCACAAGCACTACTTTCAGGTCACACGGCTGCTGTGTCAAGTGTTGCGTTCAGTCCGGATGGGAGAACCATCGCAAGTGGAAGTTTTGATAAGACAATACGGCTTTGGGATATTGCCACAAGAAAAAGTAAGGCGGTATTCATACATGATGTTATGAGATATGATTATGAAATTAACAACTTGTCATTTATAGGTGATGGTGAGACACTTATAAGTACAACTATATTTGGGATGGATATGTGGGACATCACCACAAGTACATACAAAAAGAGTCTCAATGCGAGTCGGAGAACTGTTGCCTATAGTCCTGATGCCAAACTAATCGCAAGCGCAGATTCATCCCGAAAAATATATCTTTGGGATGTTGTGGAGAACAAGGAATTACATATCCTTGAAGGTCACACAGAATCAGTAAGGTGTTTGGCGTTTAGTCTGGATGGGAAAACCCTGGCCAGTGGTGGTTTTGATGATGTGATTCGACTTTGGGATGTTGCAACGTGGACAGAGAAGAAAATTCTCAAGGGACATAAAAAGAGTATCAAAAGCCTTGCCTTTAGCCCAGATGGGCGCACGCTTGCAAGCGGAAGTAGAGACGATACTGTTCGCTTATGGGATGTTGAATCAGGAAAACGTAAGAAAACACTTAAAGGGCATTCAGAAGAACTTGAAAAGGTATTATTCAGTCTGGACGGTCAAACCCTTGTGAGTTGGAGCCAAGACAATATCATTTATCTCTGGGATGTTGCCACTGGGAAGCGAAAGAATACACTCAAAGGACACACTAATTTTGTCTATGAAGTGGCACTTACTACAAATCCTGACAGGAACAACGTACCGCTTGTTCTACTAATGCGACAGTTTGCGAATAGCGTATCTTTCTGTGCTAATGGACAAACACTTGCAAGTATGGGTAAAGATTGGACTATCCGTTTATGGGATGTCAACACTGGGAAACATACAAAGATACTTAAGGGGCATAAGAGAGAAATTGCCAGTATGGCAATCAGTCCTGACGGTTTGACGATAGCAAGTGGAAGCAGTGATAAGACTATACGGCTGTGGGATATTGCTACGGGAAAAAGTAAGAAAACATTAAAAGGACACTCATCTGTTGTTTCTACTGTGGCATTCAGTGCTGACGGAACAATGTTAGCGAGTGGAAGCTGGGACAAAACCGTACTGTTATGGGACGCTACAACGGGAAGATATAAACAAACGTTTAGAGGACATACAGATGTTGTCAGAAGTGTGATCTTCAGTCCAGATAGCAAAACTCTTGCAAGTGAGAGTAACGATGAAACAATCCGTTTATGGGATATTGAAACAAGGACGCATAAAAAAACACTTAAGGGACATAATGCTGTTATCTTTGGTATGTTTTTTAGTCCAGATGGGAAAATACTCGCAAGTGGCAGTGTGGATAAAACTATCCGCCTCTGGAACGTTTATAATGGAGAACACAGGAAGACACTCAAAGGGCATACAAGTACGATTGAAAACATGTCGTTTAGTCCGGATGGAAAAACTCTCGCAAGCGCGAGTTGGGATAATACCGTTCGGTTGTGGGATGTTGCATCAGGTGAGCACAAACAAACGCTTGAAGGGCATACAAGTTTTGTCAGAACCGTAGTGTTCAGCCCTGATGGAAAATTTCTTGCAAGTGGGAGTATTGATGCCACCTTACAGCTCTGGGATGCTGGCACCGGTGAGCACAAGCAAACTCTTAAAGCACATACAGGTGGTGTTAATATTGTTACTTTCAGTCCGGATGGGAAAACCCTTGTAACTGGTAGTCAAGACGGGACGGTGCTTGTATGGGATTTCCCTTCTTTGATGGATAGTATCGACACCGCAAAATAGTTTTTGGGTTGGGTTACTCCGTCCTTTAATTCTGCGTATGAAATGTTTTAATGGCATAATTACTGCTAAAAAAACTTCAATGGCAGACTCAACAGACTGAAGGATAACATTAGCATGATTAAGATATTAGATGAAAGCGATCCTCTCTTAACGGCTTACAAACCGTTGTACACACCTCTGACTCCAATAGTCCGTATCCTATTATTGCTATCTCTCCTACTGATTATCGGGTGCGGTCCATTAGGCATAACTGACCCACAATCCGATTCGCCCCACGCCGATTCCCGCTCAAATTCAAAACCCACAAAAACGTGGCCCATCAAACGCACACTTATCAGCAACGAAGTCAACTGTATTGCTGCCGATTCAGAGAATGTATGGATTGCAACAGCGAAAGGTGTCTCACGTTGGCTACGCAGTGAAAACAGATGGCTTCACTATACGATGGAAAACGGATTAGCAAATGATATGGTCAACGCTGTTGCGGTTGATGGTAAATGGGTTTGGTTCGCTACAGATGAAGGTGTGAGTCGATACGACAGCGAAACCGATGCCTTTTCAACCTTCCGTGACATTGACGGACTCGCAAGCGATCAGGTTTCCTCCATCGCTGTGGATGGCATCTACGTCTGGTTCGGAACATCTAACGGGCTGAACCGTTATGACAAAACAATTGATAGCTGGGCAGTCCGCACACGCAAAGATGGGTTAGTTAGCAGAATAATTACAACAATCGCAGTTGAGCCTGAGTATGTCTGGGTCGGCACTGATAGAGAAATTAACCCTGATCCGCATGGATGGGATGAAGATCCGAGATTCAGCAGAGGCGGTGTCAGCCGTTATCACCGAGACACAGATTCTTGGAACAACTATACAAGATCGGATGGCTTAATAGACAACGAAATTGCCACAATTGCCGTAGATGACGACAGTGTTTGGTTTGGCACACAACATAGAGGCGTTAGTCAATACAATCAGGTTGACCAAACATTCGTGAAAACGTTCACCAAAACCGATCTGTTAAAAAGTAATTTCATCTCCTCAATCCGCTCTGACGGGTTTCAGGTTTGGTTTGGGACCGCCAATGCAGGCGTGCATCGTTTTATCAAACCTGTTAACACTTGGGTGCATTATACCAAAGCAGACGGATTGGCGAGTAATAATGTGAGTTGGATTACGACACAAGGCAATGATGTTTGGTTTGCAAGCAAAGAAGATGGCGTGAGCCGCTTTGATAAGGTTAGCGGTGAATGGACAATCTATAAACAAGCCGATTTTCTGGCGGATAACGATGTTCGGGATATAGCACGTGATGCTGATGGAAACCTCTGGATAGCAACAGTCGCTGGTGTCTCTGTTTACAATCCCCAAACACGTAATTGGGAGGTGTTCTCTAAAGAAGATGGACTGCCAACCCCTTATGTCATGTCAGTAGATGTAGCGTCCCAATCATCTGAATCTGACCTGAGCAAATTGAGCAAAATACCAAAAGGACAAATATGGATCGGCACAGCACGAGGACTCGGTTCATGCACACATCTTGGTGGACAGTGGACATTTCACGGTCCCGCTCAAGGGGAAGCGTTTGTTACCGCTGTTGCCACTGGCAAGGTTTCAGATAATCCCAGTGACACAGGACAAATTTGGCTTGGAACGAATTTGGGCCCCGCGATGTATGACACAGACTCTCAGAAATGGACGCAACTTTCATTCTCAGAATCACCTCAAAATCCACTGATATTGTCTGTTCTTATCCATGATGGATATGTTTGGTTCGGCGGTGTAAAAGGCGTTTGGCGATATTCAGTTGCGGATAAAAAGATGCATCGGGTTACCAAAGGACTTAAAAATCCTTACGTTAACGTGCTGCTTTCCGTAGACAATGTGGTTTGGGCAGGGACACAAGGAGGGCTCGCAAAATATGACAGTAAACAGCAGCGGTGGATACCTATTTCCTTAGTAACTAAATCGAAAGAAAAATCCCCTCCAAGTATTACAGCCCTCGCTTACCGAGAAGGTGTGCTTTGGATCGGCACACCGCAGGGATTAGGAAGTTACACGATTGCAACTGAAAAATGGAATTCCCTCAAAAAACCCTACAACATTCGTGACATTGTGTGTGATCAAGATAAGAGGCTTTGGTTAGCAACATCTACCGGTCTCATTGAACATCACCTTCAGAATGGTGAAGAGATAACACACCAATCCCGTCCCGTCCGCGAGCCTTTAGTTGAAACGCGCGTTTCACAAATCAAATTTGATGGAGATTACATCTGGTTTTCTAACTGGGGAGCATCAAGAAATGGCGGAATTTTACGGTTTCACCGTCCAACAAAAACGTGGCAGCGTTTCACCCGATTGGATATTTTCCAGTCTACTCAGAAAAAAACGATGACAGTGTTGCGTTGGACTTATGTAGATAAAGATGCCGTTTGGTTCACCACAGATTTTGGTGTACTTCGCTATGATAAAGCAAAAGATACCTGGCAACATTTTACGATGAAGGATGGACTTTCTGTAGACGATGTGGACAAGATTGCTGTCAGTGAAAAGAGTGTATGGATTGCCCCGATGATGGGTATGGAATTGAACCGTTACGATAAGGCATCAGGAACGTGGGAGATTATCACGCAACCTGAAAGGCAAGAACATAGGGAAAGCTTAAGAGGATTTGCTGTTGATGGACCGGAGGTATGGTTCGGTTCAGGAGATGCACTCACGCTTTACAATGATGATACGAAGGAGTGGAAGGAATATAGACCGAGAGATGGTTTAGCAGGCAGGGGTGCCGAATGGATTACAATAGACAAGGATTTCGTCTGGGTTGCGCGATCCGAATGGGATAGAGGTAGCAACCGTCCCTTGTCACGATATGACAAAAAGACAAAGAAATGGGCAACATTCTCTACCAATGACGTGCTTGCTGCAAAAACCATTAAGCGCATCATCGCAACAGAAAACGATGTTTGGATACAATACAGACCTTGGGACAATGCAGTTACTCGATACGATAGACTCAACAAGGAGTGGACAACAATCACATCTGATCGTGGCACTCTTGAACTTGCCGCTGACAAAGACTATCTCTGGTTAGCCGCACCCAATGATGGACTTCGACGCTTTCATTTCGCTTCCGGCACCTGGACTTCGTTTAAAAATATTAAAGGGCTGTTGCATAACCATGTCGGTGAATATGCACTTGCTGTCGATGAAGACTATGTATGGGTTGGAACAATCCGTGGCCTTTCCCGCTATGACAAAAAAAAGGAATCCTGGATGCCTCTTGCACCTTTGCCAACGCTTTCAGGACGTACCGTCCGTACAGTAGATACAGATGAACGTTTCGTGTGGGTAGGCACAGATAGCGGATTATCTCGTTATGATAAAGATTTAGGCACATGGAAAAACTATAGGCAGACGGGCGGATCCGAGGAAATAGCAACACACAACGGACACTGGCACCGTCATAGACCTAAATCACGAGGCATGCTCTCCGATAACGCCGTCAGTTCTATAGTCGTTGATGATCAATACGTTTGGGTAGGCACTCGAGATGGCGCGAATCGGTTTGATAAAATCGCACTTAGATGGGACCAATACAAAACCGAACATGGATTACCCGCAAACAGTGTGACATCTGTAAGCACTGATGGCAACAACATCTGGGTCGGCACACATTCTGGGATAGGAAAATATCCACGAACCGCTGATGACCTCAATGCCTGGATTGCTTATACTTCTGGCACTGAAATTCAACCTTCTGCCGTGTCCAAAGAGTTCGCTGAATCATTGGTTACTGATGAAATCTGGTGTATCACGGCAAGCAAAAAACATGTCTGGGTTGGCACACGCCGAGGCGTAAGTAAATACGATATTGGTAGAGACATTTGGAAGACAATCACAGCGGAGGACGGTCTCGCAAGTGATGAAGTCAGTTGTATCGCCGTTGATGGAGACCGCATCTGGTTTGGCAGTGATCGTGGCGTGACATTTTACAATGAAGGAACTGAAGAGTGGCGTGCCTATACGACTAAAGAAGGTCTCGCAAGCGACAAGATTACGACTATCGGCGTGGATGGGACTGATGTATGGATCGGCACTTACAACGCAGGGATTAGTCGGTACGACCAACTGAAAAATAACTGGACAACTTACACAAGGGAAGATGGTTTAGCGCATAATGGCATACTTTCTATGGCTATCGGTAATACGTACGTCTGGTTCGGCACTTATCGAGGATTAAGTCGTTATGATAAACGTACAGGAATCTGGACAACCTTTACAGAGGCTTATGGACCAGAAGATATTTTGAGATAGTTAATTGCTAAAAGCCCTGTGATATCTACTGTTATACCCGCTTTGTAGCGTGCATAGCAAGGCGTATCGTTAATTGTAGATTCCTATATTTCCATTTCTATGTGATTATATCGCATTATTTTGTAGGTCGGGTAGAGCGAAGCGAAACCCGACAAATGCCATACACACAGGAAGCATTGGTTTGTGAAAATACAACATGTGGTATTAGCGTTGATTTGGACACATAATAATTGGTTATGAATATCCATGTCGGGTTTCGCAAACTCTATCCGACCTACAGGTAATTTTTACAGAAAAGCGATATGATAATCTGTCAATTAGATTTGGTATAATATGGACATAAAAACAGGCACCCGAAAATGTCTTCTCTGGTGCTTTTTTCTATTATCGTTAAACTTCTCCTCTATGTTCCACGCTGAAGCAGAAGATGTATACAGTCTGTTCGGCAAATTGTTCCTGTCTGGGCGCGTCGAATACGACTTCACAAACAGACGTAACTTCCTTGCAGATACAGAGGAAGAACGAGTCAGACAAGACAATTTTGATTTTGACCGCCTCTTTCGGCGTGGCTTCCATAGTGTTTTGGTGATTGAGGAGACCGCTGGTAGCGTGAAAAATATCTTGAGTCTTGGTGAAGTGCCAACGACTTTTACAAATTTCACCTTTGATCAGATTGACCTAAACGGCGTCCGTTGGGAGGTGCGTTCCAACTACACCGATTGGACTATCCTAATGGTACCAGGCACGCTCAATCGACTGAACGGTCAAGAAAGCAACATGGAAGGATCAGGTATCGGGTTACGCGAAGTTACAAAATTCGGTAAATCGCAGTTAGGACTCTCTTGGTATTTCCGTGAAACACCTGTTTGGGCGGTTGATATGGAAACCAATTTCGCCAATTATGGATTGAAGGCAGAGGTAGCGGTAACACCAAAAAACGCATTACAGAAAAACTTGCGTTCACGTTTCGACGCAACGACAACCGTGTTCAAAGCATTCAGAACCCTTGGAGACACGCTCTTTCAAGCGGAGGCGTTTCGCATCGGTCCACGATTTGATGCCTCCCGCTCTGTCGGCGACAACGATGACCAGGACAGATATTCCGATAATACATTTCCTGACCCACCTTCCCTGATTATTCCCGGTGACTTAGATAAAAACAATAACGGTATTTTCGACTACGAGGATGATATTCTGCTGTTTGATGTTGATGAGGATTTCCTTGATGAAACTGACCGAAACAACAACGGCATACGTGACGAAGAAGAAAACGATCAGGATCCAAATTACGAATTTGATGTAGGATTGGAAGGTGTACGGCTTTTCATGAACCAAACAATGAGTCGTGAAAAGAGTGTCATTGACCTGGACCTTGGACTACAAATTGAGAAAAACCTAAAATTTCGAAATATCCCCACCTCCAGAAAAGCGTTCGTCAACATGATTTACAAGAAACAATTGCCTCGCGCTTCCTCACTTGTTTTTGAAAATGAACTTAAATTAGTAAAGGACAATATCCCTGACGAAACGTGGTATTATGCAGGATTTTTGGGCAGACAAGATGAAAGAATCTATCGGGCACAACCGGAAACACAAGAGATGGTGGAGGAAGGAGATCTGCAGTTTTTCTATGTTGATGGCGGAGTTGAAGTCGAAAAACGCCGCCCAGACCCCTTGCTAATGCAGAACGATCTGATTAACACTGCCAAAATTACATGGGAATATCACGGTATAGACCGTATGATCACAACGGCTCGTGCCAAGCTGCAATACGATATAGATTTTGACGGTGATAATGAACACTACGAAGTCGGCATTTTCAAAACCCTCTACCGACTACGACCTTCCAAGTCGTTGGAAATCAGTCCAATGTTTAAATACACTGTCCGGAACGGTTTCCGTATGGCAGAAGACCGGTTTGAATACCTAAAACTACAGGGAAGAGTTGACGATAGGGACATTTCACGCGATATCAGATTGCGTCAAATTGAACAAGCACATGTGCGTGATATGACTCCGGCGCTTATTCTCAAGGTCGTGTATCAGTTCACAAAAACAATTAAACTCACCGGTGGTGGGCAAATTCTGCTGTTCAATGATCTGCTGAAGGATGATAATGATTTCGTCCGCCAAGCTCTATTAGCAGAAATGGAAAAGAGTTTTTTCGCTTATCGAAAGCAGCTTTTTCTACATATCGGAGCGCGATACATAGACCAGCGAGCGATTGGGGATGTTAACGATCAAAACTTCATGGAAATTTTTGTGCGGGTCTTTGGAAAATTCTAATAAAAAGTGAAAATAAAAACACGTACATTTCATTGTAGCATTGCTATTTTACACGCCTTTGCGTTTAAAGCGAGATAGGATATTTGTAAAAAAAGGTAAATTGGGCTGCTTTGTTGGTTTTGTGTTATCTATTTCAATCTCAACAAATTCTGCTGTAACATCTGAAGATGTCTGATCAGGCAATTTTGAAGTGGGCTTTGGAACAATTTCTCCATCTTCTTGTAGACACTCAATATGAAATTTCATTGCATCTGCGATTTCCTCCCGTGTTTCTTCAAGCGTATCGCCTACTGCTACACATACAGGAAGATCCGGAACATACGCACTATAATTCATATCGCCTTGTTCAAAAATCACAAGATAACGCATTAGTTTAAGTTTCCTTTATTGTAAACCTGCTTGTCTAAGAATGGAATTTAATGTACGAGGGTGAATATCTTTACCCATTTTGCCCGGAACTGTTACTTTGCCTGATTTTGTTGGGTGTTTAAAATGTCTGTGACTGCCTTTCGTTCGGTGAGAAACCAACCATCATCTTTAAGTAATTTGATGATTCCTCTAACTTTCATTGTTGATGTACGAGTTTAACGACTACCGCAGAGGTAATATTAGAATTTTACTTGAGATATTAAACCACAAAAATTACCAAAAGTCAAAAAATGTCTAAATGAAAATCAATAAGCTGCTTACTACATTTGAAATTTCTGTAAAATTACGCATATTTTCGAAAATTAACTTGATATATAGAGTAAATGATACTATTATTCACGTGAGCTTGGAAAAAGATTTAGGGTTCTTATAAAATTTGTAGAAGGGTTATGCTCAGCTCAACGAATCAAATTCAGTTTGTTCAATCAACAGAGCAACGGCAACATCTGCCGTTGCTGGAACAAGAAAAGGAGTCTAAAATGTATTATAAAATGTTAGTCATAGCATTTGCTGTTATAGCAACCGTTTTCATGTGTGGAAACATAGCGAAAGCTCAAGTGGTTACGAAAGGTTTAGTTAGCTACTGGACCTTTGATAAGGCTGATGTAGATGGTGATACTGTTGAAGACGTTTTTGGTAAACATAATGGCACCATGAAAGGAGACCCCAAAGTAGTTGAAGGTAAGGTCGGTCAGGCTCTGGAGTTTGATGGTGATGATTATGTGGATTTCGGAGATACCGAGAGCTTGAATATAGATCCGCCACTTACAGTTTCAATGTACATAAATAACAAGGATGCGTCCGCCAGTTTTATATGGCAGGGCGGTGAAAAGAGTGGATCGACTAAGAACTATATTTATGTGAGGGGTGATGGCGGGATGAACGTTGGTCAATGGCCTCCTGGCGGTGGAGATCTGAATTCTCCCAAGGGGCTTCTTGAAACGCGGGGTGAATGGTATTACATCACTGCTGTTTTTGATGACAAATATCTTCTTTATGTTGATGGATCTTTAGAGGGTGAACTCAAAGCGGAAGTTTATTCAGGTCCGACCCCTACAGCTTGGTTACTTGGAACAAGGCTATTCCCTGCTAATGCTGCTTATTACTTCATAGGTCTCGTTGATGAACTTGGTGTTTATGATCGAGCACTAAGCGAAGACGAAATCAACCAGAACATGAATGCAGGAGGATGGGCTGCTGTCCAACCTGTTAATAAGTTAGCACTCACTTGGGGTGATCTAAAAGCCTCAAGATAACCTAATACCATTTCTAAATAATGATAGGACATTATTTCATAGATCGGTTGTCCGAATGCAATACTCTCTTCTGTAGGAGCGACCTCCCGGTCGCGACCAGGAGGTCGCTCCTACAAAGAAACTCAAAATTGGAATGATACTTTGTCAATTAGAAATGGTATTACACGTGAGCTCTAAATCTTTTTCGAATTCACGTTAATAAAAATAAGCGAATTCCCAAAAATTATCTATTTTCTACAAAATTTTCGTAAAAATAACGAACTTTTTCTATTTTAACTTGACAAACATATCTACAGGATATATAATACTATTGTTCCGTATTTAGAAATAGTATTTTAATATAGTATTTCAAGCACTTAATTGAGAACATTCGCGTTGATATTTTGTCTCATAGTTTAAGGAATTTACCCATAACCCTCCAGATGAGGATAGAATCAGATGAAAAACAATAAATTACACCATTTAGAACTTGAGGTGATGAAAGTGGTGTGGAAACTGACGCGTGCCACAGTCAATGATGTTCTTGACAACATTGACCGAAAACTCGCGTATACCACAGTCGCTACTACTATGAAAAGCCTTGAAAAGAAAGGGTTTTTGTCGCATCAAGTGGATGGTCGGACATTCGTTTACCAGCCTTTAGTCAAAGAAACGGAGATTACACATTCCATGCTCAACGATTTACTTGAACGGCTCTTTGACAATTCGGCAGAAAAACTGGTTAACACGTTACTTGAAGTCCGACAAACCACTCCGTCTGAACTTGACCGTTTACAAAAACTTATCAATGACTACCAACCCGAAGAAATATCTGAAATTCAACATCATAAGGAGTAACCGATGACTAAGCAAATCCTGCTTTCTTTACTTAACTGTTCATGGCAATGGGGATTATTAGGTGGTTTGACATGGCTTATCTCAAGACGTTTCCGTCGCACAAACAGCACAGCCCATCTGCTTTGGTTGCTGTTTCTACTCAGTTTACCAATTCTATTCGTTTTAAATCAGTTTGTGCCAGCAATTTCAATCGGTAACACGGTGACTGAATTACCGAAAGCACAACCTGTAGAGATTTCAGGTTTAGCTGCACAGACTGCAGATATGTCAGAGATTTCATTCACTGAAAGCAACATGCAATCGCAGGAACGGACGGTTACTGGCAGCCAGTTCTCCTTTAATTGGACTACGACGAATCTAATACTCTGCATCTGGGCTATTGGGACACTTGCTATGTTAATGCGCGTTGCTCTTGGTTTGTATCGAATCCATCGACTCCATCGCACCGCAACAGTGGCTGATGGTGCATATCAGGCAGTCTGTAAACGCTTGGCTCAGAAACTGAACATAAATCGTCCGGTCACCGTCTGCTTCTCGGATCGGATAGTATCACCGATTTCATTTGGTTGGTTATCGCCCTACATTCTGATTCCAAAAAAGTTAAATCTTGAGCAGTTTGAGTTGGTGGCAGCACACGAATTAGCGCATGTGCAAAGGTTGGATTGGTTAACAAATCTCTTTTCACATCTGGTTGGTGCTATTTTCTTTTTTCACCCGATTTACCATTTTCTCAACCGAAAACTTGTCCATCTACGGGAACGAATCTGTGATGATTGGGTTATCCAATTGACAGGTGCAAGGAAAAATTATGCCCAATGTTTATTAGATATGGTTTACCACAAAGAAAAGTCCATCCCGCTAACTTTGGGGTTGAATCAACCAACACAATTAGAATCCCGAATTAACTCCATTTTGAAAAATAATCGACAACTTGACTTGCAACCGAGGCGACGCTTGCGTGTGGTGGCAGTAACCTTACTTTTAACTTGTCTGCCTTTGCTTGCGATGGCACAGTTGGTCCCGTTGAGAACTGTTCAACTCTCACTATTCGCACAGACACCTCAGGAATCGGAAAAAGCGACTCAAAAAGTTGAAAAGAAGCGTGGTGAGCAGAAAAAACTTGCTGAAATGAAGGATAAGAAGGAAGACAAGGAAGACAAATCCATAAAGGTTTTGGACCCGTCAGCGTTTAATAAATCACAAGAAAACCGTCTGTACTCCGGACCGCAACCCGGTGAAAAACTTCCTCCGTTGAAGGTGACTGGCATTTCTGGCGAAATTGATGGCAAGACATTTGACATTACCACTGAGTCAGATGGGAAACCCCTCGTGTTGTTCTTGCAAGACACCAATGGAGTCGGTATAAAAGGGCTTGTTGGTGTGTCTAATCTGCTCCTTAAAATTGATGCGTTCCAAAAAAGACATGGCAAAGCAATAGGTGCCGAAAAATCTAATCAAGGGCTCCAGATAGGTGTTGTGTTACTTGCAGACGATCTTGAAACCTTGCCCGAATGGGCTTATAACATGTTAAAAACAGAGATCGCAAGTGATGTATTAACAGGGATATCTCCCGATGGTCGTGAAGGACCGGGAAGTTATGGACTGAACCGCAACGTAGCACAGACAGTCATTGTTGCTAAAGATGGGAAGGTGCTGCACAATTTTGCTTTCACACAACCGATGCTTTATACCGATCCACATTTCCTCGGTGCCATCGCACAAGCAATTGAAGTAGAACCCGCTACATTGGAAAAGTCGCTGAATAGCGCACAAACAGAACGTTCCGAAAGAAAGATTGTGAGGACCAGGTTAGTTGGCACAAGGTTTGATGGACTTCGAGATTCCTTTCTGAAACTTCATGATGCTGTCATGAACGGGAAAGTATCAAAAGAAGAGGCAGCAGAAAAGCTTAAAAAGCTGGGAATCACATGGAAAGAAGGCGAGGCACTTCTCAAGAAAGAACAGAACGGTGATAAGGCAATGGACAGAAAACAGCAATATGAAAATCGCCGTCAAGTGAGAATAGCGGACCCCAAAAATTTCAGCACATCCCAAGAAAAGCAGATATTTTCCGGACCGCAACCCGGTGAGAAACTTCCACCATTAAAGGCAACCGGTATAAGCGGTGTAGCAAAAGGTAAAACATTCGATTTTATTGCCAAAGCTGATGGACAACCGCTTGTGCTTCTGTTGCAAGACGAAAGTGGTGTAGGTTTGCGTGGGTTATACGATATTTCGCGTATGGTTGAAAAAATCTCCAATGAATCTAAGCAAAAACTACAGATGAGCGTTGTGTTTCTCAGCGATGATCCCGCCGCGTTGAAACAAATCACACGGCATGTACCAGAGAACGTTTTAGTCGGTATTTCTCCGGATGGTCGTGAGGGACCAGGGAACTATGGACTGAACCGCAATGTAGCACAGACGATCATTATCGCTAAAGAGGGCAAAGTTCTCCATAACTTTGCCTTCACACAACCTTTGCTCTTTGCTGATCCACATGTCCTTGGTGCCATAGCAGCTGTAATTCAGGAACAACCAGAAACAGTCGCGAAATGGCTGAACGAAAAACCTGATGAAGACAAACGGATGCAGCGTGATAGAGAAAAAATGGAACGCGAAGGGGAACGCGATCCTTCTCCAGAAGAACGCATCAGGCGCGATGGAGACCCAAAGGTGAGTCCTGAAGGTAGACGAATGGAACGCGAGGACAAACGTGATCCATCCCGAGAAGAACTCGTCAAGCGGTTCGACAAAGATGGCGATGGCAAATTGAATCGAGAAGAAGGTTTAGCAGCTCGCCGTGCTTTAGCAAATCGAGAGAATCAAAACCGATACCGCAATGCTCGTGTTGATGTAAAAGATCCCGCTGAGTTCAAAAAGACTCAGAAAAAGGAGCTTTTCTCTGGACCACAACCCGGCGAGACACTCCCAGAATTGAAGGTTAAGGGCATTAACGGTGAAACTAAAGGTAAAACGTATGATGTCATCGCCAAGGCGGACGGACAAGTGCTTGTTCTCTTCCTCCAAGACGAAAGTGGTCTCGGTTTACGTGGGTTAGTTGGTTTTTCACGTTTACTCACTCAAATCGCCGAAAAATCTAAACAGACAATGCTTATGAATGCTGTGTTTTTAGGTGACACACCAGATACTTTGGAGAATCAAGCCAGTAAGTTAATCCCGCATATTTCAAACGGTGTCTTACTCGGTATTTCTCCGGATGGTCGTGAAGGACCGGGCAGCTACGGTCTCAATCGCAGTGTGGCGCAGACAGTCATTGTCGCCAAAGATGGAAAAGTGTTACACAACTTTGCTTTCACGCAACCAATGCTCCGTGCCGACCCGCATGTGCTTGGTGCTATCGGAGAAGCAATTGGGATAAAACCTGCCACGCTGGAAAAATGGTTGAACGCAAAAAATCCTGTAATCGAAATTAAAAACCCTACTGAAGGTGAAAAAACTGGCAAAATGCTCTTAAGCGGAACATTTGTATTAGACGGAAACGTTGTACACTTAGATGGAACCGTTGTACAGTTTGATGAATTGCTTACGTTCCTCCGTAACTTGCCTGAAGAACAAAAAGCTATGCTTATTACCCAATCTGGACCAGATGTGCCTCATGCACAGATTGTCAAAGTAATGGATATAGCAAAAGAGGCAGGTATTGATAAAATTGGATTCGGAATTAGTGGGGCTGAAAAGAAGCGAATGGACCCTGACAAAGCAAAGGAACACCGTAGCAAGGATTCCGATTAGGGTTATAGAGGAGAACATAATGAACGCAGTAAAACGATGTGATGGTATCAGCCGCCGCGACTTTCTACGCGTTGGTGGATTGGCAGCACTCGGATTAGGATTAGGCGACTTTTTTCACCTGCAACGCGCCTTTGCAGGCAAAAATACGCTCACAGCAAAAGCAAAATCCTGTATCCTGATATGGCTGGATGGAGGTCCCAGTCATCTGGAAACTTTTGATCCAAAGCCAGATGCACCGCAAGAGGTTCGCGGGCCACTAAAGACTATTCCCACGAATGTAACGGGCGTGCGTATCAGTGAATGTTTGGAGCAAACAGCAGCCATTATGGATAAAATTGCTATCATTCGCTCAATGACATCACCGCTTGGTGAACACAGCCTCGGCACCCAATACCTGATGACAGGATATAAACCTACGCCTGCTTTGGAATATCCGACTTTTGGTGCAACGGTTGCTTATGTCAGATCTCAAAATAGCCAAAACATTTCTGGAGATGCGCTGTCTGCTTTACCTCCTAACATTGCAGTTCCGAATTTCACCGGTCAAGTATCGGGAAACGGATATTTACCGAGTGCCACACGCCAATTTTCTGTTGGTGGTGATGCCAAAAGGTCTGATTTTAAAGTTCGTGATCTTGATTTTTATCAAGGTATTGATATTGATCGCCTTTCAAGACGAAGACAATTTGTCAACGCACTTAACGAATTCAGTAGTGCCAAAGATGCTGGCGCAAAATCAGTTTCGGACCCAGAGTTGGAACGTGCCTACAATCTTATTACATCACCCGAAGCCAAAGCGGCATTCACGCTTTCCGAAGAACCGCAAGAGGTGCGCCAGCGATATGGCACAGGCGGTGTGAACGGAATCGGGTTGAGTTGTTTATTGGCGCGACGACTTGTTGAAAGAGATGTGCCATTTGTGACAGTCAATCATGCTGGTTGGGATACACATCAAGATATATTTAAACTCAAAGAACGTTACCCGACAGACCGAAATGCCCATCTACCATCACTTGATCGGGCACTCAGCGCGCTGATTCAAGACCTTACAGACAGGCGTATGTTAGATGAGACACTCGTGGTAGTTATGGGTGAGTTTGGTCGCACACCGAAGATTAACTCGCAAGGGGGACGCGATCATTGGCCCAACGTGTTCAGTGTGATGCTGGCTGGCGGTGGTGTGCAAGGCGGGCAAATTATTGGCAGCAGCGATTCCCTTGGCGAATTTCCAAAGGAACGTCCTGTAACGCCATCGGATCTGTCAGCAACAATCTATACGTTACTCGGTATTGACCCAAGTTTAGAACTACATACCAGTGATGGTCGCCCTGTCCGTGTCGCTCCTGATGGTGCAAAAGTCGTTTTGGAATTGTTTGCATAAACTAAAATGGATAATTGTATCACTCTAACCAGAGAGGCATTGTTTATCATTAATTGAAACTACAGAGAGATTTATGAAACACATACACACAATAATTCTAACCATTATATTTCTCGGAGTGTTTGTTTTGTCTTACGCACAAGATGAGATGAAAGAGAATTATTGGAATCAGTTCCGTGGTCCGAATGGAGATGGTACGGTAACTTCCATTAACCTACCTATCGAATTTAACGAAACAAAGAACGTTCGCTGGAAAACACCAATTCACAATAAAGGCTATTCATCACCTGTTGTTTGGGGAAATCAGATTTGGGTGACAACCGCGCGTGAGGATGGAAGCGAACTTTTTGCTGTCTGTGTGGACTTGAATAGTGGCGACATCATATACGACATCAAGGTTTTTGATGTGTTGAAGCCGCAACTTGAACATCCCGATCTCAATAGTCATGCTTCTCCTACCCCTATTGTGGAGGATGGACGTATCTATGTTCATTATGGAACTTATGGCACTGCTTGTCTGGACACCAAAACGGGTGATAAACTTTGGGAACGAAGAAATCTCAAATGTGATCATCGGGTGCGTCCTGCCTCTTCGCCTATTATTGATGGTGAGACAATATTTCTGACATTCGATGGCGTTGATGTGCAGTTTATTGCCGCACTGAACAAAAATACTGGTGACACCTTGTGGTTAGAACATAGAAAGGTTGATTCAGATTTTGAGGCTGTCCTCAGAGCGAAGGGCATTACCGATACCGAAAAAACCAAAAAGGAAAAACCGAACGATAACAGGAAATCTTACGCAACGCCGGCAATCATCACATATAATGGAAAGAAGCAATTGGTGAGTCCCGCTGCAGAAGTCACAATTTCTTATGACCCGAAAACAGGTGATGAACTCTGGCGAATTCGGCATGAAGGATGGGGTTGGAACGTGGCATGCCGACCAATTTTTGCGCACAATCTCGTCTATTTTACTACCGGCATTGAAAAACGGTTAGTGGCGGTTGATCCTTCTGGCACAGGCGATATTACCGATACGCACATTGTTTGGAGCATCCGCAAGGGTGTACCTGAAATACCATCACCGCTGATTGTGAACGACTTAATGTTTATGGTCAACGAGAGCGGTGTAGCTTCTTGTGTAGATGCAAAGAATGGGAATCCTATATGGAAAGGGCGCCTCGGTGGAAAATATTGGGCATCACCTCTATATGCAGATGGAAAAATCTACTTTTTTAGCATGGACGGGAGAGTGTCAGTTATTTCTGCGGGACGGAAGTTCAAATTGCTTGCACAGAACGAATTTGATGGTGAATTCATCGCATCTGGTGCTGTCGCAGGCAATACGTTAATTCTACGTTCACTCACCCATCTATATTGTATTGAAGAACCAAATCCATCCGAGATTGAGGAATAAAATAAAGATTAGACAAGGACGGAACAATGAAAGCAATTCAGTCAACCCTCATAACATTGACATTAACAGCTTTGCTTTTCTTGTATGGTTATGTATACCAAAATATATCCTTAGCAAACAACGATCAAACTAACTTTGATACATTAAAACAAAACATCGCGAAACCGTCTGACCGTGTTGACTTTGAAAATGACTTGATACCGATTTTTACTAAGTTTGGGTGTAATGCGGGGGCATGCCACGGTTCAGCCGCTGGTAGGGGCGAGTTCAAGTTATCACTCTTTGGTGGAAATCCGCAATCAGACTATGAGACGATGGTCCGACAACTTGCTGGACGGCGTATCAATCTGATGCACCCGAAACAAAGCCTTGTCATCCTAAAACCGACAGCACAAACCAGCCATGGTGGCGGCCATGTTCTGGACGAAAATGGGGAAGCCGCACAATTACTCCACGACTGGATTCAACAAGGCGCACGTTATGAAACGCTGCGTCAGTTGGAACGCGTTGAAATATCACCACAAAAACAGGTTATAGCGAATCCCGCAAACCCTATCCAACTAAGTGCAAATGCTCATTTTTCAGATGGAACAATGAAAGATGTTACGCGATGGACTGTTTTTACGCCAGAGGATACCTCAGCGATTGAAATTGACGCAGCCACTGCCGTAGCCAAATTGCATCGCCGTGGTCGGCACATCATTCTTGCTCGCTATCTCACGGAAGTTGTCCCGATTGAACTTATCGCTCCTTTGAACGAAACACCCATAAAGAATAACCAAAAAAGGGACGAAACGCACATATCTTCTGGAACGGTTGATACAAGTATTGATAGTGAAATTCTTAAATTGCTCTCAACGCTGCGGTTACCTGTGTCCCCAGCTGCCGATGATGCCACCTTCTTGCGTAGAGTGACGCTTGATCTCACTGGACGTCTCCCAACGCCAGATGCAGTGACTGCATTTCTTGCAGATTCAGATACAGATAAACGGAAAACGTTGGTAGATACCTTACTTCAGTCGGATGAATTTAACGAGTATTGGACACTGCAGTTAGCGAAGTTGCTACGGATTGGCGCACGGGATAGAAACACACAAGGCGCGTTTGTCTACCATCAATGGCTATCGGAACAGATTCGCGAAGGTGTTGGATATGATCAGGTAGCGCGTTCGGTTATTTTGGCAATAGGTGATTCCCACGAGGTCGGCCCGGCGAATTTTTACCGCACCGTTGATGGGCCGCGTGAACAAGCCGAATTCATGAGTGAACTCTTTATGGGAGCGCGACTGCGATGTGCAAACTGCCATAACCATCCGCTTGACAAGTGGACACAGGACGACTATCACGGATTAGCGGCGATTTTTGCCAAAATGGAAACTGAACAGGTCGTCAAGGTAAAACAATCTGGTGAAATTATCCATCCCGCAACACGCGAAAAAGCTGCGCCGCGGATTCCCGGGGATCAGTTTTTGCCTACCAATGTCGCTGACGGTCGTCTCGAATTGGTGGACTGGCTAACAAGCGCAGATAATCCGTATTTTGCCAAAGCCATCGTCAACCGATTGTGGAAGGCGATGATGGGACGCGGATTGGTCGAACCTGTTGACGATTTTCGGTCTACCAATCCTGCCACGCATCCTGAATTGCTGACAACGTTGGCAGCTGATTTTGTGGCGCACGGCTACGACCTGAGACGGACCCTCAAGCGTATAACGCTTAGTGAGACTTACGAGCGTAGTTCAAACGCGCTTCCGCAAAACAAGGCAGATGACCGATTCTATTCTCATGCGCTACAGAAACCGCTTGCGCCAGAGGTGTTGGCTGATGCTATTTCGGATGTGCTCGGTGTGCCTGATATCTATGGAGATCAACCAGAAGGGACACGCGCTATCTCTCTGTTTAATCCGAATACCGAATCCGATGCACTGGATATTCTTGGCAGATGTTCGCGTGAAACTTCATGTGAGAATTCTACTGAAGCAACGGATGGACTTCAACGTAAACTGCATCTGTTCAATGGCGACCTTCTCAACGCACGCATCGGTGTTCCGAATAGTCGACTTGATAAGCTGATGTCAGATGGCAAATCACCGATGGAGATTGTGAATGAATTTTATCTCGCAGCGTTAAGTCGGCAACCAACAGATAAAGAGCAGCAGTTCTGGAAACAGCACATTGATATTGAGGCATCTGCCAATTCCCAACGAGCAGTCCTTGAAGATATGGTTTGGAGTCTACTAACTTGCAGTGAATTTGTAACCAATCACTAATTCTCGTAGGTTGGGTAGAGCGATGAATGACCAAAAACTCTTCTGCCTATCAAGCATTCCTTATTTTCAATGACACATTCATGGAAACAGGATTATAGCGAAACCCAACAAACAAGTTGATTAAGGTTTACCATTTCGGAATATATCGGAGATTCATCAATGAAGCGCGAGCAGCCCCCAAATTTAGCAGTACCTATCTTTAGTTTCATATTTGTCCTGATGGCTGTGTCCTTTGCTATCTCCGCAGATTCCAAAGCAGAAATTGATTTTGAGAAACAGATTCTACCTATCCTTCAGAATCGCTGCTTCAGTTGCCACAGTGCGCCAAAGATTGATGCCGATGGGAACATCACGAAGCCAAAAGGAGATGTCCAACTGGATAGCGTCAAAGGTATTGAGGAGAGCAGGCACGGAGAGGTTATTATCGCAGGTGAACCTGATGATTCCCTTCTCTATCAACGTATAACCTTGCCCGAAGGCAATACCGGCATTATGCCGCCGCCAGAGGAAGGCGATCCCTTGACGGAGCAGCAAACTGACCTTATACACAAGTGGATTGAAGATGGGGCAAACTATGGTAATTGGAAAGGAAATCAATCTCAGATCAAACCATCAAGTGCCGATAACAATCCTCCCCAACTTACCGTCATGCCACCGATAACTTCTCTTGCGTTTTCTCACGATGGAAAATCTGTTGTGGCATGTTCACAAGCGGGTTTGCAGGTTTTCGATTGGCCAACACTCAACCTACAGAAGATTATTAAGGTTCAATCTAATAACATTCACGATCTCGCGTTTTCATCTGATGGAAATCAGTTAGCTGTTGGCGGAGGGAATCCTGCAACCGAAGGCATCGTAGAGATTTTTTCATGGCCTGAAGTAAAATCGCTGCGTGTACTAAAGAAACATCACGATTCAGTCACGGCAGTGGCGTGGCGAGATGAATCAGTTCTCGCCTCAGCGAGTTTGGACCGGCGTATTATCCTTTGGGACCTGCACACTGGGACTCCGATTCAAGACCTGAAAGGTCATTCAAAAGGAGTGTCATCCCTCTGTTTCCTGAATGATAAAGAAAAACTTGTGAGTACGGGAATAGATCAAAGTGTCCGCGTTTGGGATTTGACGTCTGGTGAACTGAGCCGAAGCATGAACAATCATACGCTGCCCGTGCATGACCTTGCACTGCGTCCGGGTGAGGCAGAGCTTCCTGTGATAGTCTCAGTAGGTGATGACCGTACCGTCCGATTCTGGCAGCCAACCATTGGTAGAATGGTGAAGTTTGCACGGCTCAAGGTAGCACCACTTGACGTGGTATGGTTAGAAGATGGTTCAAAGGTTGTGGCATCTTGTGCCGATGGGGTTATCCGTATCATTGACCCAGATTTGGTAGAGGTTACAGATAAAATTCCTGCCTTAAGCGGTTGGGCATATTCCCTAACCGTTCATCCCACAGACGGTAGCATCGTTATCGGTGGACAGAATGGACAAATCAAACGGGTTATTCCTAAATAACTGGAATAGTGGAGTGTCTACCGAAATTTTGCAGGTAAAGGTCGCGATTCGGAGATCGCTCCTACCAATACTGCCTGCTCTTTGTAGGAGGGAACTCCGGTGAATGCCTAAATGGCATTCATACCCAGGGAACGCCTATAGGCGTTCATACCGTTGATTTCTTGATTTGGATTCCCGACTATTGCTGATACTTACAATTTTAGACCGGACAGACTAATGGTATTGTGCCACAGATTATCAGGTGCTACTGCAGGTTCCAATGGTCTAATTCACGTTATACTTCAGGAGAATTATAAATGCAAAAATACCAATGGTTAGTTGTTATCCTTTTAATTGGTTGGACGGTTTCCTTTGTGAGTTGCACGAAAGTGCAGCAAAAGTCTATACCAGTTGTCTCTGTCTCTGGTGTATTGAATGCAAAACCGGTGGATGTATTGATTTATACAGGTAGCGCCTCGTGGATAACATTGGAAAATGCAAGACTTGAGGCGAAAACGGCACAAGGACATTTAGAATCCAAGGGAATTCGAATAGCGATTACAGAAAATGATGAAACACTTAAGAACTGGATGGTGGAGACAACAGAAAACGGTGCAGTGAATGTCTGCATCCTTTATGGCGTTTTACCCTCAACAATCTATGCCCCAGGAAATACTGAACCCGACGGATCAATCGTTGAAAACTGGATTGAAACAACAGATGGTGATACGATTTTGAATCAGGGAGATTATTTAGGCTATTACAGTTCAGACGATACACCCAACTATAAGGCACCTCTGCAAAACCTTATGGATCTTCCTGATATTGATATTAATGTTGAGCATTTTGAGGACCTATTTATGCAGGTCACTGAGAGCGGCAGAACATTAACCCCAAGTTTAGCCAATTTTGAATCGGACAGACCCTTCCCTTTGGAACAACTCGGAGCTGAATGGTCCGCTGAAAAGATATTTGCAAGTGATACCGGGGATATTCAGGCGACATTGGCAGATCCTATAATTCTTCGAGATGGCAATCGAGGTAGACTTGCGATGGTTCACCAAACACATCATGGAGATAATCCGAAAGGGGCAGTTGCGGCGGAGATAATCATCAATTATCTATTAGCTAAATAGGTTTAAGTATAATACTATCCAAACTACTTATCTGATAAAATAAAACTATGATCTTCATTCAGTACAATTCTAATCCTGTTTATATTCCAAACAAGACAAAACATCATATAGATTTGAGATCAAATAGTCTGGTTGTGCATCCGCTATTTTGGGGATTGATATACCAGATTGACGATCTATCAAAACGCTTGTCATACCTGCCCGATTAGCACCAATAATGTCATTTTGAATGGAATCTCCCACAAGTACAGCCTCTTTCAGCAAAACGTTAGCACGTTCACAAGCCACTTTGAAGATTTCAAATTTCGGTTTCCGCACACCGATTTCACCCGAAATTGTCAACGACTGAATACGTTCGGTTAGTCCCAGGTTTTGAACTTTAGAAAGTTGACTGTCAGTATGTTCATCGTGTGCACCATTTGTAATGATACCGACATGGTATGCATGTAATTTTTCAAACACTGCAACATCTTCAAAAAGACGTAAACTCGTGATATAGCGCGTACTGAGAAAGTCGTTGAGTTCTTCTGTAAATTTACTTAGGGACAGATTAAGTTCTTTGAATAAATGTGGGAAGCGTGAGTCTCTCACTTCTGCCATAGAGCATTTCCCCGCATCAAGTTGCTGAAAGAGATTCTGATGAACTTTTGCCCATGCCTTTGTAAGTGCCTCTTCCGAAACATCTGGCTCATGCTTGCAAAAAAGTTTAAATGTTTCTCTTACTGCGAAATTCCATGCTGTATCGGAGTCACAAAGTGTATTATCAAGGTCAAAGAATACTGCCTTAATCATATTTCCTCACATTAAGAAATTCGAATGGTTTTTTCGAAATAACGGCATAATGAGCAATAAGTCTCCCATGTTTGAGACGTAGCGAATCGTGTTATAGTAAATTATGTAAATAAGTTTACATATATTCTGTAGGAGCGATCTCCGAATCGCGACGAAACCACCAATAGTCGGGAATCCAAATCAACGGTATGAATCATGGCGAATCATGTAGAATACCAAAAGCGTATTCTACCAAGCGCATTCGTTTTTAGGCATTCGCCGGAGTTCTCTCCTACAGTTCAGGTGTAAAGTTAATTGTAGAATCCACTATAATAAATTCGGATGGTTTTTTGAAATCACGACATAAGGAACAGTAAAACTTCCCTGGTTTGAGACGTAGCGAATCGTGTTAAAACGTGCCATCATAAAAATTTGCTACTGACCGTATTGCATAGTATAATTTCATAGACACTTTATTTAAACCCAAGTTGCCACTTATTTAATACCATTCTATTAATTATTGTCTCATTTTAAGGTTATTCTGATTGTAATGTCTTAGGACACAAACTAAAAGTTTGTGCTACAAAAAGAGACATTATTTGTTAGAAATGGTATAAGACCCCTCTTGTAGGAGGGGTTTTTAACCCCGATTTAAAACAGAAATCATCGGAATCAGTGCAAAAACCTGGTTTTCAATAAAAAACAAAGTCTTTCTGTTTGAAATCTTATAGGTAGCAACTTAGGTAATTTAAGGAGAATTATTAGTGATAAAATATCAATGGTTAGTAATTGTCGTTTTAATTGGTTGTATAGTTTCCTTTGCCAGTTGCAATAAAACGCAGCAATTAAAGGTATCGGTTGTACCGGATGTAGAACCTGCAGAAATAGTGGAACAGGAAACAACAGATATTATACCAGTTGATCCTATAGACGGTTCAGTAGATGTTTTGATTTATATAGGTAAAACCTTGTGGATAAGCCCGGAAAATGCAGAAAATGAAGCGGAAATGACAAAATTTCTCTTAGAATCAGAGAGTGTTCAAGTGGAGATAACAAAAAGTAAGGAAGCTGTCAGAGATTGGATGCTGCAAACAACCGCAAACGGTGTCGTCAATGTTTGCATCCTTTACGGTATTTTACCTTCCACGATTTATCCATCAGGAAATGCGCAACCCGATGGTTCTGTCGCCGAAAACTGGATTGAAACAACGGATGGTGATACAATTTTGAATCATGCGGATTATTTTGGGTATAACAGTTCAGAAGGGACAGCCAACGAACGTGGTGCTATGCAAAATCTAATGGACCTCCCTGAAATTGAGATTGATGTATATGAACACAACGTACCTATGTATGTTACAGCAGAAGGTAGTAGATTAGCCCCAAGCATGGTACATTTTAGTTCTGATAGACCTTTTCCTTTAGATCAACTTGAGGATGAATGGTTTGCTGAAAAGATCCTTGCGAGTAATACTGGGAATACCCAGCAGGCAACCTTGGCAGATCCCATCATTGTGCGAGATGGTGATCGTGGTAGATTAGCGATTGTTTTTCATACCCTATATAAAAATAATCCGAAAGCCGAAGTTGCTGCACAGATAATCAACTATCTCTTAACGCAATAGGATCAAGCAGATTGCCTATACAAGACGCTCATCTGTCAGAATAGACTGTGGTGCTTGTTATTGAACCATCTCAACGACAATGCCGAAGTCTTTTGACTCCGCCTCTTTCAGTACCGCTGATGCTGCGACTGCATCTTGCACTGCCACGCCTACCGATTTGAAAAACGTGATTTCGTCATCTGACTGCCTCCCCTGCTTATCACCGTTGACGATTTCTCCGATTTCAGCATCAATATGGGCATTCGGAATAATCAGGTCCCCCGCCTCCTCTAAACAGGCTTCACGTGAATCTACCACAATTCGGTTTGTGCGTCTGATTGTTGTTGTATCAACTTCCCGTTTTTCTGGCACAAACGTGCCGACTGCTGTGATATGTGTTCCCGATTGTAAGTCATTGCCATCAAAAAGTGGAGTTGACGATGTTGTCGCACAAATAACAATATCAGCATCCGCTACGACCTCTTGCGGCGTAGGAGCGAGATTGACTTCAGGGGCATCTGTCCACTCCGAAATCTCAGCGGCAAGTTGCTGTGCGGAGGCTTGTGTGCGACTGATGAGGCTGACATGTTCTATGCCTCTAACTGCCATCACTGCCCGCAACTGGGCCCGTGCTTGTACACCTGCGCCGAACAATCCAACTTTTTTTGCGTCCTTTCGTGCAAGCAGATCGGATGCCACACCACCACCTGCCCCTGTTCGGATAGCAGTAAGACTGGCACCGTCCATAAATGCTTTTGGCGATCCTGTCTCTGGGTCAAGCACTAAGACTGTTGCGGTAATGCGAGGTAAGTTGAGATTCGGATTATCGTCATAAACGGAGACGACTTTGATGCCGAATTCACTACGTTCTGGGAGATAGGCGGGCATGATGAGCGTAACGCCTTTGTCGGTAGAGATATGTTGTCGTGGCGGGGCAATCGCCTTGCCTGCTGAAAGTTGACTGTAGGCGTGCCGCATCGCATCAATTGCTTTGGGCATGGGTAAGGCTGCGCGAACATCTGCGGCAGAAAGAATTCTGATGGTCATAAAATCATTCCACTTGCACAACCGCTTCGCCTAAAACGTCCATATCAGGTATAATACCTAAACCGGGTTGCTCTGAGGCTGCCATTCTTCCATTGACTCGCTGTGGTGCGCCTTCCGCTGTGCTGACGGTGACATAACTGTTGAAATCGGTTGCTGTAAACAGAAATTCTGTCGGTGTGCTGTGAGCGAGATGAGCAATCGCGGCAGTTGTAATGTCTCCACCCCAGCTATCTTCAATCGTCATTGCAACGCCAAGTTCAACGCAGAGATCTCTCGCTAATTTCGCTTTAGTCAACCCGCCGAATTTGCTAATCTTTATGTTCACAACATCCATTGCTCTATCAGCATGACCGCGTAATAACGCATGAATGCTATCAATCGTCTCATCAAGAACGAAGGGGTGATCAGTTCGTTCGCGAATAGCAAGACATTCTTCATAAGAGAGGCAAGGCTGTTCAATGTAGACATCCACATCACGCACGCCTCGGACGACGCGGGCAGCCTCGTGCATCAACCAACCCGTATTTGCATCCGCAATAAGCACATCCCCCGGTTCCATCAATTCGGAGACAGCATGAATACGTTCAATGTCAGTGTTTGGATCGCCGCCAACTTTCAACTGGAATTTGCGATACCCTTCCGCGCGATAGATTGCCACTTTTTCTGCCATCTCATCGGGAGATTGTTGGGAAATCGCACGATAGAGCATGAAATCCTCACCATATCTGCCGCCGAGAAGGGTACATACTGATTGATCTGAAACCTTGCCGAGAATATCCCAACACGCGATGTCAATTCCAGTTTTTACATAAGGATGTCCTTTAAGCACTGTATCCATAAGTTGGTTGAGCGGAAGAAGTTGTGACGGGTCTTCGCCAATAAGGTGTGGTGCAAGTTCAGTAATGCCAGCGCGAACACCTTCTGCATAAGCAGGGAGATAGAACGGTCCCAGCGGACAAACTTCACCGTAACCAGTGATACCTTCATCTGTTTCAACAGCAACAATTGTGCTATCAAAAACGGATACAGATTTTCCACCCGACCAGTTGTAACTGCCTTCGTGAAGTGGAAGGTCAACTTGATATGCTTTTATACTACGAATTTTCACATAAACTCCAAACGCAAAAACAGGTAAGGGTTTCAACTCCAATAGAACTTTTATACTATCATCCGATTATAAATTCTGGAGAATGATTTACTAATGATAATGGTATCCGCCACCAGACTTGCCAACTCATAGAGGGATGCAACGTAAAAATCACACCTTGAGGATTAATTTGTTTCCAACTGACTTGCTTACTTGTTCCCATTGGGATGGGGTGAGTTGGTGAAGATATCTACCTTCTACGTATACTATTTGATAGATATGATGTCTACCGCTATCATCATCTACTTTGCGATAAGATATAGATAAAAAATTGGCCCTATCGGTATTTAGGTATTCCGTCATATCTTCAAAGTTCCCTTCAAATCGCCCTAACCGATGTCCTGATAACACCAAATGTGGTTTCTTTTCATCACCAGCTTTTATCTGTTTTATTTCCCCAGATTTGATGTGTAACGGATAGACTACACCATTCACCCGAACTCGGATATCTGCTTGATCATCGTGCCCGCCTTCCTGCCAAGTGGCATGATGACCGGCAGTGCTATCTGATTGAATGGATTTAAATACAAGTTCCTTTAATTTCCATCTCGAACAACGACCTCCATCAAATAACTCATGATATTTTTTTAAGTTATGTTGAAATGTCTGTTTCATTCCATTTGTCAATTGATACACCTTCAAACTCCTATAAGCACGATGTATCATAGATTTGAAAATCTATGATTTTGTAGCATAATTATCGTTCAAAAAGTTTTGTTTGTCTATTGTTATCTGTATCACGAAATTTACCCACATTCTTGCCTTTTGATTTGCGTTCCTTAAAGGTCATCTCTACTTGATGCAACCCAAGTTCTTCTTGGATTTTAGACATCTCACTGTGAGCATTAGCTAATCTGTCGATCGTCATTTTCATATATTCTTCGCTTCTGTCAATGCCAATGTATTTATGTCCTAAAAGTTTTGCAGCAACAGCAGTAGTACCGCTGCCAATATAGGGATCTAACACAATGCCTTGTGTCTCTGTATCTAAAATTGATATAATTACGCGTGCTGGTAACCAGAGCGGAAATGGTGCTGGATGCGGATTATTTTTCCCATTTTCAGGAACACCGCGCCATATAGATGTCAACTTGGCATCGCAGGATCTCAATTCTTTGCCAATTAATTTGTTTCCTATAGGCTTATACAGCCAATAAATACGCTCTTCTACTTGCCAAAACCGCCAACCCCTTATGTTTCCTGCGATCATTCTGTCCCAAATGATTTCTTGTTTCACCGTCCATTCAGTTTTACGCAACCAGTCCATCGGATGATACATGTTGCCTCTATCCCATCGAACTTTGTGATTATAAAAAAAAGAACCTCCTGGTGCAGTTATACGGTAAATCTCATTCAGTACATCTACTTGGTGCTGCTGATATTCAGGTTCTGGGACAGCATCTTTGTAGACATCATAAACCACGTTTTTGACAAGCCAACCTTTATGCTTCTCTTGCTTGTTATATGGCGGTGAAGTGACGCCAACATTGACGACATCATCATCTATTTTACCGAGAACGCTAAGGGTATCGCCTTCAATGAGTTTGCCTTCTCCAAGCATGTCTGCCGTAATCTGCTTATGCTCCAGTGAATTGTCTTTAATAAGATGCTGATCAGCGATATTCATTTTCCATTCTTCTCCAAATAATTGAACACGGGGCCTGTTATGTAGGGTTTTGCTTTGATGAGTTCCTGTATAGGCGCGATATGAATTATTTTCAAACTTTCTACATCTTTGTAATGCTTAAATGTAAATTTTACGCTCCGCTTGTATTCACCAGCCTTTCTACCAGAGGGAAATTGGCGTTTAAGTTGTTCTTCCAATCGGAACGTGAAACTTTGTTCGTTGAAATTGAACCCTACTATAAAAATGAGGTGTCCATCTACAAATCCACCAATCAGCATTTTAGGGTTTTCTCTTTGGTGTTTTTTAAACCTTTCCAAAGTGTAATCGGTGAAATTACCCCCACCATTTAATTTCGAGGGACTCTTTGCCGTGGAATCGGTGCGATAATTACGAGGTTTGATTTCACAGTGTTCTGTCTTCCCTGTAAGCGTATTATGCCTAAAACCGTTATAACCTAACTTTTTGAGGTTAGGCACATATCCAGCGATTAAAGCTACAACTATCTCGCGCATCGTAGAAGAATTTAAATCGTTGAAATACATTGTGAGCAGGTCTGTAAGTATCGAAATCAGATTATTTTTAGATTTACCAAGTAGGTTGACGTTAATTTCAGGGTGTTCTTTTGTAGCATAATCTATCATAAGTTGTTCAAGGTCTTTGTTCATACAGATTCCTCACTTGAAGTTGTGGTAGGGAACGCAGCAAAAATATCTATTGGTTTCGGTAGAGACCGATTTAGGCAATCATACTACAAGAATTATAGTCTATCAAGTCAAGGACTACTAATTTCATACAATAATCACATCATATTGCTTTCCTGACTTAATTAGTTCTGGCAATATCTTTATTGTGTCGTCAATTATGATAGTGTTAGTGAACGTATCTGCCTTCATGTTTTGTTCCGATTATTTCATTCCGTTTTGTGCGATTTACCAATCAAATTCATCTCTAAATTGAACGTGTATTCTTTTCAGTGGATACAGTCCAAATATCAGTTACTGCTTGGCACTTGTGCTATGATACGGTCAGCAAGTTTTGAAAAAGGCAAACTTTGGAGGTAAACGGTGCCTGTGCCTTGCAGGGTCGCCAAGAAAAGTCCTTCACCACCGAAAAACATCGACTTTAAACCTTTGACCATTTCAATGTCATAATCAACACCAGACGTAAAGGCAACAAGGCAACCTGTATCAATGCGGAACGTATCGTTGACGAGTTCTTTTTTTATAACTGACCCGCCAGCATGCACAAAAGCCATGCCGTCTCCGAGTAATCGCTGGAGGATAAAACCTTCACCACCGAAAAAACCTGCGCCCAATCTGCGTGAGAAGGCAATGTTGAGTTCGGTCCCTAAGGCGGCACATAGAAATGCGTCCTTTTGGCAGAGCAGTTCTCCGCCCATTTGAGAAAGATCAATAGGAATAATATGACCGGGATAAGGAGCAGCGAAAGCCACTCGCCTTTTGTTACTACCCGTATTGGTAAAGTGAGTCAAAAACAGTGATTCACCAGTAAGTGCACGCTTGCCAGCACTAAAGAGTTTTCCCATTAAACCCTCGTCACCACCGGATCCATCCCCCATTTTTGCTTTAAAGACAATGTCATCCTCCATCCAGTTCATTGCGCCCGCTTCCGCGATAATTGTCTCGCCCATGTCAAGTTCTACCTCAACGACTTGCATATCGTTGCCGAATATTTCGTAATCTACTTCGTGGCTTTGCATTTTTGTTCCTCTCAGTGATTTGTTGAATTATGATGCAGCAATAGTTGTGAAAACTACCCAGCCCAATATGTTGTATTTTGTTTGTGCAATTAGAATGATAGCAGGTTTGACTAAAACCTACAAGAAAAAGCAGTGCTATCATTCTTCCCAAACTGGTCCAAACAGAAGAATTGTCCCATCCGTGGCACCAGTTGCAAGTATTTTTCCATCAGGACTAAACGCAACAGTTCCAACATTACCTATATGCCCAGTAAGTGTTTTTATATGTTTCCCGGTAGCAACTTTCCATAGGTGAATCTCGCTATCCCAGCTTCCACTTGCAAGTATAGATCCGTCAGGCGTAAACGCCATGCTGATGAATTCAGTAGATCTAACATTACCACGTATATCTGCGAAAAGCGTAGTTTTGTGTTCACCAGTGGCTGTATCCCATAACCGCGCAGTTTCCTCACTTCCGCTTGCGAGTATTTTCCCATCTGGACTGAACGCTAAACTTGAAACGGTTTTCGTATGTCCGATAAGTGTATTTATGTTCTCTCCTGTGATGACATTCCATATCCGCACTGTTTGATCATAACCGCCAGTTGCGAGTGTTTTTCCATTCGGGTTGAACGTCACACAACCGATATTTCTCGTATGTCCTTCAAGAATAGTGATTATTTTTCCAGTCGTGACATTCCACAAACGAACTACATTTTCATTGTCACAGAAGCTGGCAAGTGTTCTATTGTCGGGACTGAACACTACCTCTCTAACTAAGTTTGTATGACCTTTAATCATTTTTTTCTGTCTGCCTGTGGTCGCATTCCACAAACGTATTGTTCTGTCGCTGCTGCCGCTTGCTAAAGTGTTCCCATCCGGACTAAACGCCACACTGAGAACTATATCTGTATGCCCTTTGAGAGTCTTTTCATGTTTACCTGTTGCGATATCCCAAAAATGAATCTCACCATCCCAATCTGAACTTGCGAGTGTCTTACCGTTCGGATGGATTGCAATACTGAGCACATTTTTTGTATACCCTGTAATTGTCGTTGCATCCCATAACCGAATTGTTCCATCTCGACTTACACTTGCGAGTGTGTTATTATCATGACTGAATGCAACACTTAAGATTATCTCCGAATGTCCAGTAAGCGTGATGTTGTGTTTGCCTTTGGCAACATCCCACAAACGTATAGTGTTGTCAGAACTTCCACTCGCAAGCAGTTTACCGTCAGAAGTGAACGCAATACACATGACGTTGTCTGTATGTCCTTTGAGTGTTTTTTTACGCCTTCCTGTCTTAGCACTCCATAACCGTACTGTATTATCTTTGTAACCTCCACCACTCGCTATGATGCTACCATCCTGATTGAACGCAAGACCGTTGACGTGCCCCTTGTGTCCTTTCAAGATCGAAATGTTCTGACTTGTTGTAACATCCCATAGCCGTATTGTTTTATCGTCACTACCAGTCGCAAGAATTTTTCCATCTGGACTGAATGCTACATTCCTGACATAGTCGGTATGTCCATATAATGTGTTGATATGTTGTCCTGTTGCAACGTCCCACAACCGCACTGTTTCATCACCTTTCTGAGGTAAACTGCTATGGAGACCATAAGTATATCCACATCCACTTGCAAGCATATTCCCGTCTGGACTGAATGCTACACTTAACACACTTCCTGTATGCTTGAGGATAGCAACCCGTTTTCTCGTGGAAACATCCCACAAATATGCCGTTTTGTCCCAGCTACCACTTGCGATCAGGTTGCCATCAGGGCTGAATGCTACACATTGGACATGTGCGGTGTGTCCAGTGAGCAGAGAAACCTCTTCGTAGGTTCGCACATCATAAAGCCAAACGCCTATTGAGCCAGCAACCGCGAGCAGGTTGCCATCTGGAGAGAACGCTATCTCATGTGCTTCACCTTTTCCAAGCCGGGCAAGCGCACCTTCAGGGAGTGCAATTTGAGTGCTGGGTTCATATTCTGCAATACTGGTTGATGAGATGACACTTATGATTATCAGTAACGTCAGAAAAGAAAAAAATATTGTTTTCATTGTAATTATCCTATGTCACTTTTTATTCTTTTTTCCTGCTTCCACAGAAATATTAGCCTGAAAAGCGTTGACGTTTCCCTTTCCACTGAACCAAGTGCCTGTCGCACCCAATTGAAAAACTTTACCCTCGTCAAAAGGATATTGTATTTTTCCGCTCTGTCCGGACGGAATATCCCATACAGAGGTAAGTGCTTCGGTAGGAATCCCTTTTGTAGGCAATTCGGTTTCACTATCAAACAGGTCAAACGATCCGCCAGATTTGGCACTCCCCATCCGAATATCAATCATAAGCGTGCCACCATCTTCAAACGCAGTAGTATCTATTATAATAACGTTGTAGTCTTGGTCGCCGTATCTTGGCGCGCGAAGAATGTGTAAAACCTCTTGCTCAGGATGTTTTTCATTCAGGACAACGTTTGAACCAGTCAAAAGAGAATCTGATGTATTTTCACCAAATCCAGGGAACTTTGCATCTAAGGAATCGTTCAGGAATGCAAGGTAACCATCCTCTTCCGTGATACCCCTTCGTGTGCAGTCACCAAAGAAATCATTAAGAGGAAGTTTTCCCATCACATCTAATTCCGGGGAGATTACCATGCAATCCACAGGCGAATCTTCTTTCCATCCTTTCATAATCGCTTGTGCTAAGGGATGTGTTCTATTAAACGTTTTGGATTTACGCTTAGGTCTTTTCACCATGTAGGCTTTCTTTCGAGGGGTCCGTTCTAACTCAACGTTAGAAACCCATGTGTTAATAAAGTTTTCGTTCAGAAATTCGATAATTCGATCCCAATAGAGGACAACTGCCCTCAAACCTTTGCCGCTTCCTCAGCAAGATTCATCATGTAATGGCCCGTCTATAGAGATAACATGAATTAACTTCATCTGTTCCTCAGCCAACTCCACTGCTTTCTCCGGTGGCACCCAATTTATCTGCGCTATTTCGTAGAAACGAAGTATCAGTGCCTGTTCCGCTTCTTTCTGTGTTATAGCTTCCGTGAAGTCAGCATTCTGCATTTCGTTTTCTATTCCTGAGCGGAGTTCTATTTGGGGACATAGACCTGCATCTGTGCTTCTATAAGGTTGATCTTTGTACTTTTTCCAAGTGATATCGAGGTTAACTGTGCCTTCAGGGACGTACATTTTGAAGAAAGTTACTTTATTTTTTCCCCTGTCAATTATCAGATTTCCTTTGAACTGTGAAGGTGTTAACGTACCATCTGCAAAGTTAAATGCTGCGTGAATCCGAAAGGTGATGTCTGCAAATTTATCGTTATATGCGCGGAGACATCCCCACAACCCGCGTGGATCATCAGTATCAATGTCTATTTTTATTAATTTCGGATTTGGATGCAGTTGCCGAAGCAATTCCGTAACACCGGCTTCTTCAATCTGCCAGCACTCACCTACTGAAACCGGTTCCGGTGGAAGAAAAGACTGGAATACTGATGTTGGATAATCCTTTTCTGGTTCGGCAACACGCAAGTTGGCCAACGCATCCCACTCTATATGAAAATGGGAAAGCGTATGCTCAATCGGTGCAATGAAACCTTTAACAGATACTATTTCATCGTTCTTAAGATTGAGTGTAATCTTGTTTGGTGAGGTTTTCAATTATTTATTCTCCTCTACAGAAATTTTTGCGTGAAAAGCGTTTATGCCGCCTACTCCGCCCCATTGGTCTCCAGTTGCACACAATTTGAAACGTTGACCACGATTAAACTGATAGGCAATTCGCCCAGCTTGATTGGGGAATATACCCCAGAGCTTGGTAAGTGCATCAAGTGCCTTCTCATATTCATCACTTTCTTGACTGTGCCACTCTGTGGGATCAATTCCTTCTCGCACTTTCTCAGTTGGCAATTTTTTATCTCCATCCAGTAAAAAAAATAATCCGATTGCATCATCTCTACCGACTTGGATATCAATAGTAAGTGTACCACCATCTGAAAATGCAGTGGTGTTGATACCGACAACTGTGTAATCCTGATGTGCCATTTTCGGAGTGTGAATAGTGTCTAATACCTCTTGCGAAGGTTGTTCAGGTGTAAGGATGATGTCTCCCAAGCCAGGGCGTTTCCCTTCCAAGGAATCCTTGAGAAATTGCATGTATGCTACAGGTTCATCCTCAGGTCGTTGCAGGTTGTCAAGGAATTCATTGAAGTCAACACTTCCCATCAAATCAAAATCGTGTGAGATAACGAAACAGTCTACTGGTGAACCTTTTACCCATCCTTTCATTATAGTTTTTGCTAAGGCGTGGTTTGTATTGAAGGTTATTCCTTCCTGCTCACGTCTTCTTGCAATAGGGTCTTGCAAGCTGCCTGTCCGTCCTAATTCTGCGTTTTCCACCCAAGTGTTGATGAAATTTTCGTTCAGGAATTCAATAATTGCGTTTTTAGAGAGAACACCTGTCCTCAAGATTCTGCCGGTGCCTCAGCACGACTCGTCAAAAAGCGGTCCATCTAATGAGACAACATGTATCGGTTTCTGTTGAACAGGAGCCAGTTCAAACGCTTCCACAAGCGATACCCAGTTGATTTTGTGGAACATGTAATAATGTGATATTAGTGTGCGTTCTGCTTGTTCCTGTGTGATTGATGTTTTGTATTCCACATCAGTAGGATATAAGCCCGCGCAGAGCTGAATCTGTGGGCAATAACCGATCTCCGCAAAATAGTTCCCATCTTCTTGTTTCCAACCGGCATCAAAGTTCAGTGTTGTTGGTGGAACGAACATTTTGAAAGACACAATTTTCTGCTGAATTCGGTCTATCACTAAATGCCCTGCAAACTGTGATGGCGTGAATTTGCCCTTCTCCATGATAAATTCTGCGTGAACGCGGAACGCGATTTCAGCGAGTGTATCATTGTGAGCACGTAGACATGCCCATATTCCCGTGTATTCCTCATCATCATTTTGCAGTCTCAGTTTTGGATTGGGATAAAGTTGCTTCAGCAACGTTAGCACATTTTCTTCTTTAATCTGCCAGCATTCACCCACCGCAACCGATTCCGATGGGAGAAATGCTTGAAAAACAGATGCAGAATACTGCTTTGCCGGTTCAGCAACCCGAAAGTTCGCTAATTCGTCCCACTCCACGTGGAAGTTATATTGCGTGTATTCAATCGGCGCGATGAAGGCTTTGACAGACACTTCTGCATTGCCATCAAGGTTAAGTGTGATTTTGTTTCCTAAGGTTTTCATTTCAATTTTCCTCTATAGAGAGCGTCGCTTGAAAAGCGTTGATGCTTCCCTTTTCGTTAGATCCCCATCCCATGCCAACCAGTTTATAGATTTGTCCATGTTCAAAACGATGTGTCATCTGACCAATTTCGCATGGATCATACCAGCCTACGTCGTATGCACTATCAAACATGGTAGCATCTGGTCGTTTGTTAACTGCATCAAAGGAAAGTTTATGTTCTGCATTAAGCAGAAAGAATGAACCATACGCTTTATCGTTTCCCAATTCCATATCAATAGTGAATGTTCCACCGTTTTCAAACGCAGTCGTATCAATCACGACAACGGTGTAATCCTGATGCCCATATTCTGGCGTGCGAAAAACATCTAATACTGTTTGTGAAGGCTGATCAGGGGTAAGAACAATATTTCCTAATCCAGGAAGTTTTCCTGCTAAGGAATCTTTGAGAAACAACAGGTAATTTTCACTTTCCAAAGTTCCGTCCTCACGTCTGTTGTCTCCCAGATAATCATTGACTGAGACATGTCCTATAGTCTCAAGTTCTGGAGTAATTATCCATGTATCTACTGGACCTCTTCGCCATTTATTACTGATGATTGTATGTGCTAAAGGTGGTATTTGCTCTACCTCTATGGTTTCATGCAAGCGTTTCAACTCAACACTACGTATCCATGTGTTAATATAATTATCATTTAGTAAATTTATAATTCGTTCGTCGGAGAGGACACCTGCCCTCATGTTTTTCCCGCTTCCTCAGCACGCTTCATCGTCAAGAGGACCAGCAATTGAAATAGCATGGATCGGTTTCTGCTCTGCTTGTGCTATTTCATAAGCTTCTTCAAAAGGTAACCATTCAATTCGCTGTGATTTGTAGAATTTCTGTATAAGTATATGTTCCGCTTTTTCCCGTGTAATGCACGCTGTGTACTCTGTATCTTTCAGGACATCTCGCGTCCCACCGTAGAGTTCAATTTTCGGGCAAACACCACCACCTGTACTATAACCGGATTCATCTTTATGTTTTTTCCAGTTGACATCAAACCAATTTTTATCAGGAACGTGCTGTTGAAAATAAACAACATCTTCATTAATTCGGTCAATAATGAGATCCCCCGCAAAGTGAGAAGGAGTAAACCAACCGTCTTTTAGTGCAAATTCTGCGTGGATACGAAACACGATATGAGCATGTTGATCATTATATGCAAGTAAGCATGCCCACAATCCAGAGGAATCTCCAATATCAATATGCATATCCAGATTGGGATTAGGATTTAGTTGTCGTAGTAGCTCCAATGCACCAGTTTCTTCAACCTGCCAACATTCTCCAACAGCAACAGGATTATTAGGGAGAAAGGCATGGAAAACTGATGAGAAATACTCCTTTTCTGGTTCGTGAATACGCAAATTCGCCAAGGCATCCCACTCTTCGTGGAAGTTAGGACTCATGTCCTCAATCGGCGCGATGACACCTTTGACATTCACTTTTTCATTACTAATCAGATTAAGTGTGATTTTGTTTCCTACGGTTTTCATTTTAGTTCTCCTCTACAGAAATTTTTGCCTTAAAAGCATTGGTGCTGCCTTTCTCACTCCTACCGTAACACCCGGTAGCACCCAACTTAAAAAACTGACCTCGGTCAAAACGATGCGTGAGTTGCCCTGTCTCATCGGGTTCCAACCACTTCATCGCAAGTACCATGTGTTTAGTCACTCTTTCTGTTGTAGGGAGGTCGTCGTCACCATCAACCAAATAGAAGTGACCTTCCGCATCGGCTCTACCGGTTTCAATATCAATAGTTAGCGTGCCACCATTTTCAAACACCCTTGTGTCAATTACAACGACTGTGTAATCCTTATAACCAACCGTCGGTGTTCGGAAAACATCCATGACCTCCTGAGAAGACATCTCACTGTTGAAAATAATATTACCCAACCCGGGCTGCTTCCCTTCCAAGCACTCCTTGAGAAACATAAGGTAACTCTCCTCGTCTCGGAGTTTAAATTTATTCCAATTGTAGTCGAAGAATTCATTGACAAGCAGCCTGCCCATCAATTCAAACTCTGGTGATATGACGAAACAATCCACAGGCGAACCTTTTTTCGATCCGGTCTTCCACCCCTTTATGATTGCTTGTGCCAATGGATGGCTTGTGTCAAATGTCTTGCCTTCACGTTCGCGTCTTTTGGCAATCGGTTCTCGCAAACTCTGGATACGCCCTAATTCGGCATCTGCTATCCAAGTGTTGATAAAGTTTTCGTTCAGGAATTCAATGTTTTGGTCGTCAGAGAGCGCACCTGCTCTCAGGCTTTTGCCACTCCCTCAGCACGACTCGTCCGCAAGCGGTCCACCTGATGAAATGGCGTGAATTGGTTTTTGTAATGCGGATGCCAATTCCAACGCTTCCTCCAGCGGGACCCAGTTAATTTGCGCTGACTTGTAAAAACATAACATTAATGTGTGCAATGCTTCCTCTTGGGTTATTGCTTCCGTGAATTTGGCATCTTGCAAAACATCTTGTTCACCTGCACAGAGTTCCATTTGCGGACAAAAACCGATGTCCGCTCCGCAGAGTCCATCTCTAATTTTCCAACGTGCATCAAAGTTCAGTGTGGCATCCGGAACGTGCATCTTGAAGGAGGCAACTTTCTTTTCGTGCTGGTCGATAACCAAATGTCCAGCAAACTGCGATGGCGCAAACCAACCTCTTTCTAAAACGAATTCCGCATGGACACGGAACAGGATCTCAGCAAACGCATCATTGTAGGCGCGTAGACATGCCCACAAACCGAAAGAATCCGCTCCAGCAACGTCCAACTCCAATTGCGGGTTTGGATTGAGTTGTCGCAGCAGCGTTAATGCGCCTTCTTCTTGAATTTGCCAGCATTCACCCACAGAAACCGATTCCGATGGCAGAAATGCTTGAAAAATGGAGGTAGGATATTGCTTCTCTGGCTCAGCAGCCCGAAAGTTCGCTAATTCGTCCCAGTCCACGTGGTAGTTGCGTTGGGTGTATTCAATCGGTGCGATGAACCCTTTGACTGAGACTTCTGCATCACTGTCAAGATTAAGCGTGATTTTATCTGATAAAGTCCTCATTTTAATGCTCCTCTACAGAAATTTTTGCGTGAAAGGCATTTATACGTCCCTTCTCACCGTACCAGTCGCCTGTGGCTCCAAACTTAAAGACTTTGCCTCCTGCGAAACGATGTCTAATTTTTCCTGCTTTACCGGGTCTAATTCCGGACACAGAGCTGATCGCTTCAGTCGGATAACCTTCTGTTGGCGGTTCGGTATCGTCCCTAAAGAGGTCAAACGAACCTGAAGTGTCACCACTCCCAACATGGATATCAATAATTAACGTCCCACTGTTTTCAAAAGCTGTTGTATCAATATTGACAACCGTGTAATCCTGATAACCGGGGCCGGGTGCCCGAAAAGCGGCTAATATCTCCTGTGAGGGATGTGCCTTGTCCAGTACGACATCTGGCGTGTCCTCATTCGATTCAAGACGTTTTTCTTCCAAAGGTTCCGTTTGATTCTCCACTACAGTAATTTTTGCGCGAAAAGCGTTGATACATGGTTCGTTTCTCGCCCAATGTCCGGTGGCACCCAACTTAAAAAATTGACCTTGATCAAAACGATGTATGATTTGACGGGTGTCACCGGGTTCTCCCCATGTCCAAGTAAGCATGCCTTTTGGAATCTCTTCTGTTGTGGAGAGTTCGTTATCGCCATCAAACAGATAGAACCCTACTTCCCCCTCTTCCCTACCGATTTCAAGATCAATGATGAGTGTGCCTCCGTTTTCAAACGCGGTGGCATCAATCACAACTACGGTATAATCCTGATGATTTCCAGCCGTTGGTGTCCGGAAAAGATCCAACACAAACTGCGATGGCTGCTCAGCAGTAAGAACAATGTTCCCCAATCCAGGTGCTTTCCCTTCCAAGGCTTCCTCAAGAAATGCAAGATAGTACTCTTGTCTCCAGAGGCCGCTACGTTTACTGTCTTTGCTGAGGTCGTTGACCAATAGTCTACCCATCAGTTCAAATTCGGAGGATATAACCAAACAATCTACCGGTGAGCCTTTTTTGGATCCGGTTTTCCCACCTTTAATAATAGCTTGTGCTAAGGAGTGCGATGTGTCAAAGTGCTTACCTTCGCGTTCGCGTCTTTTGGCAATCGGTTCCCGTAAGCTATGAATACGTCCTAATTCACAGTTGGGTACCCATGTGTTGATGAAATGTTCGTTCAAAAATTCAATAATTGTGTCTCTTGAGAGGACACCTGCCCTCAGGCTTTTGCCACTCCCTCAGCAGGATTCGTCCAAGAGCGGCCCATCTATTGAGATCGCATGGATCGGTTTCTGTTGTATCGGTGCTATCTCCAACGCTTCTTCAAGCGATATCCAGTTAATGTGCTGCGATTTGTAGAAGCAAAGCGTCAACTGGTGCTCCACCTCTTCTTGCGTAATGGATTCAACGAATTCAGTGTCTCGCACGATGTCTTCTATCCCGGCGCGGAGTTCCATTTGCGGGCAGAAACCGCTATCCGTAATATGCCCTTCCTCGTCTGGATCCTTCTGCCACCAAGTGTCAAAATTTATGATGCCGTTAGGAACGTACATCTGAAAGAAGGCAACCGATTTTTTAATTCTATCAATAACAAGATGTCCCGTAAACTGGGAAGGCGTGAACCAACCGTCCTTTAGATCAAATTGCGCGTGGATACGGAACACAATGTCAGCGAATTCAGCGTCGTAGCCGCGGAGGCATGCCCACAGGCCTTGAGATTCGTTTTTATGGGTCAGATCCCAACGCATACCCAGAGATGGATTCGGATGAAGCTGCTTCAGCAATTCCAGAGCACCGGCGTGCTCAATCTCCCAAGGTGTACCCACGGAGACAGCTTCCTTCGGAAGAAAATCGCAGAAAATTGAAACGGGATACTGTTTTTCTGGTTCAGCAACCCGAAAGTTCGCCAATGTATCCCAGTCCACGTGAAAGTTGCTTCCGGAATACGCAATCGGTGCGATGCAGCCTGTGACAGACACTTCTGCATCACTGTCAAGATTAAGCGTGATTTTATCTGATAAAATACTCATTTTAATTCTCCTCTACAGAAATTTTATTCGCTTATACACATTTTCGGATGCAGTTTTGCGAATTATTGTGGAGAAATAAAATGAGTTCTAAAGATAGACACTGATTGATCGGACATAACTACATAAAAACAGGGTATCCAATAACGCTGAAGTAGTTTGAAACGGGCAGACTTTGTGTCTATAAGCGATTTTGGTTTTCATACGCAGCAATGTCCGTTTCATACTGCAAAGTCCAACCAATTTCATCAAGACCATTTAGCAAACAATACTTTTCAAAATCACCAATTTCATAGGTGTGTGCAGTGCCATCAGGACAGATAACCGCTTGCTCTTCTAAATCTACCATCAGTCGATATCCTTCGGTGTCGTGTGCTTCTTGACTAAGCGATGCGATAACGTCGGCAGGTAAGGCGATAGGTAGGATACCGTTCTTATAACAATTGTTACGAAAGATGTCGGCAAATGATGGAGCAAGAATCGCTTTGAAACCGTACTGCTGCAATGCCCACGGTGCATGTTCACGTGAACTGCCACAACCGAAGTTTGCACCTGCAATTAGGATACTCGCGCCTGCATAACGCGAATGATTCAGCACAAATTCAGGGTTTGGGTCGCCATTTTCAAGGTAACGCCAATCGAAAAATAAAAATTCACCAAAACCTGTTCGCTCAATCCGTTTTAAGAATTGCTTAGGGATAATCTGGTCGGTATCAACATTAATTCGGTCAAGTGGGACAACAAGTCCAACGTGTTCTTTGAATGCTTCCATTTTTCTGTTTCCTTGTAATAACTAAGATGAGAATTCTCTAATATCAACGAAATGACCTGTAACTGCAGTCGCAGCCGCCATCTGTGGGCTAACAAGGTGTGTGCGTCCACCTTTGCCCTGTCTGCCTTCAAAATTCCTGTTTGATGTGCTTGCACACCGTTGACCGGGCATCAGCGTATCGGGGTTCATGCCGAGACACATACTGCAGCCAGCCTCACGCCATTCAAACCCTGCGGCACGAAAAACTTCGTCAAGTCCTTCTGTTTCTGCCTGCCGTTTTACTGCTTGCGAACCGGGGACAACCATTGCATTGACGGTATCTGCGACTTTCCTGCCTTTCACAACCTCTGCTGCAGCGCGTAAATCACTGATACGTGAGTTCGTGCAACTGCCGATGAAAACCCTGTCTACTGCAATATCTGTCATCGGCGTACCGGGTTCAAGATCCATATAATCTAAGGCGTGTTCTGCAGCACGTTTCTCGTCGGCTGTGTCCATATCTGCAGGATTTGGCACACGCTCTGTTACATCTGTAACCATGCCAGGGTTTGTACCCCATGTCACCTGTGGTGCTATATCGGCAGCATCAAGTTGTAGCGTTCTATCATAACTCGCTCCCTCATCAGTAGGCAGTTGCTTCCAACCTTCAACTGCTGCATCAAACGCTTCACCTTTCGGAGCAAAACGTTTGCCAGCTATGTATTCGTAGGTCGTGTCGTCAGGTGCAATCATACCTGCGCGGGCACCTGCTTCAATTGACATATTGCAAATCGTCATCCGTTCCTCAATACTGAGTGCGCGGATCGTAGAACCCGTATATTCAACCACAGCACCGTTGCCACCATCTATACCGATATGTCCGATAATGGAGAGGATAATATCTTTCGCAGTAACGCCGTAAGGGAGTGTGCCATCAACCCGTATCTCAAAGGTTTCCGACTTATGTTGCAAGAGACACTGCGTAGCAAGCACATGCTCAATCTCACTTGTGCCGATGCCGAACGCAAGCGCACCGAGTGCACCATGCGTTGAGGTGTGGCTATCACCGCACACAATAGTCTTTCCAGGTTGTGTGATACCGAGTTCAGGTCCGATTACGTGGACAATGCCTTGCTCAGGACTGTTGATGTCATAGAGCGGAATATCAAACTCTGTGCAGTTTTGTGCAAGCGTTTCCATCTGCTTCGCTGCAATTTGATCTTTGATAGGCAAACTTCTATCTGTTGTCGGCACGTTGTGATCCATCGTGGCGAACGTCAGTTCGGGACGGCGCACCTTTCGGTTGTTGAGCCGCAACCCTTCAAATGCTTGCGGAGATGTCACTTCGTGAACAAGGTGTGTGTCAATATAAAGAATCGGCACCTCGCTTGCGGATGCCCGCACGAGATGCGCGTCCCATATCTTTTCATACATCGTTTTTTTCATAATTTCTCTTTTACCTCTGTTCTGTTTCTGCTTATGGAGAATTAAAATGGACGGTTGACCCGACACTCAATTGGAGTAGGTTTGTGTGCTAATTCAAGTATTAATTATACACATTACCGTTTGAGAATTCAAGTGATAATCTAATACTGGTAGGTGCGGTTTCCTAACCGCACCGCATGTCAAATGACTCTGAAAACTAAAATTTGGGCTATTGCTTAATACCCGCTTTTATGTTATACTCTATCCAGAACTTTGAAAAGGGAACATATTTAATGAACACAAATAACGAACAAGACACATCACAATCGGAATTACCTGAAGGCGCAAAATTTCGACTTGGCAAGAGTAGTATTATAGGTAATGTGGCGTTCTCTCCAGATGGCACTCGACTCGCCGTTGCAGGGGACATCGGCACATGGATTTATGATGCACACAGTGGCGAAGAAGTGAACCTACTCGCAGGACATACTGAATATGTTTGGAGCGTTGCGTATTCTCCGGATGGCGAAACAGTTGCGACTGGTAGTTATGAAGAGATATGGTTATGGGATAGCACTACTGGCAATCCGAAAGCAACACTTAAAGAACATAGAGATTATGTCAGGGCATTAGCATATTCACCCGACGGTAGCACGCTCGCCAGTGGCGGCGCGGACAATATTGGAATACTCTGGGACGTTGCCACAGAAGAGCCAAAAGCCACACTTAAAGGACATTCGGGGTCTATAAGAAGTATTGCATATTCACCTGGTGGAAACACAATTGCAACTGCAAGTTCGGATGAGATGGTCATCCTATGGCAAGCTGCTACAGGACAATCCAAAACGTCACTCAAAGGGCATACGCACGTTGTCAATTCGGTTGCATATTCACCTGATGGTGACACAATCGTTACGGGGAGCTCCGATGGCACGGTACGATTGTGGGATGGATTGGTAACACGCCGCAAAAACATACTTGCAGAATATAAGTTTTACATTTGGAGTGTGGCGTATTCACCTGACGGTAGCACAATCGCTATCGGTGGTAGAGATGGCACGGTGCGTTTAATTGATGCTGTTACAGGGCAAACCAAAAAAGAACTTAAGGGACATATCGGTTCTGTTAAGAATGTAGCGTATTCGCCTGATGGCAGCACAATTGCAAGTGGTAGTGAAGATCATTCTGTACTTTTGTGGAATTTATAGTTCGTAGGTTGGGTTGAGGCACGAAACCCAACATTTTGAAAAATATTCTTGTGGGAGGGGTTTTCAACCCCGATATTGTGCTATACCCGCATAACAACAGGCAAGACTAACGGACTCCGCTGCATCTGCTTCGCGAAGAACTTACGCAGTGCGCCTCTTATTGCATCCTGCACTATTTCTGTCTCATGCTTCTGTTCATCACTCAGATTTTCAATGACACTCCGCGTAATCTCTTTCGCTTCAGTAAAAAGTTCTTCCGATTCATCCATATAGACAAAACCACGAGAAATTATTTCGGGTTCAGTTGCAATTGCACCACCATCGCTATGCAGAACAATAATGGGAATCACCATTCCGTCTTGTGAAAGTTGGATACGGTCGCGCAAAACAATACTCTCAAGTTCAATATCCGGTTTCCCATCAACCAATACACGCCCAGAGCGCCCTTGCCTTTCAAACACTTCACACGACTCAGGTGTAAGAGAAATCAGTTCTCCATCTTCAGCCACTCTAATATTGTCCCTTGGAATACCGACAGACTCAGCAAGTTCAGCATGTCGTACCAAGTTCTGATATTCACCGTGTATTGGAACGAAAAACTTAGGTTTCAAGAGATTGAGCATTAGTTTCAGGTCTTCACTTGAACCGTGCCCAGAGACGTGAACATTTGCGTTTTTCTCGTGGAATATATTAGCACCGCGTCTGAGTAGATGGTTTACAACATTTCCAATGGATCTTTCGTTACCAGGGATCATACGGGCGGAAATAACAACCGTGTCGTTTGGTTCTACCTTTAAAAATGGGTGGTTGTCAAGTGCCATCAACGCCATTGCTGAACGCGGTTCACCTTGGCTACCAGTGCTTAAAATCACAACCTCATGCGGTTTGAACATAGCGGCATCGCGAGCATCAATTAGATAATCGGGGTTAATTTTTAGGTGACCGAGCTCTGTGGCAATGCGGACATTATTGATGAGAGAGCGACCTGTAACCCCAATCAGTCTGCGATGTTTCACCGCTAAATCAATAAATTGTTGTAGACGGTGTATACTGGAAGAAAAAGTGCAAAGAAATAGTCTCTGCTCCGTTTTCTGAAAGATATTGTCTATTGCATCGTAGATACTCCGTTCAGAAGGTGTCTGTCCTGGCCAGTTAGCATTTGTGCTGTCGGAGAGTAGTAAGAGAACCTCTTCATCCCCCAATCGCGCTAAAGACTGAATATCGGACAACTTACCATCAACGGGTGTCATATCAAATTTGAAATCGCCAGTGTGGACAACTACACCAGCTGGGGTTCGCAGCGCAATTGCAACCGAATCTGGAATGCTGTGTGTAACGTGGATAAACTCCGCAGAAAAATCGCCTAAACTGACATTATCCCCAGGCGCAATAGCGTTCAACTCTGCTTTGTCCAATACGCCGTATTCCTTCAATCTACCACTTGCGATAGAAAGCGTCAATTGTGTGCCGTAAACTGGTACATCTAACTGTTGAAGAACATAAGCCAAAGCACCCGTGTGATCCTCGTGACCATGCGTTAGGAATATGCCGCGCACTTTATCTTGACGTTCAACAAGGTAGTGAATATCAGGAAATATCAGATCAACGCCTGGCATATCTGCATTCGGCAACATGAAACCTGTATCAATGACAATGATGTCATCTTCGGTTTCGTATACCATCATGTTGAGTCCGAATTCTCCTAATCCTCCTAATGGTATGATTGAAACGGAGGTCCCCGTAGCAGACAGCGTGCGGGGCAATTCGGTACTCTCTTCATTTTTAATAAGTATTGAATCTGTCATAAATAATCTAAGTTACCACCTATGCTTAGTTAACGATCTGTGCTAAATAACTATTTGTATAACTATATTTCATAAAAAAAAGATGGTTTGAAAGTCACTATCCTATATTTTTATGGTCTTCAGTCCCATAGGGACGATATGTTTATAGAAAAAGGTCGGACGAGTCCTTTTAGTCCCGTATGAAGATTAAAAATAAATCCGGTATTTTCTTAGTCCCGTTAGGGACGCAATGTTTATAGAAAAACGAAATAAACGCACCTCTTGAGTTCCGTAGGAACGATATGTTTATCTAATGTCTTTGTTCTCACATATCGTCCCTACGGGACTAAAGAGACCCTGTTCGCCCATGATCTATAAACATTGCGTCCCTAACGGGACTGAA
>JAPPCZ010000112.1 GCA_028824685.1 Candidatus Poribacteria bacterium
GTTCGTCCTGAGCCGGTATCATACTCTCCACAAAAGTATTGAAGTACATCTTCAAATAATTGAAGCGCACTCACAAGCTATATAATAGGCACGTCACGTTCACTATTTAACTTTCAAAGAACAACTTTACCTTCCTGAAATTGAAAGGTAATCTTAATTATACACTTTAAAAACTTCTTTGTCAAATAAAATTGTAAAAAAATGCAGGATTTTTGTAAAAATTATGCATTTTAAGGGATTTAAGCGTTTTTAACCGCTTTGTGATCAGTTAGGTGACATGTTTTTGTTTGAGAGTTTTAAACACATATCTTTAATCGTCTATAATCACCCTTTTAGTTTTAACGTCTACAATCTCCGTTTTAGCATCTTCAATCTCAAAACGTTTCACATTATCTCCTTCAAGCAGAGACGGATCTAAATCTAAATCCGTACCAACGATAACTTGAACTGGATTGCTACCTCCCTGAGCCTTTGCCTGATTGAGCAGTGTTAGAACACCCATCAATTGTCGGCGATTTTCTTGCTGTTCCTCAGGCAAAATCTCTATCCAGTCCTCAAAAAGCGCTGTCAGATCGTCAAGTTCTACTGGACCACCAGACATCTGCTTCAGTCTATCCATTATTGCATCAACTTCGGCAGATTGACCGTATTTCTCAGCAAGATAAGCTTGTGCCTTTTCAAAGTCTGCCTCTTCAGCGTCCTCATCAAGAAGTGATTTAACTTCTTCAGGTATGCCAAATGTGGACATTAGCGATGAAGCATCAAATTTGGGTGTCTCTGTTTTTTCAGCAGCTGCTTCGTTTTCTTTTGCAGTGTTAGCCAGTTCAGACTTCACCGTTGGTTTGACCTTAATGTTTTCGTTAACTGATTTTGGTGATTGTGTTTCCTTAGACTGTTCGACGGACTCGGTTTTATCACTTTTGGAGGTAGCTTTAGATGGTGTAGCGGATTCGGGGGATACCCCGATGTCTGATGCGAAACGTTTATAACTTCGTTGTGAGAAAAAATATGTGCCTGCTACAAGAAGAACCGCGATAATTACTATACCACCAATTACTTTGAGATCGAGTTGTTTGAACATTGTTTCTCCTTTTTCTAAAGTGGTTAATCTTTGATGGACACTTTTGAGAGATGAAAAATATAGCAAAGTGCCGTATTTTAAAATACACACTCAATACATCAAAATGTTCCAAAATTTGTAGGGTTTAAATGAAACGGAATATGGCACAAACTGAATGAAGATTAAATCAATATTTCGGTAATTTCTTTAGTCCCGTAGGGACGATATGTTTATAGAAAAATGTTACCCACCGCCTCTTTAGTTCCGTAGGAACGGCATATTTATTGTTGATATGCTTCAAAACATATCGTCCCTACGGGACTAAGGGATGAGGTCGTCCGCGCTGCTATAAACATATCGTCCCTACGGGACTGAAGAGCGCTTAAAATGTTCCGAATATACCTAATGAAAATTACCGAATTAAGAAATTAATCTTCATACAGTTTGTGCTACAAAAGAGGGACATTATATACCGTCGCTGATGGTAGGGAGGAATGGAGTTCAGCGTATGCATCAACGCGTTCGTACAGTCTATTCTGATAAAATACTGTTGACGCAAACACCGATACCAGATAGGTGCGATTGTCTTTACACTATCGCTTCATCGAGGTTTTTTATGGCCAATAAGTTACGCTCTTTCCAGTTGTTTCTGATGCATCAACGTATTTAGCCAGATCACGCAACGCAATGACGGTACAGTTTTTGTCACGAAGATAATCCATGTAGGTCTTAAACTGATCGGTCGAGACATTAACCCAGGGATGTTCAAGGGCGGGTACACCGTGAAACGTCAGAACGGCAATTTTTCCATCCTTTGCTTGGTCAACTGCCCAACCTAAATCCTCAAATTTATAGTTTGGGCCGGGGACACCTGTTGACGGGATGACCAACGGATGATGAATATCAGGGTCGTAAGCTGGACCACGCCCACCCTCTAAATCATAAGGAAAATCTGGCCCGACACCACGTCGTGCAAAAGGATATCCTTTTTCTGTCAATACTTCTATCGCTTCAGGGCCGCGACTATCTCCAGGATAAGCAAAGGTCTCAGGAATAGGAATTTGATATGCCTCACACCGATTGTCAATGTGTAGCAATTCTGCCAAAAACTCTTCTTGTGATAGTGTGTTTATGTTATTATGATGTCGGGTGTGGTTACCGATTTCAAAGCCTTCATCGTGTAACCAACGGATTTCTTCCCATGTAACATAGTGATCTTTGTTGTTCAGAAAACCGAGACCCTCTGTAATGAAAAAAGTTGCCCCAAAACCGTACTGTTTTAACAGAGGCGCAACATAATTATAATCTGATTTGTTTCCGTCATCAAAAGTGAGGACAACTAATCTATCTGGAATAGGTTTCAGGACTTCAGTTTCTGGTAACTTTTGGTTTTCCATTTGCTTCTTTGGTGGAGTGCATGATATATTGCCTACGTATTCCTCAATTACTGTCTGTAGTTGATTTGGTAGGGATCACTTCCTTAATAATTTGCTGTACTGGACTCGCGGTGTCAGAACTACTGGTTTTTGCAGACAGATATCCGCTTTGATTTGCATCAAAGATAGCTTTTGTTGCTGCTAATAGGACTGCATCCCGTGTTTCTCGATTTTCCCCCGCTGCTTCTACAAATGCCCCAAATGTGGCCAATGCATTCTGGCGATGTCGGTTTACAGTCTGTAAATGTTTCTCGGCAGTATAATTTTTAATAGAACGGTTGAGTAACAGATAAATCAAGGAAAGAAAAAATCCTTTCGCAACCAAATTTTGTAGAATCACAGAAATTGACTTTCTGTGGATCCTAAATCCATTACAAACCTTCCAAAAATGTAACTAAATCCAATAGCAAGCAAGACAGTGGCTAAAAGCCAAATCCAAGAACCATTCTGGTGTTTTTTTGCCTGATCAGCAAAAATTTTCTCATGCGATGAGATTGACTTTTTCCCTAATTGGTTCTCCAATTCAAGTTTAAGTCTATTAAACTCATTTTGTCTCTCTGCTTCTTTTGCCTCAGCTTCGTCATTGCTGTTTTTTGCTCTATTAATTTCGGTGTCAAAATTTTCTATAGCAGTGGAAACATTAGTCTTTATCTGAGACTCAATTTGCTTAATTTGCGTTGACTTCAAATAAGTTATAATCTGAAACAAAGTGCTTTTTGTAGAACTACAGTAATTAGAAATCTCATTTAAAAGATTTGTGTGCGTTTCGCTCGGGTTTTCACCGCTAATATCAAAATTCTCAATCTTCTGCGCGTTTTCATAAAATTGTGGTAAGCAATCGCTTAGGTTTCTTAATCCATAAGGTAAATTGATAAGGCTCTCTCGAGGCGAAGTCAGAATTTCACAAAGCATATCATAAACAACTAACAAATCTGGATGTACACTTTCAAAATCAAGTCCGCTTCCTGACAAGTTGGAGCGTTTTAATCCTTCTGCGTCGATTTCTTCTAAATCAAGTCTCTGTAAGAGGTCGGTAAATCCCTTGTGTGTTCCTTCAGGACTATGACCAGTTTGAGGATTTTGCTGTAGGCGAGAGCAAATTGCTTTAGTGTCCTTTAAATGTTCATTCTGATCGGATAATTCCGATACTTGTGTTACCAAATTACTTTCTGAATCCTGATTACTTTCTGAATCCTGATTACTTTCTGAATCCTGTTTATTTTCGATATAGTAGGTCTTCTGATTCTCAAAATCAGTGAGTAACCATGCATCGCCTGATTCTTCAACCCAAATTAGTAAACTTTGAGAAAGTTCTACTCTTTTCGTTTTAAATTCAAGTTGTAGCTTGAACCAATTCTTCTCGGTCCAAATTTTATCAAACCTTTCTTGATCCAAGCTAAACAATATATCCTTTATTTCCCTTTCTTGCATAATAATCTCCATAACATAGACTACCGAAATTCACCACATTGACACCAAATATTGTATAATATTAAGCACCTAAAATTCAAGTACCCCATCAATCTTTCCCATCACCCGCAACGTCTCCGCAACAGCAACCAAAATAGAACGATACTGGCGCACCTCCTCATGACTTAACGCCTTTCCTTTTCTATCCTTTAGCCACTTCTCACATACTTGATAAGCCCCAATCTCATATTCCCACACTTCTGCGGGTACATCCGTGAAATACTGGTTAGCGTTAATGAATACTTTGCCATCTTCATAGATAACCTTTGAAACCTTACCTTCGCCTTCCCCTTCAAACCGATGGCGAGGCGGTGTCTGCACATCCTTTAACAGATGCCAATTAATCAATTCTTGCCCTAATGCTGCGAGTTTGCGAAACTGGTCAATATTCTGTGGCAAGGGGATGCGCGGAAAATCGTATTTTAGGAACTCATAATACCGTTCGCGATAGGTAGGACTATAAAGCACAGCATAGATATAGGCAATAATCTCCTCTGGTGCAATGCCCTCGGGTAGGTTTAACGGTGCAGTCTGCGGCAATTCCAACGACTCCGAAAGTGCCGTGAGAAAGGCGGATTTGAAATTGAGTTCACGTTCTGTTTCAAGTCCTAACCCTCCTGAATCTGGATATAGGTAAAGTGGGAATACGTGTGTGGGACCGTCCTTATTTGAAATACAATTGCCATCAATAAGGCAGTTGGCAGTAAATACATGCTGCCAAGCGGTAGCACTTCTGAGACTACGGTGTGTACAAAGTGCAAGGTTTTCTTCCATCAGATGATGCATAATTGCAGGACGCGGTGCACAAATGAAACCTCGCGATTGTCCTGTATAGTAGGTCCATCGCGTGTCAAACGGGCGGTATTGAATTGGCTTTATATGTTGGATCGCATCAGGATGTCTTCGTAGGTCGGCTTGGGCAAGATGTACTTTCCAGTCTTGAGAGTCTTTTCGTAACTCATACTTTTTTCTTGCATCATCTGCTGAGAGAGAAGCAAAATCATTTACAGTTTCTCGCAACTCTTCAACACTTAGATGAATTGTCAATTTATCCCGGGCAGTAATTATTCCAATAGAGTTGTTATGAAATATATCAGGGATTCTCCATCCTGATTTGTATTCGTCCGTCTGTTCCTTTGCATGTGGGTCAAAAAAGTAAAAAGGTTTAGTCGGATTAAGTTCACACCATTTGGTAGAATAGACATCGGTATTGAGAAGAATTTCATTTTTTTTCTCACGAGTTCCCCACACATCAGCGTAGTAAACTTTTGCCAAGGAATCATTATCTTCTTTCTTAACACATAATAAAATAACTGTGCCTTGCTGGATGTCAAACACATTTTCATCAGATTTACCCATAGGGACAGTTTCTCCAAATCTGCTGTTCCCGTGCACATTCAAACAATAAATGATGTTAAAACTTTGCATTAAGGAGTGCCTCATTTTACGAAAAGTTGCTCCCGCAAGAAAACTATTATTGACAATATAGCCGATAACGCCTTCACCGTTGGTATCAATTCGCCACTGTGCCCAACGGATAAATTTAACGTAATCAGATTGAAGCGGTTTCTTTTGGTCCCATATCCGTAACTCTTGACCATCTTCAGGCATATAATCTTCAATGAGTCTACCAATAAAAGTTAAATTTCTTCCCACACGACTCGGATTAGCAGATTCTAAAGGATAGGGAGGATTGCCGAGGATAGCAAGAATAGGTTCGTCACGTTTCACGGAGAGTGCTGCATTTGCTTCATCAGAGATAAACGCAGCAAAAGGTAAGGGTGCTTGCATTTCATCTGGTTGTTCCAAAGCATTGGTTAGATAGATTCCGAGACGTTCATTCGCACGCCACCCTTGCGCTTGCAGAAACAGACTCAACTTCAGATGTGCAATTGTATAAGGTGCAACAAGCAGTTCAAACCCAAATATCCGTTTGACGAGACGCTCGTTGATATATGGGTTCCAATCCCCGGTCCCGTAATTGCTCGTAACATATTCTTGGATGTGGTCAAGCACTGTCAGCAGAAATCCGCCAGTCCCCGTGGCAGGATCAAGGATGAGCGTATTGTCATCTGCAAGTCCATCAGGTCTGTTGAGTTCTGTTTTGAGCAGGCTATCCACAGATTTGACAATGTAGGAGATAACTTGTGGCGGTGTATAAAAAACACCGCGCTCAAAGCGGAGTTCTGGATTATATTCCTTTAGGAATGTCTCGTAAAAATGTATCACCGGATCCTCAAGATGATTTCTGGCAGTAAATGCCGTCCGGAGCATCTCTGTCGGAACATTTTGGAGGAGCGTTGCAATGTCATCCAGAATGTAGTTGACATTCGTTTCCAGTGTCGGAGAGTCAACGTGGTGGAAGAGTCGTATCAGGAACGGGTTTGATCGTGGCAGTGACCTTACAGCGGTGGATCGTGAAAAATTAGTTGCATTCGGTTGTGTGCAGCGTGCAGCAAATAACCCGTAGGTGAGGGTTTGCGCATACATATCCGCAAATTTATCAGGGGTTAGCGTCGCGAGCAGCGTCTCCTTGAACGCGTTGAACATACTGTAGGTCTCACTGTCCTCATCGGTGAGTGTTGTTGCAATCTGTGTTTGTAGTTCGCGCGTCCGTCTTGCCAGGTATTTTGCAAGTGCCTCTGGAGAGGTAATTGGGACATGTCCAGCGTTTAAAAACATTTCTAATAGCGATTCTAAATTATCGGTTTCGCCTTCAATTCGTGCGGTTGCATACAACTGCCCATCCCGCCACAACTCAAAATCAACAAAATTGGTAAGGATAAAGTTATCAAGGTTTTCCTTAAAACGTTCATTCTGTTCTGCGGCATGTCCTGTAAGGTTGTTTAGGTCTGTGCCGTATTCTTCCGCCTCAATATAGCCAATGGGTAGAAAACCATCTGATGCAATAAAGTCGGGTCGTCCAATCTGGTCAATTTTTTTCGGTTCATGTGTGAATGTAATGTCGGGTTTGTCAAAACATTCAGCGGAAACTGCTTTCAGAAACGTTTGGAGATGTGTGTGTAAAGAGAGTTCGGGGGTTGCATTAGGGCTGGTTCGTGTTTCGTTTATTGTCTGTAGATAGTGGTCGCAGTGTCTTTGAAAATTCATATTGCTTCTGGGTGCTAATTTGATATAATGCCACCACCGATGGCAGGGAGGAAATGGAGTTCTGCATCTGCGTCAACGCGTGCGTGCATGCCTACTCTGGTGACAACACCGTTGATATAAACACCGATACTGGGATGGATACGGTCACCGTCACAGAGTTTCGCTTTTGTTCCTGGGTAACGAGTTTCAAGGTTGTCAATAACCTCTCGGATGGTGGCACCGGGGATAGTGACACTATCTTCACCATCTGTTAGGTTACGCATGAGTGCTGGAATAGCAACGACTGGCATTGTTAAAGTCCTTCTTATAGTGAATTATACAATTAGATATACACGTTTGCTGTAGAAGCGATCTCCGAATCGCGACCTGAATATCGTTGGAAATCAGAGTTCCTTCCTATCGTTCAACCATGTCTAATTAATTCTGTAATCTACCGTGATTATGCTAAAGTTTGGACGATTTCTTTCTGTTCATGTTAAGTTTTCAACGCGAATTACAGAACATGATAATCTATTGTTAAAAATTAAGCAAAGAATTACGGTAGATTCCTTTCATGTTTCGTTGTGTTCCTTTTGAGTCTCTAAATGATGAATTTATCCACCCGTTTTTCTGTTATCCCAACATAAGCTGATAACTTGAACTGAGATCGTGTTTTTTTTACATAGAGTTAAAAATAAACTTGCTTGGATGTAGCGATCTTCTCAGACTACAGTTACATCATTTGGTATATTTTACTAAAAATTTTCGTAAAATATGAAAAAATACGCTTTTTTTGCGAATTTTGCGAGAAAAAATGCAATTTTTCTGCATTTAATGTTAATTTTTGGAGGTAAAGCGAATATTATATATATATATATAAGAAGATCTGTTATTTTCATTGAAGTCATGAACGCCTTATTTTTATAACGTATAGTTAATCTTGTCGGTGTTTTGACTTTTGATAAATTAAAAATATATTTCGATTGCTAATAACTTATGGCACGATTTCAAATGAATACCTCATGGTATTCCGTGATTCTTTGCATATTATTTTCAAAAAATCTACCACTTACTATCATGATACACTTATTGGTGTCCCGCTGAGAAATGGCAAAAAATACCGGTAATCACAATGGAATTAATTTTAGTCGTATTAGAAAAGTTCGTGATATAATAAAAGTTATAGAAGATGACGGATGGGTGTTTGATAGACAAAAAGGTAGTCATAGACACTATAAACATGTTATAAAACCTTGTGTTGTTACTGTTGCGGGTCATTTAGGTCATGATCTTCGTCGTGGAAACTCGTAATAGTATTCTTAAACAGGCGGGTCTTAAAGGATAATGGATCGATGGAGTATTTAGTTGTTTTAGAAAAATCTGATAGCGGTTTTGGCGCTTATCTTCCTGATCTACCTGGGTGTATTGCTGTTGCAGAAACACTTGAGGAAACGAAGGAATTGATTACTGAGGCTGTAAACTTGCATATTGATCGTATGCGAGAAATGGGGTTGCCTGTTGCGTCTTGTTCTTCGTTACGGTTTGTGTTTGAGATGGAACCGAACATGGATGAAGTTGACACACAGGTAATTTGAAGTGGGTACATTTCATCATTATAGGTGTTGAAAAGGTGAAATACCTCTTACGATAAACTTCCAATCACAAATAAAGGAGAAATCATGAAAAAATCATTGCTTATTATTAGTTGTTCAGGACGTAAAATCAAAACACCTGGGGCAATTCCTGCATACCAACGCTATGATGGACAGATGTATCGGGTAATTGCTAAGGCTCAAAGGGAAGCGTATTTTCCAACAGATGTCCTTGATATTGCTATCATCTCTGCTAAACTCGGTTTTCTCAAATGGGACGATAAGATTGAAGATTACGATCAACTCATGACAGACAAGCAGTCTGACACCTTACGCGCAAGTGTCCAAGAAGATATGAGATCGTTTTTAGATGGGAAAGACTACGACAAGGGGTATATCAATTTGGGGGCAAGATACCGAAAGACACTTGAAGGTTTTGACTGGGACGAATACTTCAGCAAAGTTATTGAGGCTGAAGGTGGTATTGGAAAGAAACTATCACAACTCAAAAGCTGGCTTGTCAGTTTACATCAACAAGGTATTTGACATCGATTGAATTTGAGGAAAAACTTGTCTAAACTTTTACTAATTTTGGTCTAAAAAATCGATGGCACTTCAGACCTTACGCCATCGTAGTTATTGGTACATACTTAGCAAGAAATCCGCAGGCAGAATTTGAATTCAATCTATATAAAATATATAGGGTTCAATTAGGTGGATATGGGGTAATTATTGGGTTCATCCTTACTTATATCGGGGCATGTAACATTCCAAAATCTGATACTTTGGAGGAAAAGACTGAACAGGGAAGTTTACACTTCTTCTAACGTTGCACGCGTGTTCTATCTATTGTCGGATATTGATTTCTGAGAAACAAGATGAAAAAGTATTCGAGGTTTATCACACTAATTGGCGGACTTTTAGCATTTTTCTGTTTTGCGCTGCCTTGGGAAGGCGACTTATCAGGTGCTCAACTTGCTAACCTTGGTAAAGGCACTTTGGTTGCAATTCTTCTTTCTCTTATTTTAGCGTTTATTGGTATTAGCATTTATATGCTGAACCGATACACCTCTTGGAATCCTATGTCTAAAATAGTGGCACTCACCTTAAGTAGTATTGGACTTTTTTTATATCTTCTTTTGTTTGAGACGACGATTAGTGGTAGATTTGTGTCTAACATAAGTAGAATAAGTGCTGTTGTAATTGTATTTATCCTTGCTTTGGCAGTATTTGGTATTAGCGTTTATGTAGTGAACCGACATGTCTTTCGAATATCTTGGCGCCAAGTTCTGGCTCTCATCGTGGGTAGCATTGGGATTCTATCTTGTTTTATCCCAATACTCCTGAGTTTTGATAGAGGAATCAACTTCATAATGATTGCTTTTATTGCTGCCTTAACTATCACCAGTGCCAGTATCTTTAGATTAATCCGACACCCACCATGGAAATCCTGGTCTACATTCTTAGTACTCATCAGTAGTGGCATTGGAATCTGCTGTTTTCTAATCCTATTTCTTGGGGGTAGCCTGAATATTGAAATGGGAGATAGCAAACTCTACAGTCCGCGATATGGTGCATTTCTGACCGCTGTTGGATATATTCTGGCAATAATTGGCGTTTTAAGTTTTATTGAAAAAGCAAATAGTCCAGAATCTCAAGGCACACAAGAAGAGGAAGTAAATGTTGGAGGAGATGAAGAATGAAACAGTACTCACGGTTTATTACATTAACAGGTGGAATCTTAGCATTTTTCTCTTTTGTGTTGCCGTGGAAAGACGATTACTCAGGGGCTATGTTAGCAAATGGCGGAGGATGGCCTATTACACTTGCTTTTATCGCATCATCAATTGTTGTCGGAGTCGGTTACTATGTGCTGAGCCAAAAATCTCGTGATAAGCCTCGACTCATAACTCTTGGACTTATCATGAGCGGATTAGGGCTTTTATGTTGGGTAGTAACGCTAATTCAGTTCCTCGAAAGTGGGATCAACTTCATTACAATTTCTTTTGTCGCCTCTTTGATAATTGTCGGCATCACTATTTATACGTTAAACCGACAAACTCCATGGAAATCTATACCAACAAAGTTATTGCTTATTAGCATTAGCATCGGACTCATCTGTTTTCTTATTCTGTTTTTTAGTGGAAGCCTCGCCAATGGTTCTGGCAATCGGGTTGATAATACTCAATATGGTGCATCTCTATCTGCAATTGGATATATTCTTGCCATAGTCGGTCTACTATGTTTCCCTAAATCTGATGAAAAATAAAAGACGATGAACAGAATACCGCACGTAAATCCTAATAAATTATTTTATATCAGCCGCTTTTGAATCTCGTTTGCCTCAAGTGTTTCTTCGTGCCATGGGTTCTCTTCAGTTGAACTAAATTCTTTCCCCTCTTTATCTAACGCATCAACATTACCTTGTAACTGCCACGCAAACCTGAGAGATGAATCGCCGCTATTGTAGAAAACCACCTCCGCGGTGTTATCTTTACCAACAATAGGTCTGACCAATGAGAGAAGCGTTGAAGGCATCTGATTTTGTTGATCTGATTTTTTGATGGCTATGAGCGGAACAACCCTCCCTAAAATCTCACGAGTACCCAGAAGCAAAGGACCGTAGCATGCAGTCACTGCCCCCTGCCCCCAATTGCGTCCGTGCCCTGCGGCAATTGAGCAAACCGCGCCTCCCATATCTGCGTGTTCTCTTCCTCCGCGTAGTACACGACGTGCGATATTCAGACGTGTAGCTGCATTTTGCAATGCTCTAACTGCATAAGCAACCTCACCTGTTACCTGATATGCAAGTGTTAACGTTGCTGTTGAAGGCTCTTGAATAGGTTTTACTGAACCATCATCCGACCATTCTCCCCAATACGCCATATCTGACCGTTTTCCCACGCCAAGTTCTCTGCGACGAGTTTCTTGTGGAAAAACGAGAGCCAGCAATTCTGGTGAAGCAGGTGGGAGTCCCTGTAAACCTTCAGTAATAGCAGCATCAAAACAGATGTCGTTAAAAGTCCATCGATAATAGCTAAGTGCTGCGGCTGCAGGGTCATTATAGGGATCACTGAGTGCTGTTACAAGCGGTTCAACAATGCGCTTCGCTGCGGTTTGGAAAACCTCTTCTCCAGATAAGAGATAGAGATCACCTAAGGCATAGATAGCACCAGATGCCAATAGGTTTTCAATTCCTGCTAATGGGTCCCCGGGAATGTGATGCGAACTTGCGACAAGGCGATGTAAATTCTTTGCGTCAACTTCTGCCTCGCTAAGTCCATTTTCGTCTAAATCCCAGAGTAGCGGTATCGGATTCGGTGCGTTGATGAGCCGTTCAGCACGTTTACGTCCATACCGTAATGCCCACTCCACATATCTCTTTTCGCCTGTAACACTATACGCTGCCAAAGCGATGTGGATAAAACGGAAGTGCTCCGCCAATTCATAAGCATTTTTCTCATCGTTTTCAACATATTGCGTGCCGATATTGTAGCCGATAAACGCATCTCGCGTATAATCGTACCAGGCAGGTATCTCCGGCACCCAATTTCCGATATGTTCAGCGGCATCTGTTAAAAGGGAAATTGCCTCAGTGTCATCGGGTTTTAGCCCGATATAGCGAGGCAGAAATAGCAGGAAAGGTTCAGTCCCATGGTGTGCTTCCGCCTTCGGTTCATACCCATGCACACAATCCCGTTCCACCCAACCGAGAAGTGCTTCTTTAAGCATATCAAAGTGTTTCAAAACAGTTGGGTCGCCAGTGATTAAATAGTGTGGAAACCATGCAAGTGCATAATTTGCCTCATCCTCACCACCGTTGTTCGGACCGGGCGGGTCAAGGAGCATGCTCTGTTTGAGCCAACGCCCCATTTCTGTTCTGAGTTTGTTATAAGCGTTATAGCAGTCTCGGAATTCAGATATCATAATAAGGAATTCAAAAATTCGATACTTTGTTTTGCGATTGTCTTCGGGTCGGGTTTGAAATCGAAGACCTCTGTTGAGACATAACCTTGATAATCAATTTCTTTTAATGCTTCAATGATTGGAGGATAATCCACATTGCCGGAACCGGGCAGGTAACCGTTGTCGTCGTTGGAGTGGAAGTGCGCAACGTGTTCGGCACAGTTGCGAATCTGCGTCGGCATGTCCAACCCCTCTTTTGCGGTACTACAAACGTCCAAAATCATCTGAAAATTAGGGTGATTCACAGCATTAACCATTTCAACTGCTTTGTTAGGGTGAGAAATAAAGTTCGTTTGATCACTTGACAACGGTTCCATGCACAATATTACGTCTCTCTCACCAGCAAGTTCTGCACCTTCCGCGAAGGTATCCCGTGCATAATTCCATGCCTGTTCAAAACTGAGCGGTTCCATGACATTGCGTTGCTGCGGTGACCCGAAAACCAGTATTTGCCCATCTAAATCTGCACAAAGTTCAATGAGTGCAAGCAAATAGTCTCGTGTTTCCTTTCGGATATCCGCGTCTGGATGGTTGATATAGAGTCCTGGCGGTGAGACGAGTAGCCAGTGAAGTCCTGCAATTTCTATCTTTGCGTCTTTAGCAGCTTTGCGGACGCGTGTTCTCTCTGCTTCGCTGATGTCCAAAACCGAGTCCGCCAATGTAAATGGTGCAATTTCGACCGCATCGTATCCGAGTTCTGCAGCGTAGGTAAACACATTTTCAATCTTCCAATCTTCAAACATTTCGTTACATATCGCGAGTTTCATTCTTGTCTCCAGTCCGATTTTTTGTGAATTCTAAACGGTCTTCAGGATTTTGTCAAGCATTTTGGCTTCTGGATTTAGGTTCTTCACTGTAGGAGCGATCTCCAAATCTCGACTTTTCGGCTAAAAGTATTGTTAGGTTTCACCGCGTTCAGTCTGACCTACAACTAATCCATCATCAAACCGCCCGATACAGTGACAGACAATCCCGTCAAATAAGCGGCTTGATCTGAGGCGAGAAATGCTGCCATATTCGCCACATCAGCACCTTCAGCGAGTCTTCCTAACGGCACGGATGTCTCAGCGCGACGGGCAAACTCTGCGCGTTGTTCATCAGCAGAGAGATCCGCAGGCATCATAGCAGCAGCTAAATGTGCAACGCGTTCGGTATCCACAAGACTTGGACAGATAGCATTGACATTAACTTGATACGGTGCAAGTTCATGGGCAAGAGATTGTGTCAAACCGATTACAGCAAATTTTGAGGCACTGTATGCTGCATAACGTGCCGAACCCCGTTTGCCCGTTACAGAAGAGATATTGATGATTTTGCCACCTGTTCCCTGTGCGATGAGATGGCGTGCCACCGCTTGGCAGCAGAGGAACGCCCCTTTCACGTTGACATTTTGCACCCTGTCCCAATCTTCCTCTGCAAGGTCAACGACAGGTACACGATCCTTCCCTGCCTTTGTTCCTGCATTGTTAACGAGAATGTCAATCTTTCCAAAATGAGCGACGGTTTTATCAACCATTTCGCCAACCTGCTTTGCATCTGATACATCTGCAACAACACTTATAGCGCGTTGGTCCATCGCTTCGATTTCGCGCACGACATCCGGCAACCCATGCCACTCCGTATCGTCTGTGGCATAAGGATGTTCGGCTATATCGTTGACAGCTACACCTGCGCCCTCTTTTGCCAAGCGCGTGGCAATAGCACGTCCGATACCGTTTCTACCACCCGCACCTGTCACTAAAGCAACTTTTCCATTTAGATTATACATTCGGAAATTCCCAGGTTATAGGTTTCTATTCATCACAGAAGTCAACAAGTTTGAGCAGCAAGCGGCAAGTAATTCAATTGGAAGGATTGAATTAAAGTAGGCATGTAGACAAGAGAAACTATGTCCTTGGAAATTAGGCATGGTAGAAAATTACTGCTTGAGAGCCGCCCATGTTAACGCAAGTTTGCTTAACGGTTCCACATCCAAAAACTCTTTATCAAAAGTAAGATCTCCAAAGGCAAGTGCATCCCATGCATTACCGGCTATCCATCCGATTTGATGTTCACGTTTCCCATTTTCACAATCATTCATATGAAAACTAAATCCAACAGTTAATCCATCTTTTGCTTTAAAGTTTTTTCCGGTATTTGGATTACCTGGATTTGGACCGCGTGGTTTCGTTGGGTCAATGGCAACTTCGTAGATGTATTTATCACCATTCTTGGAAAGTGCCCATTCCGTATTGTCTGGCGATGCAGCGGCGGACATATCTTTTCCATTGGCGCCGAGGGTCCACTGCACAAGCGCTGCCCTTACCACTTCGTTGTCGAAATCGAACATAAATTCGACGCTATCATCCTCCCACCATTTACTATTATGTGGATGGATGTCTTGGAGTTCATCGTCTGTAATTTCAACAAGAAAGTAGACACGTGTTGGGTCTTTTGCATTCCATGCGACGCGTCCTTTACCGGTAAAGTCATTCGCTTTAGGCAATTCTGCTCCAGCATCTTTTAACTCATCAAAGGCAACAGCTTCCGCGCGTTCCCACTCACGAAAATCACCGTCTACCCTGAAGTTGGAAATTTGTTTTGCAATATACTCCTTATTACGCTTCGCTGCGAAAATTGGACTTGCTGAACAAGCTATCAGAACAATTCCCAATAGAATTGCGACTAAATTCTTAGTAAAAATTAAAAATTTAGGATCTTTTTTCATGGCAATACTCCTTTTTAAAAATACGTTGTAGTTTGCACCCCGCATAGTTTGTGTTCTCTATTTCTTAAAGATTGCCTGAGGATCAAAAACGCACCACCCACGACAATTATTAAAACCGACACGAAAATTACAAAAGTGAAAAGTGCCTGCAAAATTTCAACAAGAATCAGAACACAAACTACGACAACGATAATTCCCAAAATGAACAGTAGGATTTTATTCATAAATCGGTAAAACCTAAATTTCCCTACAAAATTACTCTGAGCCACGGATTTCCTTTATGCTGTTTTTATCACAACATAACAAAAGGAACACCTCATGGACTTAAGTATTGTAGCAGTTTACACGATTTTTGACAATCTCTTAATTTTGATTGGTTGTGTAAAGTTTTGTCATTAACCATTGCTTTTTCTTGTAGGAGGGGCTTTTAACCCCGATTTCTCTATTGCCACAACCGTATAGGAAGTTAACTCGGATTTCTTCTGTAGAGGCGACAAGGAGATCGCTCCTACAGAGGATATTTTCCCATTATATTTCATCCCATAAAATTTCCGTAATGGAATTTTTATTTATTAGAATTGATATATTGATATAAGGTTAATCTGAAGTTATCCTGTTGCTTCAGAAATAGCACGATAGGTAATATCAAGGAGAGAATCTAATTCAGAAATTGATATTTGTAAAGGCGGCATCAGGACGATGGTATTGACAAGCGGTCGGAGTATTGCGCCTTGAGCAAGTGCAGCTTTACAAACCCGGATACCTACTTTCTCTTCAAACGGATAAGGAGTATTGGTCTCTGGGTATTTCATTAATTCTACACCCGCAGCCATGCCGCAGACACGCACATCGCCGACATGTGGCAGCACATAGAATTCCTGAAGACGTTTGTTGAAATGTTTGACAGTTATTTGAAGACGGTCAAGCAGATTTTCTCGTTCAAAAATCGCAATATTTTCTAACGCCACAGCACATGCTAATGGGTTTCCTGTAAAAGTGTGACCATGAAAAAAAGTCTTGAGGTCACGATATTCGCCAAGGAAGGCATTATAGATTTCATCGGTGGTTAAAGTTGCTGCGAGTGGTAAATAGCCAGCTGCGAGTCCTTTTGCCGTGCATAAAAGGTCAGGCGTAACGTTTTCATGTTCACATGCCCACATTTTTCCGGTGCGTCCCAATCCCGTCATCACCTCATCAACAATCAGCAGAGTTTCGCACTTTTTTGCTAATGCAGCGAGTTCCTTCAGAAACCCTTTTGGAGAAATTAGCATGCCCCCTGCACCCTGTATCAACGGTTCTAAAATGATTCCTGCAATCTGTTTGGAATGTTCGGAGAGAACACGCTCAACTGCATTGAGCCAATGCGTTTTTACTAATTCGGCAGAAAGATTCTTGGGTGTATCTACAGATTTAGGGGGTGTATAGGTTTCAGGAACGGATACGCGTATACTTTTAAAAAGGAGGGAACTGAAGGTGCTATGGAAACTTTCAATACCACCAACACTCATAGCACCAACTGTGTCGCCGTGGTATGCTTTATCAAAGTGAACAAACAGATTACGTTGCGGTTGTCCCTTATGCTGCCAGTACTGATACGCCATCTTCAGTGCAACTTCAACCGCAGTTGAACCGTTATCGGAGTAAAAAACTTTGTTGAGTCCTGATGGTGTAATCTCAACCAGTTTTTGAGCGAGTTGAATTGCTGGAATGTTGCTGTAACCGAGAAGTGTGGAATGAGCAATCCGATCTAACTGTGCTTTAAGGGCAGCGTTCAATTCAGGATGGTTGTGTCCGTGAACATTTGTCCACATAGAGGCGATTCCATCAAGATACCGATTCCCATCAATATCAATCAGGTATACCCCTTCACCGCGCTCAATGATAATCGGTTCATCTGTCAGCCAATCACGCATCTGTGTGAAAGGATGCCAGAGGTAATCTTTATCCCAAGCGATTAACTTCTCTCTATCCCTTAAGCTTTGCATAGTGAACAGGTTGTTCTAACGCCAGTTCATCATACGTTCCTGTCTTCGGCACAACAATTTCAAGCATCCTATTCCTATATTTTGCGTGGAAATCTTCGGGTTGTCCGGGAATAGGAAAGATATTTCTAAAACCATCTGGAAATGAACTGGTACGCCCAACAACTTTCTCAAATCTCGGATCTGCAAATTGCTGAGGCTTTTTAGGATCTCTGGGAAGTTGGGTTTGCACTGTTACAACGCTCTCTGGCGCAGGAGAAGCATCCGAAGAAGCATAAGGAGAACTGAGATAAACTTCATAATCGTAATGTGGCATTCTATCTGGAAGCTCAAAAGTTTCTTTGGCAGACGAATTTGGCACCCATCGTGGAAACTCAATCTCAATCTGATAGTAATCTGCAGTTTCCAAAACGCGATTAACCATTCCGTAACGGCGGTATCGTTCTTTTATATCATCGGAGAAAATTGAACCGTCAGTCTGAACGGCACCGGGCATTGTTGTTCGCTGTGCTGCGGGGTCGTTTACCAAAACAGAACGCATCGCTTTGAGAATCGGCGTAGCAAAGAGTGAGGGTATCCATCCGTAGAAAGAAGCGCCATAGCGAGCTTGTTCATCATCAGGTGTTGAAGTGAGTTCCGCTTTAAAACGAAACATACCTTCGACAATAGCAATAACTATTCCTAAAAAGATCATGAAATTGCCTGCAGGTGTAAAAAGATTGGCAATATCGCCTCTTGTTTGAATGAAGAAAAGCACGAGTGGATACAGAATCAGATTGATTAAACTGTTAATCCCAGTTGAAACAGCAGCACTGAAAACACGAGGATTCCCTGCTATCTCTTCTAACTGTGCTTTGAAACTCGCTGAAAACGCACCCAAGATCGGTTGTCCGAGCATAGTTAGCAAACCTAAAGGCGCACGCAAGGATGAACCGACTGCATCTGGCAGCTGCACAAATTCTTCAGGAACTCCTTGTTCTTTCTTTTTTCCTGCCCCTGCATCATCAGCATCGTCACCTTCAGTTTCAGGATAAACGAATGTCTCAAAGAATTTGCTGTTTATATCAATATATGATTCCCACTGGCTTGGCACTTCGCTTTCCATATAGATTGCTTCCACAGGACATGCGGGAACACACGCTGCACAGTCAATACACACACCAGGATCAATGTAGAGTTGATTTTCGCCTTCAACGGTATGTATGCAATCTACCGGACAAGCCTCAACACAGGCAGTGTCCTTTACGTCTATACAAGGTTCACAAATTATGTATGCCATCCGTATCTCCGCCTCCTTTTCAGAATACCCATTTTAATTATACCACAATTACTGATGGATAGCAAGTTGAAAAAAGACGTAAGGGTGTGTAAAGTTTTTGCCAATGATTATTTTTTAAAAATTAACTTGACAAACCAATGTATATATGTTAATATTATTATCACATAATTGAATAGTTTTCTCAATATACGCAAAATTTCTAAAGAAAAGAGAAGAAAAAACAAAAAAGCTCAAATTCCACGTCACAATCCTTATACTGACTGGGTTTTTGCACGTCACTGTGACGTGCAAAACGCCTAAATGTGACGTGAAATACGTCCTAAATGTGACGTGCAACGTCCTAATTCAATGTGTAGATCGAGGAGGGCGAAGCGAAACTCACCGACAATATGCTTTGTACGAAAACTTTACACACTCAGACGTAAACTATGCTATACTATAAAAGCAAAGCATAGAAAACATCGGAAAACAAGTTAGAAGATGAATCTCAACTAACAACAAAAATTTTACATTAGGAAACCCGTGAGCACAAAAAAGAAAAAATTAACCCCGAAACCCGGTATTGAAACCATTAAGGCATATCAGGGCGGCAAACCGATTGAAGAGGTCAAACGCGAACTCGGTATCTCTGATATTATCAAGTTGGCATCAAATGAAAACCCACTCGGTCCCTCTCCTTTAGCAATGCAAGCAATTCAAGAGAGTGCCAAGCAGGCACATTTTTATCCTGATGGAAATGCCTATTATCTCAAAGCAGATTTAGCCAAGCATCTTAATATTACCGAAGAACATCTGATTTTAACAAACGGTTCTAACGAGGTACTACAACTCGTCGGTGAAACCTATCTCGGTCCTGGGGACGAAGTGATTTATGCAGAAGGTGCGTTTGTCGTCTATAAACTGGTCACCACAGTTTGCGGAGCAACGCCCGTTGTTGTGCCGATGCTGAAAGATGCACACCACTTGCCATCAATGGCAGCGGCAATAACAGATAAAACAAAGGCTATCTTCATCGCAAATCCAAACAACCCAACCGGAACAATGGTTACGGCTGCAGAAACAGCACAATTTATGGCGCAAGTGCCAGAAAATGTATTGGTTATCTTTGACGAAGCATATTATGAATATGTCTCGCATCCCGATTATCCACAGACATTGCCTTACGTAATGGAAGAACGTAATTTCATTATCACCCGAACATTTTCTAAAATATACGGTCTTGCAGGTTTACGGATAGGATACGGCATCGCGCCTCCCTCCATTATTGCAACGATGAATCCTGTCCGTCAACCGTTTAACTGTAATGCAGTAGCACAAGCAGCAGCACGTGCATCACTCAAGGATACAGATCACGTTAAGAAAAGCCAAGAACTGAACGCAGCTGGTAAAGTATTTCTCTACACAGCATTTGACAAGTTAGGTCTTCGCTATATCAAAACTGAAGGGAATTTTATCATGGTTTTTGTCAACCAACCCGGTGCTGACTTAGCAGATACCATGATGAAAAAAGGGGTTATCGTGCGTGCAATGGCGGGATACGGTTATCCTGACGCAATTCGGGTTACAATCGGTAAACAAGAGGAAAATGAACGTTTCCTTGAAGCACTTACACCACTTGTAAGATCGAGTTAGAAGAGTTTTGAATAATATCTATCAAGAAGAATTGACTGCAACAAAAAAATCTTGAACTGATAACTGAAAACCGACAACTGACAACCACTATAAATATGAAAGAACTTATTCAGATCAATAATCGGAAGCCAACACGAAAAATCCAGGTCGGCACAGTACCAATTGGCGATGGTAGTCCCATCTCCATTCAGACGATGACCACCACGTTGACACACGACGTTGATGCGACGTTAGCACAAGTTGAACGTTGCGCGGAAGCAGGTGCGCAGATTGTCCGAGTTGCCGTGCCAGATGAAAAAGACGCGAAAGCACTCAGCACATTAGTAAAACGTTCGCCAGTGCCGATTGTGTCTGATATTCATTTCAACTACCGATACGCGCTTGCCGCAGTAGACGCAGGCGTAGCAAAGGTCCGTATCAATCCGGGCAACATAGGCAACGAAGATCGGATTGCAGAGGTGTTGTCCGCTGCAAAAGCAGCAAATATTCCTATTCGTATCGGTGTAAACGAAGGTTCTCTTGAAAAAGACCTCTTGGAGAAGTATCCCTCACCAACAGCAGAGGCGTTGGTAGAAAGTGCAATGCGGCATGTCAATATCTGCGAAGAACATGACTTTACAGATATTGCGATCTCCGTCAAATCCAGTGATCCGCTGCGGATGATAGAAGCAAATCGGTTACTTTCAGCCAAGGTTCGTTACCCGTTGCATCTTGGCGTAACAGAAGCTGGCACACCACGACGTGCGCATGTTAAATCTACACTTGGGATCGGAACACTGTTGTTAGAAGGCATCGGTGACACAATCCGTATCTCTATCACAGGTGATCCTGTTGAGGAAGTGTTAACTGCAAAGGAACTCTTACGTGCACTCGGTATGGCAGAAAACATGCTGGACATTGTCTCTTGCCCGTTTTGTGGGCGTGGGGACCCCGATGCGAATTATGAAAACATCGTTGCTGTTGCAGAGGAGCTTTTGGAGAAACACGGCATTGATTTCCAAGTTGCTGTGATGGGGTGTGAAGTCAACGGGCCTGGTGAAACGCGCAATGCTGAAGTTGGAATCCATTTAGGTGGGAAGGATCTTGCCGTTCTAAAGATTCGTGGTGAACGGGTCCGCACTTTCCGAGGAAAAGACGAGGTAAACCCAGAATTTTTGGCGAATGCGTTATTAGAAGCAGCGCTACAGTGGCAAGCATCTGAAACGTAAAAAATCAATTATCTCATAGCATAAGACAAGGTTTCTGTTTCATCACATATTTAGAGGAGGGTATAGGTGAAGTTTGCAGACCTATAGAAAAAGTATGAAAAATGTTATGGTTCTCTTAGTTTTAACTGTGATATGCACGTTTGCCATTTCTCTACTTGGACCTGCTGAAGATAAAGAGGCGGAGGCACCCGAAGGAATGGTGCTGATTCCTGCAGGAGAGTTTGAAATGGGAAGTAATAATTATAGAACTAACGAAAAACCCGTTCACAAAGTTTATGTGGACGCGTTCTATATGGACATACACGAAGTAACCGTTGGTGAATATAAGAAGTTTGTTAAGGAGACAGGACATCGTCCATTACCCCCTTGGATTGCCCAATTTTCACCAACTGATAAACATCCCGCTGTCTGTGTGAGTTGGCATGACGCAATGGCGTATGCAAAGTGGGCAGGCAAAAGGTTGCCGACAGAAGCAGAATGGGAAAGAGCCGCACGAGGTGGTTTGAAAGGCAAATTGTATCCATGGGGTGATGATGCACCAGATGGCACGCAATGTAACTTTGCCGATACAAACTCAGATAAGAATTACGCAGATCACAGTGTTGATGATGGTCACAAATTGAACGCACCCGTTGGCAGTTATCTGCCCAATCCCTATGGACTTCATGATATGGCAGGCAATGTATGGGAATGGTGTCTGGATGCGTTTGAACCTAACTTTTATTTAAATTCACCATACAAAAATCCTATTTTAGGCGCCACCGCTGTTGACTGGCTTGAAAATAACCTTATTTTACCCAGCAAGGATGCAATGTCGAGTACAAACAACATAGACTGGGTAATAGAAAATGCCTCAACTATTCAGTCTAATCGTGTGTTACGTAGTGGTTCCCGCGTTTGTAGTGCAACGGTAATACGAGTTGCGCTGCGGAACAGTGAAGTTGCAACGACCACTTATTACAACGATTTTGGATTTCGTTGTGTGAAAGATGTAACACCTTGACCTTGTGAAAGTTGAGTTGTCAATAGAAGTTTATTTTCTACGAGTTTAGCATATCAGTGGAACATCGTGAAAAATCCGCACTCCAGCGGAGTGCTATGTCTATAGAAAACGGTATACTACATTCTTGCACTCCAGCGGAGTGCTATGTGTTGAAAATCACATACCGCTCCGCATGAAGATTAATTTTTTAATTGGGTAATTTTTCATCTGCACAAGTCTTGTGCCCATCTTTGCTGGCGAGGTTTCCTAACCTCGCTGATGTAGAGTGTCCAAGCAATTCTAAAATTTACCATAGTTTTGAGTGACTAAAACATGGGTAGAACGTAATTCGCCGCAAAAAATGCATTTCCTTCAAAAAATAGTCCGATCTATTGTTGCACAGGTTTGTGCTATCGCGTTATTTTTCTGGTTATACCACATACTTGTGGTATATATCATGCGCGAAACAGGACTTGACCTTGGCGCGCTCAACTATAGCAGACACTTTATCCCACTCTATGCTGTCCCTCAACTTGACCTGAGTTGGTGGATTGTTCCTGCGATTATTGTATGTATCGGATTCCTTTATCTCTGCTATAAATACCTCCTTCCAAATAGTTTTAGTCCACGTCGTCTAATCGGTATAGCGATTGTCTGTTTTCTTGCTATCAATATCAGTGTGGCACAAATTGATGGGTTCCGCGAAATAGGAACAGAAGACGAACCTAAGCGAATTTCAGCCCTTTTAGAACCCTATACACGATTATCCATGGAATACTATGGCGACGTCCCACGTATTGATGAATTAGGACTCCGTGTATTTTTGCGAGATTTCAGCAAGCCAGAGTTGTTTGATACGCTTTCAGGGCACACGCGAACACATCCGCCGGGAGGTGTGATATTTTTATGGTTTGTGAGTAAAATCTTTGGATACAATCTCGTATCGGCATCGTTAGTATCAGTTCTCTTTACAGCCTTCACGGTGATACCCATCTATAAACTTGCTGAACGCCTCTATGATGAAAAGGTTGCGCTTTATGCACTGCTGCTTTTTCTCATCACGCCCAACTTCGTGATGTTTACAACAACATCTATGGACGGACCATTCAGCGTGTTCCCAATTCTCAGTCTCTACCTTTTTTACGAAGCAAAAGAACGAGAAACTACACCTGAGATGACGTTGGACACATTCCGAGCCTACAGTTTATTAACGGGTATTTCCCTGGCACTCGGGATGTTTATGACATATTCAACGGTGGTTGTCGGGATTTTCTTCTGTATAATTGCTTTATTAGAACGAAAACGGTTTGTGCAGTATTTGAAAGTCTTGGCGTTTGCCGCAACAGGTTTCATCGGATTTTATTTACTGCTTTTTGTCCTGACCGGTTTCCAACCAATTGAATCTCTCTGGGCAGCCATTAAAAAGGATGAGGCGGGTATGGGATCTGGTTTTGAAAGCATAGACCGTTATTTTCATTTGAGTTTCGCAAATCTTTTCGCCTTCCTGATTGGTGTTGGCATTCCAATCACAACTGTCTGGTTACGCCAAATAGTAACAACGGTCAAGGAATGGAAACAGAACAGTGCTTCACCTGAATTGAAAAAAAATCAACCCCGTATTCCGTGGATTTTCAACCCTGAAAAGTCTGATACTTTTATTATTGGTTTCCTGATTACACTCATCTATTTCACGTTTTCTACATGGTTTACGATGGAGGTGGAACGTATCTGGATTTTCATGGTGCCATTTTTCGTTATTCCCGTTGCAAAATATCTTACAACGCGACCGCGTTCAGATTTATATTGGGTTGCAGGAATACTTGTTGTGCAACTCATCATATCGGAAGTGCTGCTCTATACGTATTGGTAGGGAATCACCCATAAATTGAGAAATAGATCAATGCGAATTCTTTATGTCATCGATTCTATGACAAAAGACGGTGCTGAGTCACAATTACTCAAGACGTTAACACGGTTCTCACCTGACCAATATCAAGTTTCTGTTGTGCTAAGCCGTGCCGAAGGAGAACGTATTAACGAACTTGCCGCTCTGCCTTGCGTCCGAGATGTAACCACACTTGCTGGCGGAGATAAACGGATGAAAGTGTTAGAAAAAGCGTTCACACTTGGAGGTATTATTAAGGCGGTTGAACCGGATATTGTGCATAGTTGGTTATGGTATTCCAACTTCCTCTGCGGTGTTTCTCGCAGATGTGGTTTGTGGCGAAGAATTCCGTTTATCGCTTCACAGCGCGGTGATTATCACGCCAGATACGGTAAATTCCGACTTTGGCTTACGGAAAAATTGATTTACAATACTGCAGATTGCTTGTTGACGAATTCAGAACAGATTCAACACCATCTCCACCAACTGTATTCAAATAAAAAGATTTTTAGTATTCCCAATTTATTAGAATTACCTACAGCGGAATGGAATCAGGAGCCAAAAGATACTACAGAGGAGAAGTTAATAGTAAGTGTCGGACGGTTCGCGCCGGAGAAAGGACACCGTTATCTGATAGAGGCATTAAGTTTATTGAATCGTAAAGATGTGAGATGGAGATGCACATTTCTCGGTGAAGGTGAGTTAGAGTCAGAACTTCGTGCGCTTACGGTAGAACACAATCTCTCGGATAAGATAATGTTTCCCGGATTTTGTGAAGATGTCTTTTCTGCACTTTTAAAAGCAGATGTATTTGTGCTTCCATCGCTACACGAAGGTTCACCGAACGCATTGATTGAGGCAATGGGGATCGGCATGCCGTGCATTGCATCAGATGTTGGAGGTATCAGAGACCTAATTGAAAATGAAAAGAATGGTATCCGAATTCCATCACAAGATTCTGCAGCATTAGCAGATGCGTTGCATCGCATGCTGACAGAACCAGAGTTTGCAAGAGAATTAGGCAGAAATGGGCGCGGAACTATTCAACAGAAATTCAATAGCGCTGAATCTATCCAAAAATTAGAAGAAATTTATCGCAGCTTCCTATAGGATATAATGCCTTACCGACTCACAAACTTTGCCAAAACAGCACTTTCAATATTTATCTCCTTACTCGGCATTCCGTTGCTTATCCGAGAATGGGTCTGTCGGAACAGGGTTGCCATCCTTTTATACCACGATGTAAATCCAGAAATATTCGCAAAACACATAGCATATCTCTCCCGTCATTACGCAATTATTTCATTGGATACACTTGTCTCAGCAATCTACAATAAAGATTTTTCCGAAATCCCTCAAAAAAGCATTGTGATTACGATAGACGATGGTCATGCAGGCAATGTTACACTTTTACCCATTTTCAAGCAGTATCGTATTTATCCAACTATTTATGTATGCACACAGATTATCAACACACATCGACATTTCTGGTTCAGAATACCTGAACGATCAAAAAAAGAACGTCTGAAAAAACTACCGAATGTAGAAAGGTTAACACGTTTGAAGCAAGAGTCTGATTTTGAACCTAAAAAGGAGTATCAAGATAGGCAGGCGCTTAATATAGACGAAATGAAAAAAATGATGCAAGACGTTGACTTTCAACCGCACACCCAATTCCATCCGATCCTGCCACACTGCACAGAAACAGAATGTAAACAAGAGATACTTGGAAGCAAAGTGGATTTAGAGAAGTTTTTGGGGATTGAATGTCTGCATTTCAGTTATCCAAATGGAGACTATACCGAACGCGAGATTGAAATAGTAAAAGCAGGTGGATTCCGTTCCGCACGTACAACAGACATAGGGTGGAATAACATTGAGACATCGCCCTATAAACTTAAAGCGATGCCAATTTCCGATGATGCTGGACTCATCCGTTTTCGCGCAGAACTGACAACAATTCCACAACGGTTTGGTAAATGGGTAAATTCTTTGTTATGGAGAATAACGAATTAACAAAATGGCACCGTGCCTACATTCAGAACGCTTATCACGAATTGGAACAAGGTATAACACGGAAGCAACTTGGCACGCTCAATATCAAGGCTACTGACAGAAAGGTCTTGGATGTTGGGTGTGGACCAGGAAACCTTCTTGTTGCGCTCTCGGCAGACAATCCGCAAATCGTTATTGGTGTTGATGTAGATGCGATATTCTTATCAATTGGATATTCAAAAATCAAGGAATTAATAGATCCGTCTTCAAAAGTTCCCACCTTAATTCGTGCTTCACTCCCAACCTTACCTTTTGCGGACGAAACTTTTGATCTCGTTACTTGCTTTCTCGTTATGCCGCATGTGCCTGATGATAAAGTAGCCTTAACCGAACTGGCACGTGTGCTAAAACCGGGTGGAACGCTCGTTATCTCTGGACATGGATTAGGATTTCCGATCCGTTATCTCAAACATTTCAGACTGAAACCGTTGCAGATGTATCTCGCCAGCATAATTTATAGATGCACAGGGAAAAAGTGGATTCGCAACACACTACAAAGTGAAAAACAGATTTGCAACATTTTAAACGACATCGGTTTGATAGTAGATGTCCGAAACTACAACAAAAAGGTACTTGGCTGTGTTGCCACCTACTGGATTAGGGCAACAAAGAGCGAGACAAGTCCTAACGCGACGCAGTAATACGAAAATAGAGAGAATTTCCCACGATTTAACACTGCCAGTAGAAACCGCAACGCAATATAACCGACAATAAACGATGCGAGCATACCAGTCCCTATAATATAAAGAGATATTTCGGTGTTTTCAATATCCGAGATTTTAAGCGCAACCGCACCGAGTATTGCAGGAATTGAGAGCAAAAAAGAATATTCCGCAGCAGTCTTAGCGGGAATGCCTAAGAATAACGCGAGCGAAATTGTCGTTCCAGAGCGGGAGATGCCGGGTGTAATGGCACATCCTTGGGCAATACCAATCAGTGGAGCGTGCCATGACTTAATTTTTTTGTTTGGGGAGTCGGGATTATCCATACTCTCTCTACGGAGTCGAGGCAATTGAAGGATAACACCAGTGAGGATTAGCATGATGCTTACGATGTGGACTTTATCAAAAAAGGATTCTAATTGTGTCTTGAACAGCACTGCAATAATGCCTGTAGGAATAGAACCGAGCAATATCAACCATATAAATCTGAGTTCAACTGATGCGTTAAGCGTTGTAATCGGTTTACGATAAAACTCAGTGTTGCTAAGCGTTGATAGTCCACCAATCACTAATCTTCCTATTGCACCACGATATCCGACAAGCACAGCGGCTAATGTCCCCACATGTAGCATTACATCAAAAAAGACGAGTGGTTCTTTTAATCCAAGGAATTGCTGCGCTAAGACGAGGTGTCCGGAACTGCTAACGGGTAGAAATTCAGTTATACCTTGTAAAATGCCGAGAAGAATCGCTTCAAGAAATGTCATATTGCATTTACGCCTGACGAAACCCTGTCTCTGTGCGATGCCAATTCTGTCCTTCGTCAGGGTGACGAAACGGTATATTTCTACCCAATAACTGCTTTAACACATCGCTTTCATCTGCTAACACATCATCAGTTAGCTGCCGGGGCATATCTTCTTGAGGATAGATGACAGATCGGTTATACATACCGAGTAACCCAACCCGCGGCGCATCTGTAGTGTTTGGGAGACACTGATGCCAGATTGCACCGTTCGTGAATAGGATAGAACCTTTTGGAGCGATAGCAACACTCATTTCAAGTCCTTCTGCTTCACCCAATTCGGGACGACGAAGTGTCTTATGCGAACCCGCAATGCATGCTGTTGCACCGTTTTCTGCTGTGAATTCATCTAACATCCACACTGTTTGCCCTGTCAGAGAACCGGACGGAAACGGGGCTTGCATTGCCCAATACGGATAGTCAATATGCCAACCGCCTGCAGGTGCTCCAGGTCCAACGATATTCGCTGTGAACGTGGATGCAATCACATCCTCACCAAGCATCCGTTTCCATACTGCTACCACAGTCGGATGCTGAATCAACCTTTGAAAAATAGGCGATTTCCCTACAATTGCCCAGACACGTCTGATTTTACCGTCCCCATAACTGTGGTCATATCCGTTAGCAATGTCTTCATCCACCATTTCCCAGATTGCCTCGCGCGCTTCATCTGCTTCTTCAGCTGAAATGACATTTTCAATAATGTGGAAACCAACTTCGCGCAGGTCATGTTCAACAAGGTCAAGTCTTTCTGAATTTAATGCTGATTTGATTTGCATTATGTTTTACCTCCGTACTATTGAATACGTGGTAGATTGCGGATTGTTTCTATAATCCTATCTTCTAAATCATCTGCATCACTATCTGGAATCCGATTGTGTTTATCCATCCACGCGATGTTTTCTGCAACGCTCTCTGTTACTGGAATTTGTGGACTGAATTCAGGCAATGCTGCAGCCAATTTCTCATGGCTGAAAATTTGTGTATGCCCGAAGTTGCCTCGTAGTCCGCTGAACCGCTCTGGTGACATCGCAATAAGTATCTCTTGAGATACATGCACAATTTCTATGTCAACACCGATCGCTTTTGCAGCAGCGCGATGCCACTCGTCCCACGTGCGTGCGTGTGGATGTACTATATTGTATATCTCACCAAAACATTCAGATTTGCTAAGTATTTCTGCAAAGGCAACCCCCGCGTCTCGTGATGCAAGGAATTGGAAATAGTTTAATCCATCGCCAGCAGAGAGGATCGGTTTTCCCTTGCGCAGCCGGTCAATCCAACTACCATCTCCCCACACCTGCCGAAGAAGGTTCATCCCTGGTCCGTGGGTATAAGATGGCTTGAAAATGGTTACGGGAAACCCATCGCTTGCATGTGCCTCAAGCAGAAAATTGTCTGCAGCGACTTTATTCAACCCATAACCCGAAGTGCCTTGCAAAGGTGCTGTCTCCGGTAGATTTATCCCACTAAACGGCGGTCCATAAGTCATCACGGTGGAACACTGCACGAAGTGTCCGACACGTCCCTGACATGCACGCAGTGCAGACGCTGCATCTTCAGCATTGAAACTAATCATATCAATGACAGCATCCCAGTTTTCTGCACCGACTTTTGCCTCAAAATCGTCACGATTTTGTCGATTGCCGAGAATCACACGCACATCTGAAGGTGGCGGGTCAACATGCTGCCCACGGTTAAATAAGACAACTTCATCGTTTCTGTCTAATAGTGCTGCCACAATTCCACGACTGATATTGCCTGTTCCACCGATAACTAAGACTTTCATTTATTAGATTCCTCTTCTATTAACTTTACTTCCCCAGGTGTTAACTCATACAGATCATATATCAACTGGTTTATCTCTTCTTCAAGGTCAGGAACTTTTGGACTATCAGGATTTTCAAGTATCTGTTCAACTATCTTCGTCAATTTCGTTTTTTGTTTCGTTGTTATGTCAGCCACCGGAAAATCATTTAGTTTATTTTTATTCAGACGACCTCCACCCTTTTTTTCATATTTGTTTTGTACATACCATTCTGCAAGTTTGCTATTCAGAATTGTGAGCATAGAAAAATCTGTTGTAGGTATACAGTGTACAAACGGACTTACAACAATCGCGTCTGATTCGTCATAATATGCAACGACAGGAGGTTTATCGTAGAAAGTAATTTTTGGTCCCAGAAACTCAGGTTTATGTTCACGATGTGTGAGTTCCCAAGAATATTTTCCTTTGCAACTTGCATGGCGACCTTTTAAGTCTATTTCAAAACCGCTTAGGTGATTGCTAATTGCTGGATAGGTTTGAGCAAATATTTTCTTTGCCTCTGTTTCATTTTTAGCATCCGCCCATTCCCACTGCTTGTTTTTACTACTCGGTATCCAGATTATGTATTTCAGAACGGGTTTCCATAGGTTTTCCTGATGTTTTCCAACAGCTAATTTTATTATCTCAGCACTTTTGGGATCCTCATCAATCAACTCTTGGCGTTTGGATTCTTCTATAACATAAGCCTTATTGCAGCCTGTTATAACACCTTTGTGTATTTTCCAGTCTGTATCCCCTAAAGGCGTGCATGTTTTTTGAAGTTTTTCTAACAATTCATCAGGCAAAACTGGTGTTACGTTGTCCTTCAGATTTGTCTTACTTTCTATTTTTGAAGACTCTACCTCTTTTTCAACTTCAATCTTATCGGGGATCACCTCTTTTTTGTCAAAATCATCTTTTTCATCAACGATTAAATTATCTCCAGAAGTCCTCTCTGTAGATTGATTAAGAAATAGGTCGGCAGGGATTTCATGTTCGGAACTAATGCTAATGCGGGTATTATCCTGTGTCCAAGAAAGAATGTTTAACTCAGCTGTGCGCCTATCTTCCCTTGCTAAATCTTTGAAGTAAGCAAAAGCAAATGGTTGAAAAAACTCATCCGTACAGATAAAACGTAAATCTGCAGGGTTATTACCTTGTTGGTCTAAGCCTTTCGCTACAGCCTGTAGAGTTCCGATATAGCCGGTTTCACTCTTGAATCGGATTAGAATGATGTCTGAAGGTTTATCGGGTGAAATGCAAAGTTCTTGGCAGTCTAAAACTTGCTGGTCATTGAACCCACTGAGTCCGAGTGCCTTATTTGAAAATATTGATGTAATATCTTCAAGGGTCAGATCCTCAGGGATTGGCAAGTGCAGCATATCCGTCAGAAATTCCATAAAAGTATCTTCATCTATAACATCTTCGATATCATCTATTGTTATTATGAACATACAAATATCCTCTTTTGTAAATAGTTAATCCTGCACAACTGTTTTATTTCGTTTTCTGCGTGAAAAAGAGATACTACCAAACTCACTAATGATAGCGATGTAAAAACCGAAGTCGTACCACCATCCTGTATTTTGAGGTTCATAGACGCTGATATCTGAATTGAATATACTCCAGATTAGCGAAATAGGCGCAATCCATCCGTGCCAAATTCCCCAGAAAAATCCAGCAGGTTTATCAGCGGTATGCTTACCATCGCCAGGCACACATCCTACGATGGTCATAAGTGCTATCAATAGAAATATGTAAATGAATTTTGTAGGCACGGTATCCTTTAAATGTTTCAGCTATACTCCTTGGTTACTTTACTATAGTTGTGGATCAAATGTTCAATGCAATCTGCGGATTGTCTATATCAACAATTGCACGCGCCAACGCCCAATCCAATCGGCGCCGGTAGTGTCCATCGCGGCGTAATCCTTTAAAGGCAGTCAAAAAAACGTCATGTGTTTTCTTACGGATTGTCGCTAAACGAGCATTAAGCATGTCCACATCTACGCGCCACGGCACACCGATTTTCGTAATTGAACGGCAATGTGTCCGCACTTTATACTCACCCAATTCTGCTGGTGGACAAAAACGAATAGATGCATCAACGGTGTTGTCTATAGCAATAAGTCCCAGATTTCCATTCGGTTCATTGAACACGATACTGCGATTACGAGAGTACGGTGGTAAATGTCTTTGAAGTTCGCTCAGTTTTCCAAGCAGTTGATTGTTGCGCCACACCCTAACGTTTGATGTTACCTTCGGAGCAAACAAGGCAAGACCTACTGGATGTTCAGTGTCATCAAACATATAACTTGTATTTTTGCTTTTATTATCTTGCGATGTTCCAATTTGTGCTTGAGGCACTAAAGAGATAAAATCACACAGTCGTTGCAAGAATAGACCACTCCGAATAAACGCCTCAGGGATAATTGCTGCAACCCACGGACAATATGTTAAGCATTGATCAAGTGCATATTTGTAAAGATCATCATAGTTAGTTGATTCTGGAAATGGCAGCCCACGCCGCGTTGCAGAGTTGCGTGCTAACCACGGCGGATTGGTAATACAAACATCAAGCCCTTTAGGAAAATCTGTGAGCGTATCACGTTGAACGATTCCCTTTGCCTCTGGCTCAACGTCGTAAAATGCCCAATCTCTACACCGTAAATGTGCAGAGTTAATCAATTGTGCAATATCCTTAGCCCCCGCAAAAGGTTCTAATACAATCTGTTGTTCTAAATTAGAATCTTCTGCCCACCTTTGAAAAGGTTCCAACTGAAAAGGATTGCCGCGGGTATAGTAGCGTCCATTTGCACGTTTTTTATCCATTTTCTGTTTGTTTTGTGTATAGTGGACTATAGAAATAATTCTACATTTCCTCTGTAGGAGCGATTTCCGAATCTCGACAGAAACTTAGGAGCAGTCGGGAATCGGAGTTCTCTCCTACAGCTCAGGAATGTAGTGTTAATTCTAATCTCTATCATAATCTATGTACTTCTGTTTAGTTGAAGGATTATGAACTATATTTAATGTACACTTATTTGCGTAATATATCAAGTGAAATTTGACACTATTGACAACTTAATTCTATTTTTTAGAAAAAGATTTGACAAAATCTTTATTAGCGTGTAATATATAAATCAAATTCAGATTGTTCAGTAATAAATCAATTCAAAAATTATGAAAATGAGTCTCAATATCATGAAAAGAATGTTGAAAGTGTTCGTCAGCGCGTGCATAATTATCTGTATCTGCGCTGTTTATGTTGAAGCAGCAACCCGTGAATACTGGATTACTGCCGAAAAAGTTGTCTGGAATTACGCACCGAGCGGCAAAAACCTCATCCGTCCAAAAATGGGATTAGGTGTCTGGGGCAAGGTATTAGCATATCACAAATACCGCTACATTCAATATACCGATGAGACCTACACTACACAGGTTGAACAACCGGAATGGATGGGCATCCTTGGACCTCAATTGCGTGCCGTGGAAGGTGATAACATTAAGGTGCATTTTCTCAATCGTGCTGACAAACCGCTCAGTATACATGTGCACGGTTTGCAATATGATGAAGCAAACGAAGGAGCGGATATGAAAGGACCTGGCGGTGCAGTGCCGCCTGGTGGTAAGTTCACTTATCATTGGGAAGTTGGGGAGGACGCTTCACCCGGTCCAAACGACCCATCGTCTATTGTCTGGCTTTATCATTCACATGTTGACGCGGTTACAGAGGTATACGATGGACTCATCGGAACTATTATTGTCACTAAAAAAGGAATGGAACGTTCCGAAGACGATGCACGTCCAAAATATGTTGACAAATCCTTTACCACGCTATTTCTCATTTTCAATGAAAACGAGCGTGAAATAGCCGAAGGTGGACAGCATGAAGCTTATGAATCCGATGAAGAGGCAGAAGAAGGAAATCTCAAACATGCGATAAACGGATATATCTTCGGAAATTTAAAAGGTTTAGAAGTAGAACAAGGCGATAGAGTGCGTTGGCATCTTATTGGATTGGGGACGGAAGTGGATATGCACACGGCACACTGGCACGGTCAAACTGTCTTAAATAACGGTAAACGCACAGACGTTGTTGATCTGCTACCGGGCAGTATGGTTACTGTAGATATGGTAGCAAGAATGCCAGGGAATTGGCTCTATCATTGCCACGTTGCCGACCATATTACAGCAGGGATGAATACGCGTTGGCGAGTCATACCTAAACGTTAGGCTGACAGACACAACTATTTCGAACTTTTTGACGTAATGTTTGCCAAAATATATAATGCGAACCTTTCTATTTTTCGTTGATTAGACAATTTGTAATTCATTAAAATAAGGAGATGATTATGTTTAAAAACCGATCCATTATATTCAATTATTTTTTTTCAATCTTTCTGTTGCTCGTCTTTATTGGAACGTTGCATGCTGAAACAATAACGCTTTATTCCGGACGAAGTAAAAGTCTCGTTGATCCGATTATTCAGCAGTTCGAAAAAGAAACCGGCATTGAAGTAAAGGTGAGTTATGCTAATACAACACAGTTAGCAGCAAAACTCCTGACTGAAGGCAAAAAAAGTCCCGCATCACTATTTTGGGCACAAGACGCTGGTGCACTCGGTGCTGTTAGCAAAGAGAAGTTGTTTGAAAAATTACCGAAATCTATTCTCAATAAAGTTCCGAAAACTTTCCGCCACGACGATGGATACTGGATTGCAACAAGTGGTAGAGCACGCGTTCTCGCCTATTCACCTGAACGCGTTAAAATGGAAGATCTTCCTGAAAGTGTTTTTGATTTAACACAATCAAAATGGCGTGGCAAAGTCGGTTGGGCACCGCTCAATGCGTCGTTCCAAGCATTTGTAACAGCGATGCGTGAACAAGTCGGTGAAAAACGCACCGAAAAATGGCTACGCGATATGAAAGACAACGGCACAAAAACCTATCCTAAGAATACACCAATTATAGAAGCGCTTGATGCGGGTGAAATTGATCTCGGTTTACCAAATCATTACTATCTCTTCCGTTTTAAAAAGGGAAATTCAAAATTTCCAGTGGAACAGACCTTCTTTAAAGCAAAGGATGCAGGAAATCTTGTAAATGTTGCCGGAATTGGATTATTAAAGAATAGCGATAATAAGAAAACTGCTCTTAAATTCATCGAATTTCTCCTCTCCGCTAAAGCGCAACAGTACTTTGTTAGTGAAGTTTTTGAATACCCTGTGACTGAAGGCGTGATACCGAATGCAAATTTGTTGCCCTTAGAAGAATTGCTTAAAATAGTGCCGAAATTCGACTTAAATAAAATGGATGACCTTGAAGGGACCATCAAACTCCTTAGACGTGCTGGCATTATGTAGGCAAGGATGGAAATTGATTGCTGATATATTGAGGTGAATCATCAATACGCAACGCACCTTAATAATCCAAGTTAGACAGAGATGGTACTTCTTCATCCCCGCAATTGTTGTCACTATCAGTGGATTGATTCCATTAGGATACCTAATTGCTAAAGCGTTTGATTTAGAAGGCACTGCGCTGGTGGAAAATCTGTTTCGCTGGCGAAACGCGAATCTTTTCCTTAACACGCTTTTGTTAACGGTTGGCGTTCTGATCGTTGATATCCTTTTGGCAACCCCTGCAGCATGGTTAACCACCCACTCGGACCTCCGAGGCAAACGGATTTTTAGCGTCCTATGCGCGTTGCCATTAGCCATCCCGGGTTATGTGATGGCTTACGCGCTCTTGGCACTTGGAGGGAATAACGGTATATTTGCGGCGCTTTTTGGTAAAAGCATCCCACGTCTTAGCGGATACTGGGGGGCTTTAATCGCGCTTTCCTTTTACACGAGTCCTTATCTCTTTCTGAATTTACGCTCAGCACTCTTAGGACTTGACCCGAATCTTGAAGAATCAGCACGAAGCCTGGGCTGCCGACAGTTCGGTGTTTTCATACATGTTATCCTTCCGCAACTTCGTCCAGCATTCTATGCAGCAGGATTACTTATCTGCTTACATGTGCTTGGTGATTTCGGTGTTGTCTCGTTGATGCGTTACGAGACATTTAGTTATGCGCTGTACATTGAATATAACATTTACACGCCGTCTGCACATAATTACGCTGCATGGTTGGCGTTAATACTTCTTGCCTTTACCGGTTGCTTGCTCTACCTTGAAACGCGATTGCTAAGTAAGACGGTGCTGCATCGTGCGGGACATGGCACTTCTCGGCACCGGACGCTAATTCCACTACACAGATGGAAACGTGCAGGATACCTCTATTTAAGTTTACTGTTCATTGCAACTGTGGGAATACCTGCAGGGACAGTGTTTTTGTGGGTGTTTAGAGGCTTTGAGGTATCGGCATTAAATGGGGTGTTGGAAGCGTTAGTCGGTTCTGTAGGGATTGCAGTTCCGTCCGCGGTAGGCTGTGCAGTTTTTGCTGTTCCATTTGCCTATATTGGGGTGCGTTATTCTTCACGTTTCTCAAACACATTAGCACGTATCCCATATATCATTTACGCAATTCCACCACTGGCATTTGCCCTTTCAATTATCTTTTTCCTTGGAAGTCGTGACACTATAATTGTACTAATCTCCGCGTGTATTCTTCACTTCCTTGCAGAAGCGACAGGACCTGTACGTAGTTCGCTCTATCAAGCCTCACCTCACTTAGAAGAAGCAGCACGATCACTCGGATGTTCACCTATTCAAGCATTTTTCAGAACCTTGTTTCCACTCCTCACGCGCGGCATGTTAACCGCCACCGCCCTCGTTTTTCTCGCCACGATGAAAGAATTGCCGCTGACCTTCTTACTCCGTCCCCCCGAATATGAGACTTTAGCCGTCAATGTATGGGATTACACAGGAGAGGCAATGTTCGCCCAAGCTGCCCCTTACGCTTTTGTAATCCTGATTTTTTCTGCCCTCTTTATCAGTCCTCTCATCCATAAAGATGAAGCGTAACACAATTTTTGGACATATTTGTCTAATTCTGATATAATGCGAACATATTATAGTGGATTTTAGAATTACTTTGACACTTTAGGGTAGGAGGGAACTCCGATTCCCGACTGTCTACTAATGTGTCGCGATTTGTAAATCGCTCCAGCCGAATGCCATGCGCGCATTTGGCGTTGATTCACAGAAAATGTGTCAACTTATTTATGTATTTCACTATAATTTGATGATTGAATGTCAGTCATCGGTTATCGGCATTTCATTATACCTACATATATTATGGAATACATATTTTGTTAGATTTTTTTACGCTGCCGTCGTACGCCGAGCTTGGTGCAAATGCGCTCAGAATACTCCTATCCTTTGCATTGGGCTTGTTTATTGTGCTTATCTATCAGTGGACACACGCCAAAACACCACAAAAATCATTTACCGATACTCTCATCATCTTGTGTATGTTGATTTCAGTGGTGATGGTTATCATTGGCGATAGTATTGCACGTGCATTTAGTCTCGTAGGGGCACTCTCAATTATTCGTTTTCGCACGGCGATCCAAGACCCGCGCGATATCGGTTTTGTTTTCTTCGCGTTAGCAGCGGGGATGGCTGTTGGTGCTGGGAGTCCTGCAGTTGCAACTCTTGCTACGTTCCTTATTGGCATTATAATTCTCTGCATGTACTATTGGCATCAGCATTTTGCGAAGAATAACGAGTTTATCCTTGAGATTTGCTTGCCACCTGACCAACCATCTGAAACCGTTTATCGCTCTATTTTTGATAAACACATCACTTATGAACGCTTAATTGATAAACGGATTAAAAAATCAAAAGTCGTTGAACTAAACTTCAGGATTAAATTGGCAAATCCTGATAAATGGACCGCACTTTACAATGAACTCTCGGCACATGAAAACATCACTGAAGTCAAATTAGATAAAGAGTAAATACGAACCGTTCTGTTCCTGAGTTGTCTAAATTCAAAATAATAAAATGGAGAATATCATGAAACATATAAAACTAATAGCACTTATTGGCATATTTTTCTGCATTGCAATATATGCATACACCCAAGAGAATGAAAACACACCAAAACTTTCAGAGGAACAGAAGCGATTTGACCTTGATGGAAACGGTGTACTGAGCCCTGAAGAAGATCAACTCATGCTTTGGGTTACAGGTTTAGAAGCATTCACAGGTAGCAAGTTAAGCCAAGAAGAAATTAAGAAAATCGCCAGCAGTCCACCTCCTAATATTGCCCCTGGACAACGTGGCGGTCCTCCTGGTTTTGGTGGTGGTAGACGTGGACCGCGCCCTGCCGAAAAACTGGTCACACAATTTGATACAAATAAGGATGGAAAATTGACGGGTGATGAGCGGAAGGCGGTACTTGAAGCACGTGGTGAGGCATATTCACCTGAACAACGCGCGGGAACCCCAATAGGTAATATTGATAACGATGTAGAAGCGAGTCTAACTTCCACGCCAAAAGACTCACCCGAATTCTATGATGCGGGGACACTCCGTACCCTATACCTCCGTTTCCATGATAAAGATTGGTATGCGCAACTAAACGCATTTTATCGCACAGACGTTGAAGTGCCAGCGGAATTAGTCGTTGACGGAAAAGTTTATCCAGAGGTTGGTGTCCGTTTCCGTGGCACTTCGTCCTATTTCACTGTTGAATCTGCAAAGAAGTCGTTCAACGTTGCAATTGACTATGGCAACGATAGTCAACGCCTCTACGGCTATAAGACACTTAACCTACTCAACGGACACGTTGATCCGTCTTTCCTTCGTGAAGTGCTTTTTAATCAAATTGCACGCGACTACATACCCGCTATGAAAACTAATTTTGTGAAGTTGGTTATCAACGGTGAAAGTTGGGGTGTGTATATCAACCTGCAGCAATATAATAAAGACTTTCTGGATGAGTGGTTCGGCACAAGAGATGGTGTCCGTTGGAAAGTTGGTCCCGGTGGTGGCGCGTTGACTTATGCTGGAAACGATACAGAAGCATATCAGAGGACCTATCAACTTAAAACAGCTAATGTCGAAAACCCATGGGAAAACCTCATTGCACTCTGTGAGATGCTTGACGCTAAAACGCCTAATGCAAAATTAGAAACGGATTTACCAGCGATATTTAACGTTGACCGTGCCTTGTGGCAATTGGCTGTCTCAAACGTCTTTATGGATGACGATAGTTACATCCATAAAGGTGGGGATTTTTCCATTTATCAAGATGTCAATCAAAGATTCCATCTCATCTCGCACGACAACAACGAAACTTTTAGGTTTGGAGGCGAGCGTCGTGGCGGCGGTGGTGGACCCGGTGGCAGAGGTCCCGGTGGTTGGTCTTGGGGAGAATTGATATTAGGCACGGTATCTCCGACAACACACGCTGAAAATCCGATGCGCCCTGTTATTAGCCGTTTGCTTGACATTCCAGAATGGAAAGCGCGGTATATTGCACATGTGCGTACAGTAGTAGATGAGTGGCTGGATTGGGAGGTGTTGGAACCGGTCATCAAAGAATATCATACGCTCATTGATGCAGAAGTCCAAAAAGACGATAAAAAACTTGACAGTTACCAAAGATTTGTGGAGAGTATTGATGGCGACGAAGGCGGACGCATACCGAGTTTTAAGCGGTATGTAACCCAAAGGCGGGAAGTGCTACTCAATCATCCAGAATTGAGCAAACCGACACCGAAGATTGTTTCCGTTTCCACCCCCGAAAATCCTACATCAAATCAACCCGTTGAAATTACAGCGAAATTAGATAAAACTGTTGCAGCGGATTCAGTTTTATTGTATTATGGTACTGACCCGCATTCGGTTTTTAAACGGACGGAGATGTTAAAAAATGGAGATAAATTTGTCGGTAGCATTCCGAATTTTCCCGCAGAGACAACAGTTTATTATTATGTTGAAGCAAGCGCCGTAAAGACACACGGTACTACAGTTTTTTCACCTGCGCGCGCGGAGTTCGGGGCAGCCCATTACAAGGTTACATTACCTCAGACAAAAGAGGTATCGGTTGTAATTAATGAACTCATGGCAACCAATACCAATAGTATTGTCGATCCACAGGGGGATCATGACGACTGGCTTGAATTGCACAACATCACCGATACCCCGATGCTGCTTACCGGAATGTACCTCACTGATAAAATAGACAACCCCAGAAAATGGGTATTCCCTAAAAACACAACGATCCCACCGCGTGGCTACTTAATTGTATGGTTAGACGAAGATGGAAAAGCAAATAAAGGACTCCATGCAAACTTCAAACTATCTCGTAATGGTGAAACTGTCATGCTCGTGGATACAGATGCACGTGGGAATCAGGTGATAGATACAATCACATTTGGGCAGCAGCAGAAAGATACGGCTATCGGTAGATTGCCAAATGCGACCGGTGCTTTCCAAGCTGTGCAGATGACACCGGGAACGCAAAACAGTCAAAAGAAAATAAAATAACGGACATTCAAAAGAAAAACGAACCTTTCTGTTTGGGCTATGTCTATAGGTTAAAAGCGAAACTTAAAACCTAAATACAACAAGACTTAGCAAAGGCACTTATGGTCTCTGGAGGAGATAAATGTCCGTTATGACCCTCACCGCTGATATGCAAACCTATTCGGATATAATTCAAGTGGAAGATTTTGATAGTCAACAGGAACGCGAACTAATCTTGCGATGCCAAGAAAGAGATACTGCCGCAATGGGAACCCTCGTTGTGCAATATCAGCATTGGGTTTACAACATCGCTTACGGCATACTTGGTCATCACGAAGATGCACAAGATGCCGCACAAGATGCATTCCTTTCCGTCTGGCAGAACATTAACAAATTTCAGTTCCGATCTCAATTTTCCACGTGGCTGTACCGAATTGTCAAAAACAAATGTCTAAACGTTATTGACCAACGTAAACGTCGAAAGACAGAACCGATGGAGATTGATGACTCACAACCTTGGGTACCCCTTGATACTGTGACCCCTGAACAAGAAGCACTGCGCTCCGAACAGAGTGAAATACTCCACGCTGCTCTCGGTAGACTAAAAGAAAGTTATAGAACTATATTAGTGCTGCGGGAATTGCGTGAACTCTCTTATGAAGAGATAGCAGAAGTCCTCGATTGCACGCTTGGACGCGTCAAATCTCGTTTACATGAAGCACGAAAAGCTTTGAAAGATGAACTTGAACGTATTGATTGGAAATAGTAGTAGGCACGCTCCGCTGTGCCGTAACCCTGAAGTAGAATGCACGTTCCGTAGTGCAACAACCTCTAACTAATTGAATTTAGAAAAATGAAACATCAACGTATTCAAAAACAATTATCGGCATATTTAGATAATGAATTAGCACCGGCTATGCACAAACAGGTGGGTGACCATCTCCGTGACTGCCAAGAATGTGCAGATATGTTGGCAGATTTCAAGCAAAACCGGCAACAGATTTCTCAACTCGTGCATCCTGCGCCATCTATGAAGAATGCGGTTTTGGCAATGATCCGAGAAACCGAATCAACACCGCAGAATAAACTACTCACAATATTTAAGCGTTGGATATTCCGTCCTTTCACTGTCGGTGCAACCGCCTTTTCAACGGTCTGCTTCGTCGTTGCGTTTTTCATCTTTACATATTCGCCTGCTCCTCAATACGATGAACTCCTTGATTTCTATTTCGGTGTTCATACAGAAGAGGTCACGAATAATCCGTTGAAATCAAACGTCGCAACGCCACTTAGCAACCCCACAACATTTACCGAAGATATGAATGAAGATACAGAAACATTGCTCAATCTGTATCTGGGTGAGTAATCCACTGTGGAACTAAGAAATGCGATAGGTGATCTTATGTTAACGAAACCATTACGCGCATGCTGCTTTTTTATGCTAACTATTTCTCTGTTGGCTGTCAACCCCCTCTTTGCCGATGTCGCTGTGCTTGAACGCATTACAAAAGCGGAACAGGATGTAGGTTACGTCGGTCTCCGTCTCAGAACATACAGCTCGTCTCGCGGCGCTCGAACAATGGAAGAGATCATCATTCATAAATCCGCAGAATTCTCCTATCGCAAGGTGGAATCCGTTATTGGAGAACAGCGGCCAGTTAACGAAGAAAATAATCGTGAGAGAAACCGGGGCGATGAAAACGGAGATAGAAATGAACGCAGAAGACCCAGAGAATTTAGATGGGACCGGGAGAGAAGTCAATTTTCGCAGAACCAAATTAAATTGATAGCAAAAAACTATGAGTTGGAACGACGGCATTGGGGAGAAAAAATTGCTGGTCATGAGACCGACCTCTTAATCATTAAGCCGAAAAATGCTGGTAGACCGACAAAACATATCTACTTTGCTCGTAAAAACGGTGTTATCTTACGCGTAGAAGATTTAGACGCTGCTGGGGTTCTCAGGAGAATGTTCGTTTATACTCGCATCAGTTTTGACCCCGAAATAGTAAAAAAGAAATGGGAGGGTTTCAAAGCAGATATCAAACCTGAACCGTCGCGTCCACGTCCTACTATTTCACTTGCTAATGCTGAAAAAATACTTAAGAGAAAACTGATACAGCCTACATACTTGCCTCCAGGATTCCAACTACAGGGTATGTATAATCGCCATTTTGGTGGCAATCACGTTCAATTGAAATATACAGACGGTATGTTAGAATTCAATTTATTTGAAACAACAGACAAGATCACCAGACGGGAGGGGCGAAATAGGGGCGAGACTGAGATACAGATTGGCGGCAGTTCTGTGCGTAAGAACCAGCGCGGACCGACCCAGACATACGGTTGGTCAAGTGGGGATATCCATTTCTTCATATTATGCGAAATACCTGCTAAAGAAATTGAGAAGGTTGTAGAATCTATTATCCAACAAGCAAATCAGAAGTAGTTTAAAATTGATATGTATATGGTGCCGTAGGTTGGGTAGCGCGAAGCGAAACCCAACTTTTTTGTTATCAGGAATATCCTTGTTCAGACAAAATATCCAACAACCAAAGGAGAATCATGAAAATCTATCATATATTAATGTTAACCATCCTCGTAACCGGTCCATTTTTGGTAAGCAGCGCAGATGCCGACAGTCATGCTGACCCCATAAAAGAGGAACTTGAGAAATCACCGCGTCACGGAGAATGGGTGAAAATTACCGCTGCCGATAAACACGAACTCAACGCATTTATTGTTTTCCCGGAAGTGAAAGAACCCGCAACCGCTATCATTGTAATCCACGAAATTTTTGGGTTAACCGATTGGATTCGACTTGTCGCGGACAAACTCGCCGCCGATGGGTTTGTGGCTATCTGTCCAGACCTACTTTCGGGTATGGGACCCGATGGTGGCGGCACAGAGAGTTTTGACTCTCGGGACGATGTGCGGCGTGCGATTCGTGGACTTACAACAGAACGCGTGACAACAGACCTTGACGCTGTACGCAAATATGTTCACGACTTGCCTTCAACGAACGATAAGGTCGCTGTCTCTGGATTCTGTTGGGGTGGTAAGCAGACGTTTAGTTATGCTGTGCATTCCGATGAGATTGCAGGGGCGTTTGTGTTTTACGGTTCCGCGCCAGCTGTAGAAGATATTCCTAAGATTTCTGCACCGGTATATGGCTTCTACGGTGAAAGTGACAACCGTATCAACGCGACAATTGATGCGACTAAAGCGGCAGCGGATGCAGCAAAAGTTAAGTATGAACCTGTAATTTATAAAGGTGTTGGTCATGCATTCTTGCGGCGCGGTATGGCGGAAAATGCAAACGATGCCCAGAAAAAAGCTACCAAGGAAGCGTGGGAACGATGGGTTACGCTTTTGCGTGGTCTTTAGCACCAGAGGTGCGAAAGGTGTATAAGAAGATAATAAACCCCGACATCCAAGCACCAGAGGTGCGAAAGGTGTATAAAATTGCGTGGCATAGGTACTCCACCCTACAATGAAAGTGAGCATTTGGAAAGAAATCGCGCTTACAAAGAGCTCCTACAAGAGACCGGTAATCAATAAGGAACACACATGGCAAACCGACTCAAAGATAAAATCGCAATTATCACAGGGGCAGCGCGCGGTATCGGTGCAAAGAGTGCTGAACTTTTTGCAGCGGAAGGTGCCGCTGTCGTTATCTGGGATGTGAACGTCGAACGCGGCGAAAAGGTCGCACAGCAGATACAAGCCGCAGACGGCACCGCAATTTTCTGCAAATGCGATGTAACCGATGCCACGCAAATTGCAGATGCAGCACAACGCGTCACATCTGAACTCGGCATGCCCAACGTGCTTTTTAACAATGCGGGGATCGCTGTCGTCGGGGAATTAGAGGATATTTCGGAATCGGATTGGGATCGTCAATACGCGGTGAATGTAAAAAGTATCTATCTTGTTTCGCGAGCGGTTATCCCGTTGATGCGTGAGGCAGGCGGCGGAGCGATTATCAATATGGCGAGTGAATCCGCTTATGTTGGGTTTCCGATGCATCCTGCCTATACATCCTCAAAAGCTGCTGTGGTACATCTCACCCGTAGCATGGCGGTGCGGTATGCAGAGGACAACATCCGTGTCAATAGCCTCTGTCCCGGCACGATTAACACCGAGCTTTACCAAGAATTCATCGCGCAACAGGATGATCCCGATGCGGTCAACAAGGAAATTGAAGCGATGCATCCGTTGGGTATCGGTGAGCCGGAGGATATTGCTTGGGCGGCGGTCTATTTGGCGTCTGATGAATCCCGATATATGACGGGTGCGCCGATGTTGGTTGAAGGTGGGATTCTGTCTCTGTGATTTCAATGAGAATCTGTAGGGGCGGGTCCCTGTGCCCGCTCGTTGCTAGCACGATCCAACATCGGCGGGGCACAGAGACCCGCCCTACAAATATAAATGAGAATTTCTCCTACAACGCATGATCGGAAGGTTTTAAGCCTTTCTTAAACGTACCGAAACCGAAGAACGTTGGCTCATAATCACCGACATAATCAACATTGCTTTTCTCAGGGATAGCGTCCTCCAACCCCATACCCCAATAACAACCGTTGACAAGCAGCCGCCGCAACCCTTCGCTCTCTAAATCAACCGACGCACCCATCGTCGTATTGAATACACGAGACGTATTCCCTAATTCACCTGTATACGTCTTTATCCATGCCAACGGCATTGTAGGGGTATCCGGTTTTGGCGGATCTGTCGGTTCCATACCGACGAGCACCTGTCCGTGCACCAACACCTGTGCATCGCCCGTCAATTCCTTAATACCGTAAACATCGGAAGGCCCCCATATATCCGATACACCTTTAAGGATAGGATGATCTTTGTGCCCTTCGTCAATCACACCGCGTGCGCTCTCTTTGCCGTGATGTCCGTGATGGTTGATCCATGTCTCCCCAAGTACTTGCCGACCATAACCACCGTCAAATTCTTGACTATTAAAACTATATTTGGCGTAGGGACTATCGGTGTTTTCCTTATAATTAAAGGCGTGTGTTGCGGTGCGTAGTCCCATCACAGGATTACCCGCGTTCGTATAGTCAATGATATATTTCATCTGTTTATCGGGCAACTCACGGAAACGTGTGAACAATACCATCATATCGGCGGACTCCAGATGATGCAACCCGGGTATATTCGACACCACATTCGGGTCTATCTCACCCGTTTCCGGATTGATAGCGAACAGTACGGTGCATCGGAAGCCGTGATGCGTGGCTAACACTTTGCCCAACATCGGCAACGCTTCTTCAGAACGATACTCCTCATCGCCACTCACCAGCACAATATGTTTGCCTTTACCAGCACCATCGCCACCTTCATATACAACCCATTCATTACTCATTAATATATTAAACTCCAAATATCATAGGATTTATAATATGGAGTATAGCACATTTTCGGTTAAAAGTCATATCGTTAATTGTCTGAACCAGGATACACAAGATTTTTCTTGACAAGTTCTTTGTTGTTAATTCATCGCTACTATAGTATTCTATTGATAAAAAGTTAAAGCGTCTCAATACCACTGTGTGTCGGCTATCCTCCAACCTTGAAAATCGTATAATCCGGGGAATGCCAAAAGACATTCATACCCGCCAAATACCTAATGGTATTTGTAGCGTTGATTTCTTGATTTCTTCCTAACCTCGCCAAATTACTGATTTATTTTCTTTAACTTCATAATGGCATTCATACCGTTGATTTGGATTCCCGACTAAGAGCGGTTTCGTCGCGATTCGGAGATCGCTCCTACAGAATATATGTGAACTTATTTATTCATCTGATAGGAGGGCTTCAATCATCCAAATTAAGGGCTGACCGTTTACCAGATGCGAACCTAAAAAACTGTATTGCCAATTCCCTGCTTTATCAATTAAAATAAAGGATGGGATTCCTTTAAACTGATAAGCCTTCCTCACCTCTTGATGCTGGTCGAGTAAAACGGGCCATGGATGCTGATGTTCATCTAAAGACTTTCGCACCTGTTCAGGGGTTTCACCATCATTGATCCCCCAAATGACGACATCATCGTTTTCTCGGAATCGCTCGTAGACGGTTTTAACCTCTGGGATCGACATATTGCACGGACCACACCAAGAAGCCCCAACATCGAGTAAAACGACCTTCCCAGCCATTGCTGATAACGAGTATGTTTCGCCTTCCAGAGTTTCTAACCGAAAATCCGTTGCTTTCTGATTCAGTCTATTTGTGATAAATTCCTGACGGAATTTATCAAGATCCGCTGCTTCTCGGATCCGGTATTCCGCTTCGGTGTTTTTGAGGAACGCCTCAAATGTATCAGTGGTTTGTTCTCGTTCTATTTGATGGTAGACGCGTTCCAATCCGGCATGAGCTTCAACGTGAGGTTTGGGGGCAAAGTGTGCGTCGGCATAATAACGCCTTGCTATTTCCCATTCACCGATTTTTTCTGCCGACTGTCCCAACATCCAGAAGTAATTGATAGCACGCTCGTTGAACCTCACCCACAATGATTCCGAAAAATCAGGTGTGCTTGCGAGAAGACCTTCATGCGCCTCTTTCCATCGTTCCTGCTGGAGATAGATTTCAGCACGCAAGCGAGAAAGATCTTTCTGCTTTTCTTTTAGAGACCCCTTACTCCATGTTTGTTCTTCCTCGCCTAATCTGATTTCAGCACGTCCTAAAGTTTCCAATGCTTTGTCTAACCGGTTGTTAAACTTCAGCCGATATTTGACCGCTTCAATGTAAGCATAGCCAAAATACTGCTGTGTCTTCTGACAAAAGAAAAGGTGTGCTTTCAAATATCGGTCAATAAGTTTGTCAAGGGTATCATCACTTACCAGAGAGCGGTCCTCTTCTGCTAACCAAAGTATTTCTTCATAAGCTAACAGATACCAAGATAATTCTGGGACATCCGAGGAGGTAAACTCATTAATGACGCGCTGGTAATAGTGCCACCTTTGAGATGCCTCTTCGCTCCGTTCAGCTAACCCTAACAACGCAAGCAGATGAAGTTCAGTTTTGGGGTATTGCAGCATCTTATCAAATAAACTGCTTGGGACATTCTTAGCACCGCCGGGAAGAAGTCTATATCCCCAGTGGGCAGCATCTAATACTTCCAGGGTTTCTGGGTGTGTCCGCAGCAGTGTTTCGATTTCAAAGGTAATCCTGTTTTTCGCATGCACCTCTGAAAACATTTTGGTTATCAATCTCCATCGAGAATCGTAAGCCTCCAAATCCGGTGGATCGGATTTTAGGGCGCGCTTACTGATCTCTAAAGCCTTATCAAATTCACCCAACTTACGGTGGGTCTCAATCTGCGTGGCTAAATCTTGCAATTTTCTATCTTCTTCTTTAGTTGCCGTGAACGTTTCTTCTATAGGTGCGTCCAGTTTGATGTGCTGTGTGCAGGACAGAGCACCTAAAACAAACAGACAGCAGAACAAAAGCGGACCGCACACCATACGATTTAAGAATTTCATAAATTTCTCCTTATAGTGAAAACAATAATTATTGATACACTGTGAATCAACGCCAAATGCACTTTTTGGCATTTGACGGGTTAGGTTTCCTTAACCGAACCGTGCTTATTTAGTCTCCGATGCGGTTGGAAAACCGCATCTACCGAGGAAATGTTCCAATATTTTTAGGTTTACTATATTACAATCCAGACGACGAAAAATGAGGACAGGATACCTTACATATATTATAAGATTGGTGGGTAGTTCTTGCCGAATAAGTGTTAGAAACATAAGTTATCACTCATCTAATAGGAGAGCTTCAATCAACCAAATTAAGGGCTGACCGTTTACCAGATGCAAACCTTCAAAACTGAATTGCCAATTTTGGTATTTATCAATCAAAATAAAAAACGATGACATTGTTTCAACCTGATAAGCCTTCTTTACTTCTTGATCTGGATCAAGCAGAAGCGGCCAGGGTAGATCGTATTCAGTTAAAAATTGCCGCACTTGTTGATGGGTTTCCCCATTATTGATTCCCCAGACAACAACATCGTCGGTTGTACTAAATCGTTCGTAGACGATTTTGACCTCTGGAATGACCATGTTGCCCGAGCGCGACGAAACTCCAACATCAAGCAAAACAACTTTACCTGACATTGCCGATAGTGTGTATGCCTCTCCTTCCAATGTTTGTAAACAAAAGTCCTTCGCTTTCTTATTAAGTCTGTTTGTGATAAGTTTCTGCCGGATTTTTTCGCGGTCAGCACTTTCTCGAATACGGTATTCAGTTTCGGTATCTTTAAGGAAAGCCTCAAACGTATCAATAGACCCTTGCTCCATTTGATGACAAATCCGTTCCAAGCCTGTCAGACTTTCTACGCGAGACATAGGCACAAAATGAGCATCGACATAGTCATAGTAATGCCTTACTTTCTCACAGTGAGGGATAGGTGCAAAGTAGGCATTGGCATAGTAACACCTTGCCTTTTCCCACTTTCCTATTCCTTCTGCCGACCTTCCCAACATCCAGAAGTAATTGATGGCACTCTCGTTGAACCTTGCCCAGAGAGATTCCAAAAAATTCGGTGCGTTTGTTATAAGTCCCTCATGAGTTTCTTCCCATCGTTCCTGCCGAAGGTAGATTTCACAGCGCAAACGAGCGATTTCTCTGTGTACTTCTTTTACAGATCTTCTGTTGTTTTGTACAAGCCACACCTGTTCCTCTTCTTCACCTAATCTGATTTCAGTCCGTTCCAAAATTTCCAATGCTTTGTCTAATCGGTTGTTAAACTTCAACCGATATTGAGCTGCTCCAGTATCAGCCAAGCCGAACCACTGCTGTGTCTCCTGGCACATAGCAAGATGTGCCTTCAAATATCCGTCAATAAGTTCATCAAGGTAATTATCGTTTGCCAGAGAGCGATCCGCCTCGACTAACCTCAGCATTTCTTCATAAGCTAACAGATACCATGATAATTCTGGGGCATCTGAGGCTGTGAACTCGTCAGTGACGCGTTGATAGTAATGCCACTTTTGAGACGCCTCTTCGCTCCGTTCAGCTAACCCTAACAACGCGAGCAGGTGAAGTTCGGTTTTGGCGTATTGCAGCATCTTATCGAATAAACTACTTGGGACATTCTTCGCACGGCCGGGAAGGCATCTATAGCCCCAGTGGGCGATTTCTAATACTTCTGGAGTTTCTGAGTGTGTCCTCAGCATTGATTCGATTTCAGAGCAAATCATTTTTTGGACATCCTCCTCTGAAAACATTTCGGCTATGAGTCTCCATCGAGAATAATAAACCTCCAAGTCCGCTATCTGTAAGCTGCCAAGAAAATCCTGAATTAAGATATCTTGATCCGTTTTTAAACGCTTTCGCGCACGTTGAAGCTGACTCGTAATTGTGTTTACCGACACCCCTAAAAATTTGCTTATCTCCTTTGTTGGCATTTCATCAAGATAATAGAGCATCATCACTGTGCGTTCACTTTCTGGCAATTTTTTTAGAAGATCTTCGGCGATGGCATAACAACGCTCAGTCGCTTCTAATTCTTGTTGCTCTGATACATAACGCTCATAAGCTAAGTTATCTACTGCTTTTACAGACGTACTCTCGAGTGATTGCATCGTAGGTTTTTGCTTTCGTATCCAAGCAACGCAAAGCCGATTCGCAATGGCATAGAGCCACCCGGAGAATCGATTGATATCTTTGAGTGTAGAAAGTTTTTTGTATACCTGAAGGAAAGTGTCTTGCGTAATCTCTTCCGCATAGTGATAATCGCCGATCTTCCGCCACACAAAAGCGTGAACATTTTTTTCATATTTTTGAACTAAAGTGTTGAATGCCCTATTGTCACCTGACAAAATTTTCTGAATTAACTGAACGTCGTCTTCTCTTTCCACGAGGCTTCCTCCCAATAAACAGATTGGATGTATTCGCATTCGCCAAGAGGCTTAGATAGATGGTTAAATGCGGATTTGTAAACTTAAGCAATGTGACAAGGTGTATCATTACGTGACTATGCTATTATAGACGCGATTTTGAAGAGGAAAACGTGCATTATGTAAAAAAATGAAAATATCAGAATTTTTAGAAGTTGTTTCTTAAATCGAACTTACGTTAAATTTTCTATCACTTCCAAACTTTGTCAATAAATTTACGCACCCTATTAGATTTCAATTATTTCAAAGGAGTTTCTTAAGATAAATGGATTAAATGAAATGCAAGAAAAAGCCTGATTCAGCCAACGTAACATACAATAACTGAATCAGGCTTAATTATGTTATTTTAAACTTTCCATAGACACTTTATTCAAGGTATAGGAAAGAGCAGATTGAAACTCTAATAGCGTGCTTTCAGAGAACCCCAAATTGTCGGGAGTTTATTGGCAGGTTCAACTGCAGTTGCTGTTGAGGTGATGAGTTTGGCATCGCCAAGTGATGAGTGATCACATCCTAATCCATCGCCGCCATCGCCCATGACAATTGTGAGTTCTTTGGCGTTTGCCGGGATCTCAAATTCAACCTTTAACGGTTCAACATTTTCGCCATCCGCGGCACCAGTTAAAGTTTCGGTTGCGACAATCTCTGTTCCATCAAGTGAAAAGACAAAATGACTACTGCCACCGTGCCCACAGCCGCCTGGGTCTTTTTCATCAGACATGCCAGCATATCCCTCAAATCTGACGTAATCATCTCCAGTTAAATCGTAAACAAAAGTGCCAACGGAATGCGCACCGATACCACGCTCAAAATAGGTGCCGCCGATAACGATATGGTTTCGGGTTGTGGCACCTTCGCCTATGGTTACGTTATCAAAGTTTAGGGGACCGCCCCAACCTGTCCATTCTCCGGCCGGATTTTTTGGAATAAGACCACATCCATTGGGTTTTGGTTGACTTCCGCCAATTAAAGCAAGATAAACGACCCCTTCACGGTCGTCCTCTTCTACGACTTCATCGTAATCGTTTGCGACGGCGACATCTTCACTTGCGACCTCTTGAATTGGGACAGCACCATCACCATCAAGGTTTGTGCAGTCACTTTTATCAGTATGACCGTTAAAAACAAGACCAACGATTAATAAAATACTTAAAGCAAACAAAGTAGTAAATTTCAATGTTCTGAACCTCCATCAGTTTTGATAAAAACACAGTTTGATGTGTATATGATAAAAAAATAAAAATAGGGCATTTCTGTTGATAGACGCGCTTTGCGATCGTGCCTATCAAAATGGAACATTAATTGTAAAATCTACTGTAAGTAATATTTACTCACATGTTACAATGTTTAATAGCGTGCTTTCAGGTGTCCCCAGATTGTTGGGAGTTTGTTAGCGGGTTCAACCGCGAGTGCTTGTGCGGTGAGGAGTTTGGCATCTCCAATTGTTGAATGGTCGCAGCCTATTCCATCGCCACCATCTCCCATCACGATTGTGAGTTCCTTGGCATTTGTGGGGATGTCAAATTCAACTTTAACTGCCTCAACATTTTCGCCATCTTCCGAACCTTTAAGCGTCTTGGATTTGAACATCTCTTTTCCATCAACAGTAAAGGTGAAATCGCTACTGCCACCGTGTCCACAGCCACCCGGGTCTTTTTCATCGGACATACCAACATACCCTTCAAATTTTAGGTACTTGTCACCTGTTAAATCATAAACTAAGGTGCCGATGGCATGTGCACCGAAACCGCGCACAAAATAGGTGCCGCCGATGACGATATGGTTTCGGGTAGCCCCGCCTTCACCAATAGTGACGTTATCAAAGTTTAGGGGACCACCCCAACCTGTCCATTGGCCTGCATCATTCTTTGGAATAAGTCCACAGCCGTTTGCCTTAGGTTGACTTCCACCAATTAAAGCGAGGTAGATAACACCTTTGCGGTCATCTTCTTCAACAACTTCATCGTAGTCATTCACAGTGTTGAGATCTTCTTTACCAACCTCCTGAATAGGTTGGGCACCATCACCATCTATATTAGTGCAGTCATCTTTTCCAGCATACACGCTGAAAGCGACTCCAACGATCAGCACCATTACGATGCAAGCAAAACGTCCTATACGTTTGCCGCTATTTAATTCTTTAAACATATTAGCAAAATTCATATTAACCTCCTATATAATATAAAAAATGTTGAGTGCGAAATTGTTATATCAACACTTGGCAATAGCTGAAGATTTCTCAACTATCTGTCATTGATAATTATAATAATGTTAACCTAACATATAATTCTCCAAGAAGAGAATTATCAAGGTGACGTTTGAATTAAAAATAAAAAGCCAACGAACACAAATTATTATAACAACTCAACAGTATTAACAGAGTTCTTCTGGTGAAAACAAGATGGCTAATTCGCTCTTGGCGTTCTCCAAACAATCCGAGGCATGCACAAGGTTATATGTAATATCAGTTGAATAATCCCCGCGGATACTTCCAGGTGCAGATTCTAATGGATCGGTGACACCGTTGATAAGGCGAGCTAATTTAATAGCGTTCTTACCCTCAACAGCCATCGCAACAATTGGAGTTGATGTCATAAATTCAATGAGTCGATCATAAAACGGTTGTTCTTTATGGATAGCATACAGTTCCTCCGCTTTGACGAGCGGGAGTTGCAATAATTTCAACCCAATAAGTTTAAGTCCTTTTCGTTCATAACGGGAAATGATTTCTCCGATAAGTCCACGTTGAACACCATCTGGTTTCACCAGAATCAGTGTCTGTTCTATTTCCATATCAACTCCGTTTCAATTCTTACCACAGTATATATAATTTAAAAGCCAGTGTTCGTTCTTGACACCTAATTTATTTAAGTATATGATATTTTTAAATTTTTGTCAAATATTAAAATTTTCTGGATGTGAGGGAAAATGTATAAAAAATTGGGAAACACAGTGCTAAAAACAGGCGAAAATATGGAAGTTGGTGTGATTACCGCACCAGATGAACGTCATGCCGAAGAGGTGAAACAGTTCCTTGGACACAAGGGGGGAAACTGGGAGTGGCATATTGAGCAGTGTGTTACCGAATCGCTTGACGAGTTGAAAACTCGCTTTTATGTTGGGAAAATTGATGGGAATATTATTACTAACATCATGACAGTTGAACATGAAGGCATCGGTATTTTAGGGCATGTATTTACATTGCCAGAAGAGCGTAGAAAGGGGGCATGTAAAGGCGCTATGGCTTATCAGATGGAGGATTTTCGACAACGAAATGCTCGCGCGCTTTACCTTGGAACAGGATACAATGGTCATCCATACCATATCTATCATAATTTTGGATTTGAGAGTGTATATCCAGAGTCAGGTTTCATGAAATATCACGTAAACGAGGATTTTGAAGAACGCTATTTCGCGTCTGCGCCTGTGCAGCCAAAACCTGTTGAATGGCATGATTGGCCGAAGGTCACGGCGTTGTCGGGCATTGTGGGATGGGATATCCTGCGAAGTCTTAAGTGGGGTGTTTATGGTCCCACGAATTTTGAAGGTGGCTTTCTCAGTTTCAAACACGCTTTGGAAACGGAAGATGTATACGACGACGCGAAATTGCTAATTTCGTCAGATGGTGCGATTGTTGGGTGGGCAACTGTAAGCCGCGATGAACGTTGGCGCCCAGCAACTGCAGTGTTGGACCTCTTCTTTCATCCGAATTTTGCAGAATCTGTTCCTGCTTTGCTTTCAGTATTGCAGTTTCCCGAATTGAAAGTTCAGTGTTATGTTGATGGTACTGCTGAAAATAAGGCAGCGGTTTTGGAAGCAGCAGGGTTTGCTTGTGAAGGACAGTTCAAAAATCAGTTTACGTATAACGGACAGCATTATGATGTTTTGGTGTTTGGTCGCGATTCATAGTAATAGGTATACTCTTCTACTTAAGAACCACTATCTTACCTACTTTCTGCGCGCGTTCGTCACCATTGGTAGCGGTAAATTTGTAGATATAGACACCGTTCGCAAGGGGTTCACCATCAGCATCTAAACCGTCAAAATGGTATTCGTTATAAGAAGTTGCCGCATCAAGCGTATCAATAGTTGTAATTAGTCTGCCGGTAAGCGTATAAATCTTGAGGGTAACTTTATCTGCGCTTTCTGTAAGATAATAGGCAAAGTCTGTCCCTTTTCCAGTACCTTGTCCGGGACGGAACGGGTTTGGGAAATTAGCGATGTTTTTAATTTGAAATCCGCCTGCGACCCTTGCCGTTCGCTCAGTGTCTGCGATATTGCCGTTTGCATCCTGAGCCTGCAACCGAATTCGGTATTCACCTGCTTGCAGCGCATCATCCGGGGAATAGGTTATCAGGAGTACGTTATTACTTATCGGAGAAGCAGATATTGTGTACTCATCCTGTGGAACACGATTGCCGTTTTTGGTGAGAATAATATTTTCTGGACGAGGATCAATACCGTTTGCGTCCTCTATTCTTGCAGAAATAGTGGGCATATCAGAGATGTAATCACCATCAATGAATCCCTGATTTTCAAAGGTTAATTCCAGTGCTGGCGGACGAGAATCTGTGTGGGAAAGCAGTGCGAACGTTCCCGGTAGTTTAACCTCAGCTGAGATAGTCTCGCCGTTATCTGTCTGCTTTCCGACTCGAATCCAATTCCCTGTTTCATCGTCTCGCATATAGATATGGGCGTCTGGACTCTCGTTTTTCAAAAACGTGGCTGTTCCTGTCAATTCAGTTGGCGACTGACTGAAGTCAAGACGATAGGCAAGAGGTGCTGTCTGTTCAGTTGCTGTGGGAACCTGGATAATATCTGGTTGGTTTACAATGGTCAACTTTTCGGTTTCAAACGTCATCACAGGGAGTATTTGAGAGTTCTCAGGCGGGATTGTGATACGAAGGATACCATCTGGACTCTGAATCGGTTTGTCCGTATTTTCGGGTGTTAAAAATATCTGATTGTTTACAAATTCCCGGGACGCACTGTTATTGTTTTCTCTCTCTTCAATAAGGATACCTTCAGGTTGTTCCGTAGAGGGCATGTCCACAAATACCGTTACAAGATATTTACCGGGATCAGGTTGCCAAGGGACACTTGCTACAGCGAGACCTTCAGGAGGAACCTCAGATATGATTTTCTCTCCGATAGACGTTGCATTTTGGAGCATCTCAAGCGTTACTTCTTGTGTTTCTGAACTATCAGTAGCGGGCATTTGAAAAAAGCGTACAGGCACGTTTTTAGCGAAAAGGGTGCCACGGTTTTTGATTTGTGCTGAAAGAAGGAAAGGAGTGTCGGTACTCCAGTTGATAGTGTGTTCTAAAACGGTGAGATCCGTTTCACCTATTTCGTAGGTCACAACCTTTGTGTTAAGTATACGTCCATTCTTCGGTTTGACAAGTAGGTAATAATCAATTAGATCGCCTAATGGATGTGCGGGAATGGGTTGTTCAGTTCTGTAGGTTGTTCCTTCGTGTCGAACCATCGGGATTGCATCTGCCTCTGTACGACGATTTTCTATGACAAACAGACTCCAGTAGAGGGTTATTTCGTCAATTAAACTTTCATTGACGGCATCTGCGTAAATATGAACAGGTTGGTCAGGTGGAACGGGATAAGGTTCAAGGCGGATGTTTTTAATATATCGCTCAAGAGGGGTGTAATCCAGGTATCCGATTGCATCTTCTTCGGTATTCCATGCGTAAACTTTCAACTTTAACGCATCAAATGCACTATTGAAGGGGATTGGTATTTGTGTTTTGAATGTTCCGTTAACTACCGATACATTTTCTGTACGAGGCGTTGTGTCTATAGAACGTCGAATTGCTATGTTTGGAGGTCTACGTTGTGATCGTTTTTTCTTAATTTCTCTGTCTGGTGGATTTGGAAGGACAGTGATTTCGGCATCTCCACTAAATTCGGGGTTAGGTAATCTTCCAGAAATAGACAGTAGTGTTTCTGTTTTGAAATTTTCCTGATCAGATGTCTCATCTATATCAACATTGAGTTGCATTTCAGTGTGTGGCAATCTCAACCGCGTTGCTGGATCGCCGAAAAGGGTAAAAACCTCGACAAGATCAGGAAAACCCGGTGAGTTAATCATTAACTGCGTTTTCGCCTCGGCAAGGATCGCACCGATATGTTTTGTATTGTCATTGAAGATAACCTCAAATATTTCCTTATTGAGAAGATGATCTCCATCTAATAGTCCGATGCTTGTTCCACCAATAACACCAATGGCACCACCACTTTCCGAACGGAGTAGCACTTCCGCAAGACAATCTGTCGGGCTATCGAACTCACCGGTAAAACAAGTCATGCTGATAACAAAGGGAAGTTGTGAGATATTTGTCAGATTTTTCTCCGGGTCCTCTAAATCCATCATACGGCTTGACGACCAAACGCCGCCACCACCATGACCAATATAATTTACAAGAGTCGCTCCATCGTTAAAACCTTCAATAACCTGTCGTCCAACGGGAGTGCTACCTTCACCTAAACTCAGTTCATCTTCGGCAGTAGGCGGTGCATAGATTAGTTTTGTTTCATATTTTTCGGTAAGCCTCTTCTCTTCAATAAGTTCATCGGTTTGGATGTGAAATCTTTCATCTGAGCCAGCAAGCATAAGTATACGTTTGTGCCACGGACCTACTTCAACAGTGCTTTCATAGTTGATTGCACGTTCCACGAATATTCGAACATCTATACTATTTGTTGCAGGTGCCCTCCCGATAAGCATATCTGGGAAACTATCCTGACCACGAAATGTGACGAACTGGTGATCGCTTGCCGATGAACCGTAACCGGGTATTTGTACCTGAATTGTAGGCACAAAACTAATTTTATCCTTTGGCGTTGTATCTCCAATCAATAAAACATAGGTCGGGGCAGGCGGTTGCCAGTTTTCATAAGCATACTTAAGAAATTCGCGAAGTTTGTAAGGGTTAGGAATTCCGTGATTAAATTCATCGTATATATTTTGGACATCTACCACTTTTGTTCGCATTCCCTGTTGATTTCGAAAGTTGGCAAGGGGTTGCACGTCGCGGAGAAATTCCGAATACGTAATAATGATGTAATCCGCACCGTTATTAGGATTCTGTAGATCGGAAGGTGTATCTTTGATGATTTTCTCAGGTTTGAGATATTTGTCTTTCGTCAGTGCAATGTATTGGACAGCAGGGTCGAGTTTGAGAGATTCAGCGGATGAGTTTTGTGGGATGCCACTAATCCGTGATGATTGAAAATCGACATTGTAGATACCTGGCTGATTCTCATCCTCAATTGGGAGAAAACCAACATACCGGGTGCCGTCAACACCATAAATTTCAATATTGGAGTTAGAAAAGTTTTTTAGTTCAACCTTGAAATTAGGGTTAACATTACCGGTTACGTCGTCTGGCAGAAATGTGATTGAAAAGGGTAGCACATCTTCTTTGGCTTCAAAAGTCCGCCAGTAATCAATTTCAAACCAGTTCAACATGATGAGGTCCAACTCTCGGAATTCAGGAATACGAGCGTTAATTGCATTTCTACCATCTTTAAGATAGGATTGTGAAATCTGTTGATTCTCAAATAGGTATTCCCTTTCCCCACTCCACTCTGCATTTCCAAAGACATCATCATTGTTCAGCCATAGTTCTGTAAAGTGTGAACCTGCCGATCTACCGTGTAGCGAGACCCGTATGGTCGCTTTCTGACCAGTTTCAGCAACACCAGCAAGCGTAAAAGGAAAGGCTTTTATTTCTGGTGCGCTGAGTTGTGTCCAAAACCAACTGTCGTCTGGTAATTCTGGTAAAGTCTCGAGAATGAAAAATCGTTGTTGGATACCACCACCAATTTCGTTATACTGACTACCTTCTGGTAAGCCAAAATCTTTAAATCGCCGAAACTGATTGTCCTTTTCAAAATGGACACGTGTTAAGAAGTTCTTAGGTTCATAAAGTGCGGACGTATATATAGGAAAACCCAATGAATCTAAAGGAATTTCTGGTTTTTCTGTGGAAACTACTTTCGTTTCCATTCGGAGTCCTGTACCCTCATTCCACGAAAGCCAATAGACATTTTCATCTGAATGCGGATCAATATAAGTTTTTTCGCCGCTGTGACGTTCACCGTAGAAAATAATTTCAGCTTTTGCATCAAAACCAGTGGTGCCATCTGATGTTCTTCCGTTGTCTGCGTTCCGCACAAAAACCGGAATCTGTTTCCCTTTGTTAGAGAGTGTTAATGTAGTGGGTCTAATAGTAGTTATATCAATGCCGGCTGCTACTAAATTACTTGCTGTTATGCGATACATACCTGACTCGGTGATAATGACTTTGTAGCGGGGAGAGGTGATTGCAGGAGCAGCTAAAGAGAAGGCAGAACTGTCCGCAGTGAGTGTTCCATCTCTTGAAGAATCGTCTCTTAGGGACACAGGTCTAATTGGGGAACGCCACTGCTTAGCAGTTTGTGGGTTAATCAATAAATTCCCGAATATTTCCTCGTAAAAAGGAGATTCTGGACGTTGGAATCCTTGAATTGCTGATGGAGCACTACCTAACCCGTTGAATTGCACCTCAACCACAAGCCGATGATAGAGTTTAACCTTGCCACTCACAGGGTTATATTGAACAGGGTTCAGTTGAATAGGAAGAACACGGTTCTCCCGAATCTTGCCTGCCGTTCTAATTTCAGCAAGATTGTCCGGGAAAAAGCGATTAGTTGTATAAACCTGACCGCCCTTTGATTCTGGTTTGGACATTGCACGGTCAAAATCGCGTTGTCCAAAATAAACACTGCGGTCTGCAAGCGTGTGCTGGAGTTTATAGATACTAAAGTCGCTACTTTCAACGATACGTACTGTAAAAGTAACGTCAGGCGGTACACCTATCAGGGTAGTTTGCATGGGAAGGCGAGGCGTTTTTGGTTCTGTCGTGAAACGACATCCTGGGAATGAGAGTGTCTGAAATTGTTTGCCATTGTGTTCCTGTTTTTCTATCTTAAAATCCGATTTGGTGATAGTAAGTTGAAGCGTCACCCCTTGAGTTGTAGCACTTACCAACTCGATTTTCCCGTTGTTGGTTGTTCCTATTTTAGCGAACGGTTGATTGTATTTATTTATTGGGGATGCCGCTACAGACATTTCAGTTGAGAAAAACGCTATTTTTAATAGGACAAGAATTGCTATATAAAAGACAATATGTTTCATTTTGATAACCAGATAATAAGAGAAGATTGTGAGTACGGATTTATTTTACTTATTTTTGGCGAGGTGATAGACCTCAATTTCTCGGATTTGAGCAATTGAAGGTCGGACAACTCGGTAGTGAGGTAAGTATTGCCCCGCCATCGTTTTACGCTGGTTTACCACTTTGTCGCCAGGGCCGGTGACAAATTTGTTCACAACGATGTCGTCTACAGTCCGAGTTACGGTAATCCGAATCATCTGTGTGCGAAAGTTCAATCTATCAATGATAAACTGAGATTGGGCGCGCTTGCCTTCAAGATTGCGCCGCTGAATAACAGAATGGAAATTTTTCCATTCACCAGTTTCTGGGTTTAGATAATCCATTTGAAACCGGAATAGATTCTCGTTGTGAATAACGATTTTGCGGACTGGGTGTACTTCGGCAAATCTAACGACAAAGTTGCGGTCATTCTTTGCGGGAATGGTTGCTACGGTTTCAAGGTTTCCATCGTTCAGCCCAGGGTGGTTTGCTTCGGTACCGTAATTGGCTCCTGCTATATTTTCACTATACTGTGTTGATAATACGGATGCAAGCCTACAGGCATTCATACTTAAACAGATGAAAAGTAGACAGAAAACGTAGAATAGGTTTTTTAGGACCGTAGTACCTATAACAGTAAGACCTTGTGCTAACAGGTTGAAGTTAACGATATTGTTTCTGCTTATTCGTGCCATTTTGTTTCCTCCAGAAATTCCACGTCAAAATGATCTACAATGCCCATAATAAGTTCGCGCATAGGGGCATTTTCTATGCCGAAAACCTCTTGTGCAACGCCAGGACCAGCACCGACAATTACCGTATCGCCTTCGCCTGCCCCGACATAATCGACAGCGATTGTTGGTGTGCGGACAAGTTCTGATCTCAGACTCAACGGTTGGACAAGCAGCAGCGTGCGATCTTGATATGCTGGATGCTTAAGTACAGATACGACTTTTCCAATTACTTTTGCAAGGTACATAAAAACCTACAAGATTTCGTAAAATTGCATGATGGTGAACCGAAATATACGTTGTTTTACCATTTCTATGTGATTATAGGGCATTATTTCGTAGGTCGGGTTTCGCTTGCGACACCCGACAAATCATGCAGAATATCATACGTATGTTCTGCCACGCGCATTTGGCGTTGATTTAGACATGAAAACCTGATGAAACAAAGCATGTCGGGTGTCGCTTCGCTCTACCCGACCTACAGGCGATTATACAAAAAACTATATGACAATTTGTCAATTAGACATGGTATTACAATCATGTTTTGCTCGGTTCTTCAAGCAGCGTGAGAGAATCAACAAGACCAACGATTGCTACATCCACTGGCATTCGCTTACCGGGTATAACACCTACCGCGTCTCCTCCGGTAACTATATAGACTATTTCTCCTACTCCAGCGTCCTGTAGTGTATCTACTGCGACAAGAGGTTCCGAAATAGGATTATGATTTTCATCCAAAGGTTGCACGACAAGAAGGCGTGTGCCTTCTAAACTCGGGTCTTTTCGCGTTGCGACAACGGTTCCAATAACTTTACCTATGTCCATTAGTATAATCTCAATTTGATTTAATTCATTTATTTTTAGAATTCATAAACTGTTATTTAATATCATATTCATTTAACTTAGTATGTAACGTATTCCGATTGATCCCAAGTATCTCTGATGCTTTGCTGCGGTTTCCATCCGTGTGTTCAAGGACAATTTCAAAAAGTGGTTTTTCAAAAACAGATCGAATTGCAGCATATAATTGTCCTGCATCCGCCTCGGATTCCAAATAACGCTCCACTTCACCCTGGAGAAGTGCATGAATTTGTTGGTCAGGATTTTGGTTGTCTATTGTGCTATCTGAAATCGGTTTGTCAAAAATTTGTGCAAAATGTTCTGTGAGCAGCATCTGCCCAGAACACATTACAAGCGCGCGTTTGATAGCATTCTCAAGTTCACGCACATTGCCGGGCCACTCATATTCAATAAGTTTCATTATTGTTTCAGAGGAAATTCCTATTTTGGGAAGTTGATATTCTTGTGCAAAACGGCTTGTAAATAGGTCAATAAGTTCTGGAATATCCTCTTTGCGTTCCCTGAGAGGCGGCAGCGAAATCGGCACAACATTCAAACGATAATAAAGATCATCTCGAAATGTTTTTTGTGAAATTGCAGTATCAAGTTTTCGGTTAGTCGCAGCAATGATACGTACATTTACAGGTCGTGTTTCGTTACTACCCACGGGTTCTATTTTTCGTTCTTGGAGAACGCGTAACAACTTCATCTGGACATCAATAGGCAATTCGCCAACTTCGTCAAGAAAAATTGTTCCGCTATCTGCCTGTTCAAATTTACCTTTCCGGTCAGCATGTGCATCTGTAAACGCACCTTTGACATGCCCAAAAAGCGTGCTTTCAATAAGACTCGGCGGGATAGCGCTACAATCAACTACAACAAACGGATTTTCACTACGCGGGCTATTTTGATGGATCAGTTCCGCTACCAATTCTTTTCCGGTGCCACTTTCTCCCATAATAAGAACGGTTTCGTCACTGACAGCAGCGCGCCCAATTATCTGATAAACAGTTTGCATAGTAGGACTCTGTCCGACCATTCTACCTTGTCCGTCAATTGACTGTGCGGTTTGCGCTACACCGATTTCTGTTTCCTCTTTTGTAATACTTGCTGCAGATGCTGCGCGGTCTACCAAATCAAGCAATTCATTCCGGTCAACAGGTTTGGTAAGATAACTATAAGCTTGACGTTTGGCAGCTTCAATCGCTGTTTGTGTTGTGCCGTGACCAGTAATAACAATAATAGCTGCTGTCGGATTCAAATCCTGAATAGATTCTATTAACTCTAATCCATCAGCATCTCCTAAAAAAATATCAAGCAGAATGACATCAAACTCATCTTTCTGAACACAATCAATAGCCTCTTTCCCATTACGTGCTTTGACTGTGTGGTATCCTGCCTTATTAAGAGCGGCACTTAAAACTGAACGTAGACTGTGGTCGTCATCGGCAATTAGAACTGAATAAGACATAATTTGTTTACCTGTAGCTATTGGTTACTAATAGTCTATTCTTAATACTGAAGAAACTAAACTGTATTAGGAAGCGATATGATAAAAGCGGTGCCGGTTGCCAGATTAGCATCAACCTCAATACTGCCTCCGTGTTCTGCTAAAATCTTTTGACTGATGTAAAGTCCAAGCCCAGTTCCCTTCTGTTTTGTGGTATAAAAAGCATCAAAGAGATTTGGAACGTCGCCAGACGGAATACCTGGCCCCGTATCTTGAAAACGAATATAAACGTTTTCAGATTCCGCTTCTGTGTACGTCTGAATTGTCAGAGTGCCTCCATCTTCCATCGCTTCAATTGCATTAGAAAACAGATTCAGAACAACTTGTGTGATTCCATCTTGATTAATATATACTAACGGGCACTCCCCGTATTCGCGAACGACATTGATATTTTGTCGGTCAAATTCGGGCTGATAGGTGGCGAGGCAGTTGTCAAGTAATTTGTGTGCGTCACAAAGTTCCGCATCCGTCATTGCCGGTTTACCGAAGGCAAGCAATTGTTCAATAGATCGGTTAAGTCGGTCTACCTCTTTGATAATGATTGCAGTGTATTCGTCAATTTCTGCCTGTTCCTCTTTTGGTAACGGTGCAAATCGATCAGTCGGTTCACTGAGAAGTTGTGTTGCTAATCGAATACTACCTAACGGATTTCGCACCTCATGTGCTATGGTTGTTACCAATTTACCGAGCGCTGCCAGACGTTCTGATTGAACCAATGCGTCAATTGTCTGCTTAATTTTAACACGCTGAGCGATAATTGAGGCGATAATTTCCAGCACCTGTAAGTCCTCAGATGCTGAAAGTTCATCTTTCGCTTTGTCAATCCTTAGCGTGCCAATGATTTGATCTTCTACTATCACGGGTAAGCACCAGAAAGCGATATTATCTTTGGATTCAACCCGTTCAGGTAGAAAAAGTTTTACAGATGGCGTAGGGATGCGTTGCTGCGGGACACCAATCGCCTTACCATCTGCCAAAACTCTTTTCTCAATTTCCTCTATTTGGTGATCAGTTCCACGTTTTTGTTCTGCTGCCGTTAACCCCAAAATCACTTCAACAGATGTAACCATCTCCCCATTTGCATAAAGGTTTAAGGTGCCACGATAAATTCCAAGTCGTTCTGAAAGGATTTCAATAATCCGTTGAAAAAGTTCTTCAAATTCAAGCGCGTCATTTGTTGCTTGACTTACTTCAAAAACGGTGGACAGGTCGCGCACCCGCTTTTCTAAAGTCGTCTTTGCCGTGCTTATCCTATCCATCTCTTTAGCGCGATTTAAGCGCTGAATTCGCAGTTGACGAATCGTCCTGACAAACAAAAATGCTACAACTGGATATAGGAATGCTACCGTAAAGTTTTCTATTTGTTGTGGATGTTGTAAAACATATACCCAATTGGCGGCGGTCGTCAATCCAAGCAGTAAATTCTGATTACGCGAACTTTCATAAATAGCGGCTAACAACATCACACCGTAGTAAAGGTGTGAAACGGTAAAATAGTAGTGATGCGTTCCCGATACATATATAAAAATATTAGCACACAGCACACCGAGTGCTAAAAATAGTGTTTTCATGAGATATTCGCATGTCGTTTGGAATTATGACGGATCCCAAATGTGATAATAGCCAAGATTCTTTACAAACAAATAAGAAAATTTCAGAGTTTTCAGAGTCAACTCTAAAATTGCTATTTTGTCAAAAGCGCTAAGAATCCTTATTAGGACTGACTTTATCGGTAGTTTGCTATATAAATCCTGAAAACTGACTCTGAAAATTTGGGGTTGACTCTGAAATATCAATGTTTCTACAAATTAGAAAAATAGATGCTTATTAAACTTATGTTAATTTTAAAAAGTTCTCTAACATTTTTAATCCAACGCGCCCGCTTTTCTCCAAATGAAATTGTGTTGCGACCAGATTGTTATGGGCAATTGCACTACAAAATTCAAGTCCGTACGTTGTTTTTCCGATAATCGTTTCCTCAACCTCTGGCACTGGATAGTAAGCGTTGACGAAGTAAAAATGAGCAGGGTTGGGAACATCTTCAAAGATTTTATGCGGACGAACTTGCCTGACTTCATTCCATCCGATTTGAGGCACTTTGAGTCGTTTATGTGCAGGGTACTTTTTCACCTGCCCTGATAGCAGTCCAAGGCAATCAGTATCTTCTTCTTCACTGTGTTCAAAAAGGATTTGGATGCCGATACAGATGCCTAACATCGGTTTACCTGTATCGTAAAACTTGAGAAGCACATTGTCAAGAGAACGGTCTTGCAAGTTTCCCATAGTTGCTTTTGCAGCGCCAACTCCAGGGAAAATTACGCGTTCTGCAGCGAGAATGGTTTTAGCATCATCCGTGATCTGGTTTTCATAACCGAGACGGTCCAAAGCACGCGCAACGCTTGTTAGATTTCCAGCTTTGTAGTCTATAATTGCAATCATTTATGTTTACTCTAACACATCCCGCTTTTTCAATCAAGCGAATTGTATCTGTGTACCAGTGCCTTCGTTGAATTGTACGCGCGCAGGTCGGTTTTTTATGCCCACCCCTCTATTACTTAGGCGGGACATCCTTCACACACCGGAACCCGCGGAAGACGCTGGTGTAGTGCTGTACTCCCCAGTCACGGTAGTCGACCCGGAGGAATACCCCGTTATCGCTCCAGCAGCCGCCCCTTAAAACACGATTTTTCTTCCTGATAACTTTGAAACTCTTGATAACCTCTTCGCGCGTGCCACCTGAAAATGGATTTTCACGGACAGATTGTGTGTAGAAGTTGGAATCATATTCATCAAGACACCATTCGGAGACGTTTCCAGCCATATCGTATAGACCGTACCCGTTGGGAGGATATTGCCCAACAGCAATTGGCTCGTTGATATGCCGGAAATAGTTTGCGCGGGTTGCATCAATCGTATCGCCCCATGGATATGCTTTCCCGACGAGTCCGCCACGCGCCGCTTTTTCCCACTCCGCTTCTGTCGGCAGCCGCTTGCCTGCCCATTCTGCATAAGCCATCACTGCGTACCAACTGACATAAACGACCGGATGGTCAGCTTTGCCTTCAGGATAGTTATTCCCATCCCAGAGTCGGAGGTATACACTGTCGTGATATTCCTCCGTAATGTTGTCTTTTTGCCACTGCGGATTTGCATCAACGAAAACCTTGTATTGCGCGTTTGTCACCTCATAGATGTCCATATAGAACGCATCTACATAGACAGTATGCACTGGACGTTCATTGGCAGCCCCTTGGTTACGACCCATTTCAAATTCCCCTGCAGGTATTAGCACCATACCGTCAGGGGTATCATTGACAGGAGGAAGGCTATCCCTGGCAGAGGGAATATGTCGCGGTGTGCCGCAACCCAGCAACATAGTAAGGATTAGGAGACACACAATTCTTTTTTGGATCATTATATTAACTCCTTTCGTGTCCATTGGTTCGTGGATGCATTAACGCTGCCTATTCACAAGATAAATCCCTGCTGCCACTAACCCAGTCCCGCCCAATACATCAATCGTCAATTCATCGCCTAAAAACAAGTTACTAAACAGGACACCCGATACTGGCATCAGAAAAGAGAAGACAACTAATTTACTTGCTTTGTATTTCCTTAACACTGATGTTAGGACTAAAAAGCAGAAGCCCGTAATAATCCATCCTTGATAAAATAATCCTGCACAACTTTCCAGTGTCCATTTGATCGGTTGCCCACGTTCAAAGAGGTAGGAAAGACATAGAAAACAAGGAATACTTAAACCTAATAGCCAGACAAGAAGCCTGTGGGAGTAAATATCCTGGACGAACACTTTCGTGAGTGTAATACGGAGACCTAAGAAACACGCTGCAAGGAGGACAATCAGATCACCGATGAGGTACGTCGTAGTGATGCCGCTTTGCAGATTCGGTGCAAGCGTTACAAAGACACCGATGAAGGCGATTAGAATCCCCAATACCTTTTTAGGCGAGAGCCGATCATTTGGTAGCCAGAAATGCCCGAACAGCACTGTAAACAGCGGATAAAGCGTAAAAAAAATGGTGGATCGGGAAGCTGTTGTAAGGTGGGTACCGACATTTAAGGTGATTGTATGTCCTATGTAAAGCATCGCAATTATAAGCAACCGAGGCAGCTCCTCAAAACGTAACCGCATCGATATTCCATAATAGAATCCTATTCCGCCAACAACGATAAGTCCTAATATACAGCGGAAAAGTGCCATTTTCAGTGGTGGAAAGCCCTGCAAACCGAGTTTAACAGAGAATGCCCCGCCACCGATGAGGGAAACGACGAATAGGACAAGCGCAATAATCTTTCCAGGAGGATCTTCGTTTCTAAATTCTTTTTCCAGCATCAATGTAATTCCTGATTCGACGGAGATCCATTCAGTTTATCTAAAATAGTCAATTTCCTCCGATTTAGTCCAAGTTATTTAGTTTAAGGTTTTTCTAAACATAGGAACCTTCTTCAGTCCCGTGAATCAACGTCAAATACGCTTATGGTGTTCGTCGGGACGATATGTTTATCTTTCTATGCCGTTCCTACGGAACTAAAGAAGGGAGAAACAACATTTTTCTATAAACATTCCGTCCCTACCAAATCAACGCTATGAATGCCTTTTTGGCATTCAGCGGGACTAAAGATACGGACAAGAGATTATATAGAAAAACCTATAATTAATGAGACACTTTTGTAGCACAAACTTTTAGTTTGCGCTACAAAATGGGATTATTCAAAGAACTGAAGTTCTCCGTCCTTGACAACCATTATGATCTGGTCATACAGTGCGTCTCCGTCAGGATTGAAAGAGAATTTGCCTAACCTGCCCAAAATTGTTGGAAAATCTGTCGTTTGTGCAAGTGCATCCCGAATGATATTCGGATCCGTTGATTGTGCCACCTTAATTGCATTGGCGAGCACATTAAGGGTTGCATACGACTGTGCCGCCCACGGTTCAGGTTGAATGCCGTATTTTGCCTGATAATTCCGAACGAAGGCTTGGTTTCCGGGTGCGTCAGATGTATTAGACCATCCGATAAAACCTATTGTCCCTTCGGCGGCATCGCCAGCCTGTTGGACTTCATTCATGGTGAGATCAGGAGCAATAATGTGAATACTATCGGGAACACCTACCTCGGATGTTTGCGCGATAATCTGTGCTATTTCTTGTGAAAGTGCGGAGATAAAAAGTGCGTCAGGTTTTGTCACTATTATATTGGTGAGTTGCTGAGAAAAATCGGTATCGCCGGTTTGGAAGGTTTCCATGGTCAGAATCTCGACACCGTTTGCCTCAAGTGCTGTCTTTAGCACTTCATTACTATTTTTGGAGTAGACATCGATCTCATCATATATCGTTGTCACCTTTTTATAGCCAAGTTTCTCCTGAGTCGCCATCAAACCACTGGGAATGCTTATATTTGTGGCGAGGCTGGTGCGGAAGATAAAATCCCCGATCCCACTCAAACCTGCAGCAGAGGAGACCGAACTGAAAGCTATAACGCTGCCTTCCTGTGCAATCGGAGCAGCCGCTTTAAGGTGCGTTGATATAGCAAGTCCGACTATAGCAGATACGTCTTGATCCACCAAGTGCTGTACAGCTGCCTTCGCCCCCTCTGGCGTGCTCTGATCGTCCACAGTGATAAACTTGAGCTTTACATCACCTTGGTTGTTAATTTCTTCTCGTGCCAATTCAAAACCGCGTTGCATAGAGAACCCATAGGCCTCGGCATGTTTCCCTGTCAGTGCTACAACAACACCGATGGGAACATCTCCATTCATGATCTGATTCCCTTTGTTATCAGACGTTTTACAATTGAAAAGTCCGACAGTCAAGGCAACAATTGCTAACACATATACGAATGTGATGATTCTTTTTCTTCTCATGTTAATCTCTTTTATTTTTTTATATAAAAATATGAGGGCATCCAAGTGTCTTTGAACGCAGCACCAGCAGCCTCGCTTCCAATCGGCGCGGCATAGTTGCGGTTAGAGTTAAACGGCGGGTCAAGATAGATAAGGTCAACAGACTCGCTGTCTATTCCGCGTAGGATGGGGAGGTTATCGTTTGAAAATACGGTGCGGTTTTGGACGTTCATGAGTTGTCAACAGAATGGTGTTTATTCACTCATACCAAATTAACTTGATAGCGTTTTCAGTTGTTTGCGAAGGTTTGCCATTTCAATTGCGGTTACCGCTGCTTCAGCACCTTTATTTCCGGATTTTGTTCCTGCGCGTTCAATTGCTTGTTCAATCGTATCTGTGGTAATAATACCGTAGATAATCGGGATACCCGTATTCAGAGAAACTTGCGCGATGCCCTTGGCACTTTCACCTGCAACATAATCAAAATGTGGTGTAGCACCGCGAATGACAGCGCCAATACAGATAAGTGCATCGTATCGCTCACTTTCGGCAAGTTGTTTGGCGATACTTGGCGTTTCAAAAGCACCAGGAATCCAGACGACATCTACTTCATCTAAGTTGCCGCCGTGGCGTTTGATTGCATCAAGTGCGCCATCCAAAAGTTTTGTTGTGATGAAACTGTTAAACCGACTTACGATGATTCCGAATTTGAGTCCACTGCTATTTAGGTCACCTTCATATATGTTTGGCATTTTTATTATTCCTACAAGGGATTTGTTTTTATAATCTACAACCTATCTCATAAATAGTTGGAGGGCTTTGAAAGCCCGATTTCAATATCCT
>JAPPCZ010000051.1 GCA_028824685.1 Candidatus Poribacteria bacterium
AGGATATTGAAATCGGGCTTTCAAAGCCCTCCAACTATTTATGAGATAGGTTGTAAAACTATTTGGCAGGTCGTATAGATGAATTACCGAGACATTATTACCATTGAACCTGGAAAACGTGGCGGAAAACCGTGTATTCGGGGAATGCGAATCACCGTTTACGATGTCTTAGACTATCTTGCTTCGGGCATGACAGTAGACGAAATTCTTGATGATTTTCCCTATTTAACCGAGACTGATATCCGAGCATGTCTTGCGTATGCAGCGGATAGAGAAAAATCACAAATGGTTATTTACACGAATGAAACTTCTACAGCAAGTCTATAAAATCTCAAACAGATATACCCTACCAACCACTACAATTATTGAAAAACAAGGAATTCAACGTGCTTATGAAAACAATCACAAGACTCACTTTTATATTGGCTATTACTGTTTTAGTAATTGGATTTTCGGGCTGTGAACGTATCCCGCAAGTCATGGATTCTCAGATAGAAACTCCAACACCGATGGAGGAACGCGACCATGTATGGCCTGTTGATCAGAACGGTGTTGAGGTTCCAGTGCCGGGAACATGGGTATTGGTATCACACACTCACCATGATTCAACGTCCACAATCGGTGAAAGTTTTACCTTGCCTGCAGATCCACAACCTATTCTACAAACATCAGATGGAACATACACTGATGGTGAAGGTATCCTCTGGACAAAAATAAGGCTTATAACTGCTGAAGGAGATAAGTGGCAATTCCTTGAACGTGTAGACACAAGTGTTTCTCCCCACCAACTCCACGTTATTGTCACCGTAGATGATAACGGTATCCCAATCCTTGAATACGGTGAATATCCCTTTGATTTGCCCCGCCATAACGTGCAAGTCTGGGAGAAACAGTAAGATAGCGAAAGTTAATTTATGCGCATACCGATGCTCTTCCGTTTTTCGCTATACGGATTCTTAAAAAATCAACGTTACTTTGAGCATTTTCTGCTTTTAGCATTTCGTGAGAAGGGTGTGTCATATTTCTTGTATGGTCTTCTTATCGGATTTCGGGAGATATGCACCAACATCTTTGAAATACCTTCCGGTGCAGTCGCCGACCTTTATGGCAGACGACGCGCCATGATTTTTTCGTTTTGTGCCTATATCACTTCTTTTGCTATATTTGCTGTGAGCGAATCGATCCTGATGCTGTTCTGTGGTATGTTTTTCTTTGGGTTAGGCGATGCGTTTCGCACTGGCACGCATAAGGCGATGATTTTTGACTGGCTTCGTCAGCAAGGTAGATCGGACGAAAAAACAAAAATATACGGCTTTACGCGTTCTTGGTCTCAAATGGGTTCCGCAGTTTCTGTTCTTATCGCAGGTGCTTTAGTTTTTTATCGTGGTAATTTCACAGACATTTTCTGGTTTTCAATTATTCCCTACCTGTTTAACATCATTAATTTCTTCGGTTATCCAGCTAAGTTGGATGGAGATAGGCAGAACGAGTTCTCTCTTAAAGCAGTTTCCCACTTGCTCGGCAACGCGTTGAAGCAGTCAGTGCAATTTTCGCCTCTTCGCCGTTTAGTTTTTGAGGGAATGGGTTTTGAGGGGATGTATAAAGCCAGTAAGGATTTCCTCCAACCAATCCTCAAGAATACAGCTGTTGCATTACCTATTCTTATAGCTTTAGATGAATCGAAACGGACAGCACTGCTTGTCTTGGGTGTATATTTCGTGCTTTTTCTTTTAGCCTCCTTTGCTTCTCGGAATTCTCATAGAGTATCAGATTGGCGGGGTGGCGACGAAGGTGCAGCGCAATTTATGTGGTGGATAGATTTAGCACTTTTTGCGCTCTTGATTCCGGCGCTTTGGTTCGGTTGGTATCCTGCAATTATTGCACTTTTTGTCGGATTAGCACTCCTTCAAAACTTCTGGAGACCCGGTTTGATTAGTAGATTTGACGCTCAGTCCACACCCGAAATGGGCGCAACGATTTTATCTATTGAGTCACAATCCAAATCGTTGGCTATGATTATTCTGGCACCGTTGCTGGGATGGTTAGTAGACACAGTCGGTAACTTTTCCCCAGTTGGTATTGTTGGAACGTGCATTGCAGTAGCAATTCTCCTTGCATATCACAGCGAATTGGACGTAAATCCAAAACATAATCCATAGTAATTGATTTAATAGTACCGACAATGGAACAAATTACCTTATTTCCCTTATCAGAAGATCAATTCTCTCAACCTCAACCGCCGCCAAAAAACGAAGAAGCGGTCAATAAGATACGTGGATTACGGTATATAACGGACTATATCACTGAGTTCCAACATGATTGGTTGTTAGATCAGATTGACAAACAAGAGTGGTACTACTTTTCCAAGCGCCGCTATCAACATTACGGACCTAAGTTTAACTACGAAACGGGAAAGTTGAAAGATGGTATACAGATGAGCGATTTACCGGAATGGCTGAATAGACTTGCTCACAAATTACACAAAGATGGACATATACCGGAGGTGCCCAATCAAGTGCTTATCAATGAATATGAACCTGGGCAAGGTATTGGAGGGCATATTGATAAAGAACCTTGGTTTAAGGATACGATTGTCAATTTAAGTCTGGGATCAAGTTGTATTATGGAATTCACAAACCGATATAACAAGAAGAAAAAGGTTCCGGTTTGGCTTGCGCGGCGAAGTGTTGCTGTATTGCGGAAGGCAGCAAGATATACATGGCTGCACGGTATTCCCGCCAGAAAATCGGATGTATGGGATGGACGTAAGTTTCCACGGCAGCGAAGAATATCACTAACGTTTAGACGGGCGATCATAGAATATAAAGGATGACTAATTTTCTTGACGAGGCGGATATTGTAAGGTCTATTGTGATATACTTACTACGAGTAAATTGATCCAATGGAGTACTAACCATGCAACAGTTATCCCTGTTTGACCTTGATCAGCAAAGTTCTCAACCACAACCTAAATTTAAAGAAGAGTTTACAATTAATGTAATCCATGGATTAAAATATATACCAGAATATATCAATGAGGTTCAACATGATTGGTTGTTAGATCAGATCGATAAACAACCATGGCTTGATGACCTAAAGCGTAGAGTTCAGCATTACGGTTTTAAGTATGATTACAAAGCGCGGAAAGTGAATCTTGATATGCGTATTGGCGAATTGCCAGAGTGGTTGGAACGGTTGAGCAAAAAATTACATGAAGATGGACACATGTCGGAAATAGCAGATCAAGTTATAATCAATGAATACGAGCCAGGACAAGGCATAGCAGGACACATTGATTGTGAGCCATGTTTTAGAGATACGATTGCTTCTCTGAGTTTAGGTTCGGGTTGTGTAATGGATTTCACAAACAAAGATGATAAAACACAAAAGATTCCGGCATGGTTGGCACCAAGGAGTCTTGTTGTTCTAAGTGGTGAAGCAAGATATAAGTGGTTGCATGGTATTGCCGGAAGAAAATCAGATCCGTGGGAAGGTGAAAAACATGAAAGAGGGCGGCGTGTCTCATTAACGTTTAGAAAAGTGATTATAGAATGATACTGAAAATGTCTTTTGGTGTGAATGGTGGCACGGTCAGGAAACAACCGCGCCTTATAAAACCATGGTTAGTTAGAAACGTTCTGTCTTAACAGAAGCCCATTGCGTCGTCAATTTTTCCTTTGCATCAACGGGGAACGGTTCATCGCGAGACAAATCGTCTTCAGGTTCACCTTCAAAATAACGGAAGTTATCAAGCCAGAAATCAACATCCGATTGCGCAACAGATAAACCTACCCACATGTTTCTGGCAACAGTTTCTTTCGCGTTGAAGGTGACAAAATATTCTTCCCATTCCGGACCTGTAAGGTTGATATCTCCACCTTGCCAGAATGTCCACGGGTCCTTTTGCTCCTGAATATTTAAACTCACTTGTCGTGGTTTTTCGGAACGTGCCCAGAAGATAACAGTGTATGTTTCACCTTTTTCCATTGAGACATTTAGTTGCTTAACCTTAGCGTGCCAATTTGTGCCGGTTGCTTTGATACCAATGACTTTGAGGCATTTGTCCCCGTGCTGTGGGTTTTTCTTGTCAATTTCTATCTGATATTCTCCACCCCGATCACAACACTGGCCATCCTCTAATTCCCAGGCGGCTAAATCATCTTCAAAACTATGGTTTTCAAGCAGTAGTTCACCTTTTTCCCATTTTCCTAATTCTTGTGGGGTGCCTGCAAAAGCACTAAACCCTATTAGCATTGTCATTAAGACTACATTTACAAAAATCACTCTGTTCACGTAAAATCCTCCTTTGCGCGCTTATATACGCGCTGACATGATTAACTTTCTCCTCGCATGAGAGATTCTATTTTAGGTAGTATTTGCACCACCGCTGCTTGGTCAACCTGTTCAGCGATGCTTGCATAACCTGCGGTCTGTATCATTTCAGCGAGATTTTGTCTGAGTTGTTCAATTGTCCACGCGACCGAATCCGGCACTTCTACTTTATCAAGGTTTCGATGGTCGTTTTTACCCGAAGGGTCGTAATGATAGTGAGGGTTTTTACGGAAGCAGTCAAAACGTAGCAGTTGGACATTTTTGCCATCTGCTTCTCCGAAAACACGCACGGAAGGTCCGCCATCTTCACCGAAATTACGGTTATCCACGTGGAATTCAACACCACCAGCTTGGAATACTTTTTTATCCATGATTTGTCTTCCTATTTTTAAAGATATGCGGCAATTATACATAAAATCCCTATTCGTGTCAATTGAAAAATAACTAACGTTTAGACAACACAATCGGCAAAACTCATTCCAAATTCTTTTTTATAGTATTTACTATAAAAAATACTTGCAAACCAGATTAACAACATGCTATACTATTAAAAAATGAAGAGTCGGTTTATTTAACGATGAAACAGCAACTACTCGACAGTTTTGGACGTGTCCATACAAACCTCAGAATCTCCGTCACAGATGTATGCAACTTTCGGTGCATCTACTGTATGCCTGAAGACATGGTATTTATGCCAGATTCGGCACTAATGACGTACGACGAGATTCTGCATTTCACACGCATCTTTGTCGGGTTAGGGGTTAACAAGATTCGGATCACGGGAGGCGAACCGCTCGTGCGTCCCGGTGTGCCGCACCTCATTGAACAACTTGGGCAAATAGATGCGTTGAAAGACATCAGCTTGACGACTAACGGCATCGGACTAATTAATCAAGCACAAGCGCTTTACGATGCCGGACTAAGACGTATCAATGTCAGTTTGGATACGCTCAACGAAGAGAAGTTTGAGCAGATGACGCGACGCAAAGTCCTTTCGCGTGTAATTAAAGGACTCAAAGCAGCACACGACTGCGGGTTCAATCCAATTAAAGTCAACGCTGTTGCAATGCGTGGGTTTACCGATGATGAAATCGTGGATTTAGCCACCTTTGCACGTCAAAACAGTTATCAGCTGCGGTTCATAGAGTTCATGCCGCTTGATGCCGATGATATTTGGGGACGCAACATGTTCATCCCCGGCAAAGAGATTATTGATAAAATTAGCAGTGTCTATCCATTGGAGCGGATGCATCTAAACGGTGATTCAAAGAGCGATACCGCACAACGTTTCCGTTTTGCAGATAACGGCACTGAGCTTGGCGTAATACCTTCGGTCAGTGAACCGTTTTGTGAAAGTTGCAACCGAATTCGTCTTACTGCTGATGGGAAATTCCGAACATGTCTCTTCTCAATAACAGAAACTGATTTACTTACCCCATTACGCGAAGGTGCAGACGATGAAGTGATTGAACACTTAATAATTGATGCAGTGGCGAAAAAAGAGGCGGGACATAAAATTAATGCCGCGGATTTCGTTAAACCTGAGCGGAATATGTCAAGAATTGGGGGATAAACACCTAAGGAAATTCAAAGGATTGTCATGGAAAAGAAAAAAGATATAGGACATTTACAAAAAACTCAAGATGATTTCGCTGAGATTGACATAAAATTGGTTGAAGCTTACTTCAATAGTGCTGTCGGATATCTGAAAATAGGTGAACTTGAATTCGCAATAAAAGCAGCAATGAAAGCATTAGAAATTAATTCAAACTACCATCCCGCTCATGTGCTTTTAGAAACTATAAAACAAGAATACTTAATTTTTGGACTCACTTGTCTAAAAGAAAACCGATTTAACGATGCAATTCGATCATTCCAATATGCTATCGCAATTGATCCAACTTTCATAGAAACATATTGTGAACTCGGTCGCGTATATCTTAGACAACTAGATGAAGAAGAAAGCGAAACAGAGGAAGTTGATGCAATCACACATATTTCAAAACGCATAACTCCCTTAGTGATGGCATCGAAATTGGTTTCGGAAGCTTTACAAATTAATCCAACACATCAACAAGCTCAAAACCTATTAGCAGATATCAAAAAACGGGTAGAAAAAGAAGCACAGTACGATTTTTTAGATTCTATTGGCATTGATCACGATTGGTACTTGGGTAAACAAGAAAGAAGTGAATTAAAGCATGCCCATGTAAAATGTATGCGGGAAAATGGAATAGATAATTTAATTGAAGCCTTATTCTTGGTGGATGTAAGATGGGGTTTAGGATATATCATACCCACATTAGTAATAGAAACCCGATATCAGTATCCTCATATACTTATGAGGATACCTGACTGGGGTATTTTTCTAACTGTGGCAACAAAAATAGTTCAAGAAGCCATACGAATTGATTCAACGTATCAACCAACCCAAGACCTTTTAGAAGTTATTGAGGAGAAATGGTTAGAGGAAGATTCCTACTATAACTTTTTAAATTCTTTAGCAGAATCGTACTATCTAAAAGTGAAGACTTCATTAGAATCTGGGAAATTAAAATCTAGTATTGAGAATCTGTTTCAGCTTTCAGACAGTATTGATTATTCTGAGTCCTCAGAAGAGTTAAAAGTGTTTGACACTCTACGATACTCAAGCGATATTCTAGCACAAATTCGCGAATGGCCTTGGCAGGTAGTCGTTACTATAGGTTTATTTTTGCAAGGCAAACACTCCCAGGCATTAGAACTTTATCATTGTTTTCCGTTGAATTCAACGGAAAACTACAGTCTTATTTGGGAAAGTTTGGAGATAGCATTGTCAACAAGCGAGTACTTAATGGCAGAGGAATCGTATGATGAGACAGAGGCCAAGCGTGCTGCAGACGAGGCGGAATACTGGAATTCGGATGAGGGACACAGAAAATTAATGGAGATATCTTTGGGGCCAGAGTCCGCATATTTGGAACCAATAGAAACAGAACCTGATTCTTCTCCTTCATACGAGGAAGAATTGCATGAAGGATATTTGAATGAATTGAAGTGGGAAGAAGCAGAAGAATTATATGGGTTTTATCCATCTTACGGGTACTACGAGGAGTACGACCAATTGGACGAGTTGGAAGAAATGGAACATTATTCTCAATTTGAACCTGATGAGATGGTAGAAATACAAGATATAATCCACGAAGGATTGGAAGAAATAGAATTTCATTCTCAATAGTCATCTCAAAGAGGAGAGAAGACAACTTGCTAAACAATAACGTGGGTTCGGTATTAAGTCTACTTTCATGAATTCACAGGTTTCTCTGTTTTCCTTGTTTAAGGGGTTTAGAACACAAAAAATAGATAAAAACAATTTCCTATCTATACAGAAACTCCTGTTAATTGACATGCTAAATTGACTCTAATAGGTTTCACGATGTTTAATCCAACTTATAAACCTATTGACTGGAATATAAGAGCAGGACTTACGCATTTTTATAAAATGGTGTATACTCTTCTATTATGAATACATTTACACTCTCTGAAAAGAAGCATAACTTATGTTCCGATTATTGTC
>JAPPCZ010000091.1 GCA_028824685.1 Candidatus Poribacteria bacterium
ACGATTGTGAGGGATAAAGTTCGTGCCAGTTCAGCATTGACTTCCTCACACAAAGCATCTAAAAAACCTTATGTACATTTGTCTCTACAAAAACTGAGGGTAAATCAGAAGTTTGTTTCTATGGAATTGACATAACTCCAAATGTTTGTTATAATCTTCTCGCGTTAACTACGGTTTGTGATGGATTGTTATGCACCAGAACGTAAAATTTTACACCTCTATTATGTTTATGCTGATCTCTGCATCGTTATCGTTTGCGGGGTGTGGAAATACACAAAAACATCCTGAATTAAGAGTTTTTGGTGCAATGAGTTTGACAGATGTGTTGACAGAAATTGGTGACCAGTTTACAACAAAGCAAGGCGTCAGGGTTAGTTATAATTTTGCGGCATCTTCAACGCTGCAACGGCAAATTGAAAAGGGTGCATCGGCAGATGTTTTCATTTCAGCAAGTCCCCAACAAGTTGCTGCACTTGAAACTCATGAAATGCTTGAAACCGGTAGTCGCTACGATGTGCTGTCAAATCGGTTAGTCCTTGTTTCTCATAAAAACTCCGTTTTATCCGTGGAATCCGTTGAGAGGCTCGCCGATGCCACTGTTTCGCGAATTGCCATTGGACAACCCGAAATTGTGCCTGCTGGCACTTATGCGAAAGAGGCTTTGATGCATCTCGGTTTATGGGAAAAGGTACATCCAAAGTTAGTCTTTGGTACTGATGTCCGAGCGACACTTGCGTATGTCAGTGCTGGAAATGTTGACGTGGCGATTGTCTATCAAACAGACGTTGCACTCAGTAAAAATGTCAAAATACTTTATGAACTTCCAGCTGAAACACATAGTCCAATAGTCTATCCAGCTGTTATACTAAAAGATAGTGATCGAAAACAGTTAGCACAACAATTTATCACGTATTTGAAAACCCCAAGTACCACAAAAATTTTCGAAAAACATGGATTTACCTGTTTAACGACTGATTCAGCACAGTAGAAACGGGCATACTATATCGCAATGAGGATAACCCCTGCCGAAATTGATGCTCTCATTTTATCTATAAAAGTTGCATTGTTGAGTCTCGTTGTAATGTTTCCACCCGGACTGGTGGTCGGTTGGCTTCTTGCAAAACGGGATTTTGCTGGGAAATCTGTTCTGAACACATTCGTCATGCTGCCCTTGGTTCTTCCACCTGTGGTAAGTGGGTATTTACTTCTAATTCTCTTGAGTAAACACGGGATCATCGGAGGTTTTTTATATAACGTCTTCAATTTAGAACTTGTTTTTTCGCCATTTGCTGTTGTAATCGCAGTTTCGATTATCTCCTTTCCTCTATTAGTGCGGGGTATCATAACAGGAATGGAGTCTGTGCCACCTGAACTTGAAAACACAGCGCGTACGCTTGGCGCATCACCACTCAAAGTTTTTTGGACGATAACTCTGCCGCTTGCATCTCGCGGCATTATTGGGGGAACAATTCTCGGTTTTTCAAAAAGTCTGGGAGAGTTTGGTGCAACTATTATGGTTGCAGGTAACATCCCTGGCAAAACACAAACAATGGCATTAGCGATTTTCAATGCTGTGAACTTAGGGGAAGATGCTTCGGTTTACCGATTAGTTTTAATTTCAACTATTGTCGCATTTATTGCGATCTGGTTAACGGAACGTATCACTCTTAAACAGGATTAGAGCGCGGTTATCAATATTGAATCTATACAATAAACATGACAAAGTAAGGCGAAGACTCTTACAATTCTTTAAACACAAAGGAGAAACAAGATGGGTATGGAAGCACTTTTGTTTTTTATCGCTGCTGGTATATTTTTTGTGGTGATCTTGATTGTGATTCAGCGTTCAAAAAACAATCAATCACGAAGGAAAAAGCACCAGCAGGATGGTCACGCTGAAGACCCTAATACTATTGACGATACAGAGGATACTCTCTTTACTGGTCTACTACTTGGTAGTATATTAGGTAGTGATAATCAGAATGACTCGTCTACCGATTCAGATTCCGGTGGTAGTGATGGTGGAGGCGATGTCGGAGGAGGATTCGACGGTGGTGGTTTTGATGGAGGCGGCGGATTTGATGGCGGTGGTGGCTTTGACGGTGGTGGAATCGACTAAATAGATGTAGGTCGGGTAGGGCGATCGAAACGTGACCTATACCATAGACACATTCACCGCTGATTCCATAAACATTTATTGGACTCAACTTATTTTACATTTACACAAATGCATCTTATGCAACATAGATACCTATTTTTCACAATCACCCTTCTTATAATCTTCCCACTCGCTACGTTTGCCCAAGAACACACCTCATTAACACACGGCGGCAGTGTGCAAGCAGTGGCATATTCTCCTGTCAATTCGTCACTTATAGCGAGTGCAGGGGGAAATCACACTATCAAATTGTGGGATTTGGTTGACGGGAGTGTGACAACCTTAGGTAGTCACAGTGAAACTGTCAATTCTATCGCTTTTTCTCCCGATGGGAAACGGCTCGTTAGCGCAAGTGATGATTATACCTTCAAATTGTGGGATGTGCAAGGTAAACGCCATCTATCGACGCTTTCACATAAGACCAACGGAGTCCAATCCCAAATCAAAGCAGTTTCCTTCTCACCGGATGGACAGAAGATAGTGACAGCGGGATGGCACGTAAAAATATGGGATATTCATACCCTCAGAGAAATAATGACGATCAGGCATGCTGCTTGGGTTTATGCAGTTGCTTTTTCCTTTGATAGCCAATATCTTGCTATGGGTGATGCGAGCGGACAGATAAGTATCAAGAATCTCAGAAATCAACAAGATGTTGCCCAATTCCGAGGTGATCCCGATTTTATGACTGCTATGAAGTTTTCACCTGATAACCAAACACTCGCAAGTGCTGGGTATAACGGTGATGTAAAGTTATGGAAACTTTCTAATTGGGAACTCATTGGGACGTTACCTACGAACGGAACAGTCTCAGACATCAGTTTTTCACCAGATAGTAGCAAACTGGCCAGTACAGATTTTGAAGCAGTAAACCTCTGGGCAATTCACAACGGCGAAAAAATTGCTACGCTAAAGGGACACGTCGGGTGGGTGAATGCTGCTGATTTTTCACATGATGGAGTTTCCATAATCAGTGGGGGTAGTGATGGGACGTTAAGACTCTGGGATGTTACATCTTATCAATCAGCTCCGCAGGATATGGTCAGAATTATATACTTTATCCCAAATAACCGCAGTGCTCAACCTGATATGTGGATAAAACTGGATCGTCTCATCAGAGATGTACAAGACCTTTATGCTGACCAGATGGAAGCGAACGGATTCGGCAGAAAGACATTTTCCTTTGAAACAGATGAGAATGAGGAAACTGTCGTCTATCGCGTTGATGGCAGGTTCAGTGACCGTTACTATCACACAAACACAACAGAAAAAATTCTTAGTGAAGTTGCTACACAGTCTGATTTAGAAAAATATGTTCATCTTTTCGTGGTAGAGGTCAGTAGCCAAGCCATTGAACAAGAAGATGTATGTGGAGTCGGTGGCAGTAATTGGTGGGTTTTTCAGCATCAGATAAAAACGCGTGGTGGATACGCGGTTATCCCCGCATCCGGAGATTGTTTTGATGATGAGAGAGGCACGATTGTCGCTGCACATGAACTCGGACACGCCTTCGGATTAGACCACGACTTCAGAGACAATAGATATATCATGTCTTATGGTGAAACCCCTGATCGGTTTTCCAAATGTGCCACTGAATGGTTGAGTGTGAGTCGGTTTTTTAATACAGATCAGCCTGCATTCAACGATCTGACTACACTGCAGATGCTCACTTCGGGGACTTACCCACCAAATGCCACCAGTTTCCCGATTCTTTTTCAAATTACTGATTTTGACGGTATTCATCAGGTTCAGTTGCTTGTTCCAACAACAAATGCAGACCCAGCGTCCGGTACAAAATTACATAGTTGTAAACATATAAATGCACAAAGTACCGCTGTTACATTCGACATATCCTCCCTTACCTCGCTGCCTATGAACACGGTTGTGTTACAAGTTATTGATATTCACGGAAATATCACACGTCAGCAGTATGTATTGAGAGCAGGAGAGTTGTCTTCGGTTGAAAACCCCGCCGATGTGAACGCGGATGGCAAGGTTGATACGACTGACCTTGTGCTTGTTGCTGCCCGCTTCGGTGAAACGGTTATCGGCAGTGTTAATCCGAATCCTGATGTCAATCGGGATGGTATTGTAGATATTATTGATCTGCTATTGGTTGTAAATGAAATTAATTCCGATGCTAATGCAGCGCCAGCACAATCTCGTCAGATTACCTCACTCAATGCGAAGACTTTACAACAGTGGATTGATATGGCAAAGCGGATACCCAATAGAGATGCAACCGTTGAAAAAGGGATTGCTGTTCTGGAAAAACTCCTCGCAGCTATGATGCCAACAGAAACGCGTCTCTTGGAAAACTATCCGAATCCGTTCAATCCAGAGACGTGGATTCCGTATCAGTTAGCGACTGATGATGATGTTAGGATAACAATATACGATATGCGTGGAAATCTTATCCGCACATTAGATTTGGGACATCAACCTGCTGGCATATATTATGGTCGGAGCAGTGCTGCGTATTGGGATGGTCGTAATGATTACGGTGAAGCGGTTGCGAGTGGTCTCTATTTTTATGCCTTTTCTGCGGGGGATTTTGCTGCAACGAGGAAGATGTTGTTGAGAAAGTAGGTTGCATCTTGTGGTAATTTACTTCTGGAATATTTGAAAATTTAAGAATTATGAATGAAGAGATCCTCAGAAAATACATCAATGAGTTCAGGAATTTACGAATAGATAGGGCGCATGGCGATGCTCCACACCAACCAGTACTCTTGTTAACAATTATTGAAATGATTGAACAAGAACAAATTAAAATTAACAAAATCCCTCCGTCGCCCCATTTGGTTGAGAAATTTCTAAAGTATTGGAATTGCATCACAAACAGGAAACCAAATCCTACTTTACCATTTTTCCACCTAAAGAGCCGCAGTTTTTGGCATCATCACCCAAATCCTGGTTATGAAAAAGCATTAGAAGTTGTTTCTCAAATAAAGACTTTTCCTCAACTACGAAAGATGATTTCACATGCAAGTCTTGATGAAGAACTCTTTACTCTACTAATTCAACCATTGGAAAGAGAAATATTACGGAAAACACTCATTGATAAGTATTTCCTCGGTTTGACGAATGAAATCCAAAGTGTTATTTCAGAAGAACAACAGATCAGTGGTTTTAGCAAGGAACTATTGGATTATGTTCAACACGATTTCTCAACAGAACTTGAGGAACCAATTGAAAGTGAAAAAAAGATTCGAGAACCTGGTTTTCGCCGCACAATCATGAGGATTTACGACTATACTTGTGCTGTCTGCAAGTTGCAGATTTTAACATTGAATGGTGAAAGTGTTACTGAAGCTGCACACATAATTCCGTTCAATAGATCAAACAATGACGATGTTCGAAATGGAATTTCTCTATGCAAACTACACCATTGGGCGTTTGACAGATACTTGTTTTCTGTGGACGAATCTTATATTATCACTGTCTCAGACCTAATGACAGAAAAAGGTCCTACAGAATGGAAATTAACTACTCTCAATGGCAAGGGAATTCTTTTACCTAAACTGGAAGAACTATATCCAGCTCAAGAAGCTTTAGCATGGCATCGTGAGAAAATGTTGAGTCAATAATTATATCCGATTGTGAATATTATACCGACTGTTTTGCAAATATGACCAAGATAGACTATTGTCGCAAATCAATTCCCATTATTGGGAAATGACGGTCGAACGCAAATGCCTCTGAAATGTTATTAACTCGGCAAATTACAAAACTGGTGCAATCCGTAAAGGATAATCGTACCGAGTCATACTGACAGAAAAGAACTTTAGCTGCTTCAAATACATTTTTATCAATTCCTGCCCTGGTTAGAACACCTGTCTCTTCTAAAAGTTCAATACGGTTCAAGAATAGGACCGAAAGCGCGTGGTTTGTGTCGTATCTAACGCGAGTAACGGTTTCATCAATTACATAATCTGTGGTTAGGAGTCGACTTCGCTGTTGACGCAAATCATTGAACACGGCCACAGCATCATGGTGATGTTGATCCCTCTGATTTAAGAGAGCGAGCCAAGCACCTGTATCAACAAAAATCATTTTTTAGACTGTAACTCGTAGATAACGTCATCGTGATTGACAGAAGCATCAGGCGGATCAAAATCTGCCATACCAATCATCTCAGCCAAAATAGCATATCCTGCCGCTATCTTATCCTTATCAACATTTTTCTTAATTTGACCACTTTTCTGTTTATGTGGTTTAATCAGTCGTTTTTTGTCTGCATTAATACTCATAATGCCCTCCTTCGCATCATCGGATAGAATTCCCATGTTTATTTTATCATATTTTCCCTTGCATTCCAACAGAATATCATCTAAACTAACACATCAAATCAAATACATTCCTCATAAGGAGATAACGGTATGGCAATCCGCGTGGGTATTGTTGGCACGGGTGGGATTTCGCGTGCACACCACAGAGCGTACACAAAAGTAGGTGGATTTGAGATCGTCGCGGTGTGCGACATTATTGCTGAAAAAGCACGACAAGCTGCAGAAAACTGGGGTGTGCCGAAAAAGAATGTATTCACAAGTTACAACAAGATGCTCGAAATGGATGAGATTGACACGGTGAGTGTCTGTACATATAACCAAGCACATCGGCAACCCACCGTTGCAGCGTTGAACGCGGGTAAACATGTTTTCTGTGAAAAACCGATGGCGGCAACACTCGCGGATGCAACAGCAATGGTGCGAGCAGCGAAAGCGTCAGGCAAAATACTGCAGATTGGGCTAAAAAGCGCGTTTACGCCACAACTTCAATTTGCCAAAAAAGTCATTGATGAAGGCATCCTCGGTGATATTTACTATTCCGAATCTGCAAGATGTCGGCGGCGAGGGAATCCTGGACGGACGTTTATCTACAAAAAGACCGCGGGTGCTGGCGCAATCGTTGACATCGGTGTCTACAACTTGCACAATTCGCTTTATGCGATGGGATATCCGAAACCGGTGCGTGTTTCTGCCATTACCGAAGACTATATCTCAATGCAACATCCTCGGTTCAAAGATAAAATGGACGTGGAAGAGTTTGGCGCTGCATGGGTGCGGTTTGAAAACGGCGGCGTGATGGTATTTAAGATTTCGTGGGCAGTGCACCAAGACTCGCTCGGTGGTATCTTCTGCCTCGGTAAGAATGCTGGAATATCTTTAGACGGACCGGTTGTCTATGCAGATTCTTATAGTAAAGAACTGCAGAAACTCGTGAAATCCGAGGGACTAACTGCTAAAGCCGATCCGCCTGAAGGAATGACGACTATTAACTTCAAGGGGTTTCCAGAGGTTGACGTTTGGGAAGCACAGATGACAGCGTTCCGTGAAGCAGTCAAAACTGACGCTGCCTCACCACTGCCACCCGAAGGTGTCCTCCTCACGAATGTGATTATGGATGGTATCTTCCGCTCACATGAAAGTAAGAAAGAGGTTGCGGTGAAAGTTCCCGAAATTTAGTAATGTTGTTGACAAAGTGCAACACTCTATTCACCCAATTTTTTCCTTGCATTTCCAACTGAATATCGTCTAAACTAATGCATCAACACAATTGCATTCTCATAAGGAGATAACAATATGGCAGTACGAGTAGGTATTATTGGTACAGGTGGCATTTCCCGTGCACACCGAGGGACCTATGAGAAAGTAGGCGGTTTTGAGATTGTTGCTGTATGCGACATTATCAAAAGTAAGGCAAACCAAGCCGCTGAAGAGTGGGGAGTCCCAAAAAAGAACGCTTTTTCAAGTTACAACAAGATGCTCGAAATGGATGATCTTGATGCTGTGAGTGTCTGTACTTACAATCAGGGACATCGGCGTCCGACGGTTGCGGCATTGAACGCTGGTAAACACGTCCTCTGTGAAAAACCAATGGCAGCAACGCTTCCAGATGCGACAGCAATGGTCCGGGCAGCAAAGGCATCAGGCAAAATTTTACAAATTGGTCTCAATCCCACGTTTGATCCGAGGCTCCAATTTGCGAGGAAGGTATATGACGAAGGATTACTCGGCGATATTTATTACTCTGAATCGGCAGGGTGCAGGCGACGCGGGAATCCCGGACATACTTTCATTTACAAAAAGACTGCGGGCGCGGGAGCAACCGTCGATATCGGTGTCTACAATATGCATAGGTCGCTGTTTGCAATGGCGTATCCGAAACCTGTGCGGGTCTCAGCCATTACCGAGGACTACATATCGATGCAAGATCCGAGGTTCCAGGGAAAAATGGATGTTGAAGAGTTCAGCGTGGCATGGATCCGATTTGAAAACGGTGGTGTTATGGTGTTTAAGATCTCTTGGGCAGTGCATGCGAACTCACTCGGTGGCAATTTCCATCTCGGCACAAAAGCAGGGATTTCATTGGACGGACCGGTTATTTTCGCAGATGCGTATGATGGTGATCTCAAGAAGTTAGTCGAATCGGAGGGATTAACTGCGGAACCTGACCCACCGGAAGGCATGACGACTATCAATTTCTCTGGATTCCCATCGTCTGATAACTGGGCGAAACAGATGATCGCATTCCGTGAAGCCGTCAAAGCAGACGCGCCTTCGCCAATATCGCCTGAGGGTGTCCTCCTCACGAATGTGATTATGGATGGTATCTTCCGCTCACATGCAGCAGGCAAAGAGGTTGCAGTGAAAGTGCCAGAGATATAGAGTTAACCGAAACTTGTTGGCGAGGTCTCTGTGCTTCGATCCCTAAATTCGTTGTAAGGCGAGGTCTCTGTGCCTCGCCATTAGCAATGATAAATCACAAAAATCTTTCCGCGTTTTCCACCCACATCCACACTAACCCGTTGCCTTGTTTTGAGCGATTTTTGCTGTTTGAGTATCTTGTCTAAAAGTGCAGGTTGCAATGTCAACAACACCATTTTTCCATTCGGTTTAAGCACAATTTCATATTCATGGAGACATTTTCTATACAAGTTAGCGAGTTGAGAAGTATTCTCGTTTCTTTCAACTATTGGTAGGTTACAGACGATTTTGTCAACAGAATTCGGTTGTATTGGCAGGGATTGTGTGTCCCAATGAAAAAACTGACGCGGTTGATGTTGCCTACCAAAATTTCTCTGCGTAGCATTTAGTGCTTCTTTTGAGATGTCACCACCGATGAGGTAACGATAGCGACCCGAAAATGCACGTTCCAATAGAATAGTTCCCGCCCCACACATAGGATCTAAAAAGAGATCGTTCGGATGTGGTTGTGAAAGCCACACCATACTATACGCCAAAGTCGGTTTAATTGATTGCGGTACGTGTGTCTGCTTATATGAACGTTGTGCCATCTCAGGTTTGGAAAGTCGGATACTGATATAAGCATCCTGACCATGCACCTCTGCCCACACATCCAACCCTGAACTTGACTGAGTCAATTGCCAACCACGATCAACTAATACCCTTTCAACAACTTGATGTAAATCACGTTTTTGAAAATTACGGAATCCAGACATCCGACTAATAACACGAAACGGAATCCGTCTCCGCATACGGATACCGACTTGCCGACAACAAGCCAGTGTTTCCCCAAAGTTAAACCGAGTCAATGCCTGCCTTATAGCAGTCAAAGAACTACGCGAACGCGTCATCTTCGGAATATGTTTTATTATTACAAACAGATGTTCCGCTGTCCGCAGCGATAATAAATCCTTTGGGTTACCTGTGTATTGAAAGACAATTCGTTGCGGTTTCCGCATCAGGATTTTGAATTGTTCAGTATCCCCAAAGCGCGCAATTATCTCTTGACGGGCGATGTTTTCCAATCCTGCAGTGACAAAAATCGAATAGATCATCTGTATCCTTTATGGCTGTGGCCAATTTAGATGTTTATGTAGGAATTGGAATGTTTTATCGGAATTAATCTGATGTCCGCCATCAAAGAATTCAATCTCAGTTTTATCCGCTATACCGAGACGAACGTAAAGACGGCGCACCGTAGCGAATTCATGTGCTACCCACTCATCGGGCGCCACACCATCATCATGACCGCGTTCCACCATAAACGGTCGTGGTGCGATTAACCCTGCCATTTCAGCATAGTTGAACGTGTTTCCCAAATCAAATTCAAACATCTCATATTCACCTGTGAACATATAACTATACCGAGAATCAAAGGTGGCGTTTTTAACAATCCACTCATTGAAATCCGCTGAGCAGATAGAGCAGGCGTATTTTTCAAGAACTGCTGGTACCCGCATTGCTGTTTTACCACCGTAAGAGAGTCCGTAAAAACCGATTCTGTCCTCATCAACGTATGGAAGTTCTGCTAACCAGTCAAGCGTGCGTTCATGTTGTCGGATAATCAACGAAAAGAGTGACCATTTGATTGGATTGGCTTTCCGTTGGATAACGCGGAAAGCGTCTTGACCAATATACGGGTTCTGTGGTGCATAAGTTATAAATCCTCTATCTGCCAACTGTGCTGCGTAGAAGTGATAAACCGACTGGATTTTTGGGTCTGCAGTATCCTGCGGTCTACCCTCTAACCCATGTTGACAGACAACAACAGGACGTTGTTCCCCTGGCTCAAGGTCGTTCGGAAGTAGCAAGATACCGTAAGCAAAAACATCTTTCCATACATCAAGCACAACTTCATACCCTTTCCATTTGGGTTCGTCATAAATCAGGCGTGTTCTCGGATTCGCAGGCACGTCAGGCGGGGGACACCGTCCAATTACCTCATCCCAGAAATAGGTTTTTGCATCCGCGCATGTCTCTTCCCATTTTTCCAGTGAAGATGTATCAGTCTTATTCCAAAAGAACTCTTGGCGTCGTGTCGCTGCTTCCCGTAAAAAACGTTGTGTCAGATTGATGAGTTGCATAAACTGGCGTTGGTGCCGTGCATCGTAGTCATAAGACTCTGTAGTATCTGATGTTAGAGGTTGGTTTTTGTCAACACGTGCATTTTCAACGCCAAGACTCGTGAGAAATGTGGTTAATGTCTCTGTAGAACCGGGTAATCTGTCTTCAGGACAAATTAGGTGAATATTATCTTCGCAACCCAGTTCTTGATAAACAGTCCTTGCATGATTAAACTCTGTTTCTACGGATTTAATTGGTGGCGAGACAAGTTGACCAGGTGCTGCACCACCTCGACCATCCCGTCTGGGCGGTGGCCCGATAACCTCTGGTCCACGACTCGCTTCAACGATTAACGAACGCGGTACAATGAGACTCGCAATCTCAGCATCACCAAATTCATGGGTGAGTCCCCATACGTTACGGTAAATCGGTTCACGCCAAACTTCTTCACGCGATTGAAAATACCCACTAACAACCGTAGCCTGAATTCGTGTGTCTGCTGCAGCACTATGGTAGGCAATCAATCCGCCCTCGCCGTAGCCCATAACGCCAATCGGTTCATGAAAAAAGGACATCCAATCCACAAGTGATAAGACCTTCTGAACCTCATATCCGATAATGTGACGTCCCAATTGATATGCCATTCGGTAGATAAATTCGCGGTGCGGTTGATTGGTAAATGCACCGATTTTAGGATTGCCAGAGTAGGTATCCTCACGATTGATAAGCAGCGGAATCACAACCCGACATCCAGCACTCGCTAAATGCCGCGCAAATTGTGCATTAGGTGGAAGTTCGTCGGTTACACCTGCAATCATCTCAGGCGTCCAATCCGCATCTGGTAATGCGATTATCTGGGCGACAACTAGTGTATTGTCGTTCGGTTCTAACAGCAATCCTTCACCATCAACTTCATCAAAAACCTGCCACCGAACGCGGGATACGGTGTAATTCTCACCTTTTGCTATATGTGCAGAGGTTTTTGTTGTTCCAAGATATGAAATCGCATCAATTGGTAGGCGTTCATCATAACATCCTATCTGTTTTCTGAACCGTTGTCTGTTCGGTTCAACGGATTCGGTATATGCAGTATGTGAACTATAATCGCGATTCCACAACGTTTCACGTTTTTCTGCTGCGATCTCTATGGCACGGGTTACATAGTTGTCAAGGTCTTCAACCATTTGTGCGGCAAGATCACCTTCAAAAGTCAAAGGTGCTGTGCCATGTAATTCTGGAGTATGATTTTTTGACATGATAATTCGTCCTTGTGAAGTGGAATTTTCGTTATCCTATTGCACAGAATAAAAGTCCTAAATCACATCTTGTCTAATGGCACATTTAACAGAGTGAGGAGTTTTCGATACAACCAAGGATATCTACAGATTTACTTTCTTATTACTAACTCTTCATCCAACAATTCATAGAGCTGATTGATCAGATTAATAAACCTTGCTAACTGTTTATCTCTAAAGCCTACTTTTGTACCTTCCTTAATAAGAGAACCAAGTAATTCACGCACTTTGGAAAAAGTTATCTGATTATGAGTGCCTTCCTTCCTTACATGACTAATCTTTTCTTCGTTCCTAAGAACATCTAAATTTTCTAGAATATGTCTAATCTGCTGGGCTTCATCTTTACTAAGTGTATCATCAACTGCTTTTTCCAACATCTGCCTATCAACATTCACAGTATCCCATTTCCCCTCAACAAATCGCTTTAGTTCCAAATTTAGGAAATCTCTAATTGCTGAATCCTCTAGCGTCTGATCGTGTGGTTCATGGAAACCAGAGAAAGGGATATCTTGTATACCTTTTTGATTGAGTGAAAGTCCTACAATCAAAGCTATACTCTTGTCCACTGAATTAAGGCATGTGATTTTAAGACTTGTTACATCACCATTAATCCGGGGTATTCTATAAGAAGGCACAAGAAATTCAATCCGCATTCGGGCTCCATATATAGATAAATCCATGTTTGCTGCGAACGATTCTATCTCTTTACCGTCTGTGATGTATTTCTTTAAAGCCACTAATATATCATTAAGAACTTTATGATGCTGAATAAGTTTATAACCTTTTAGCACAAGTTTTCGTTCCCGATGTGATCGTCCTTGGTAAACCTTTCTTACTACCGAAACAGGTATACGCATGTTGTTCTTAGGGTCAACTTCATCACCGAGATCAATTTTGTCTAAAGGTTCTCGTACAATAACAGATAAAAATTCATTTATACCCTCACCAATACTTAGATCAGAAACAGTGAAAGTAGGAATTTCTTTCTTAAGATCTCTAATAGATCCAGAATAATTTGTGTATGGTCGGCCAAGCCAAGTGTCTTCCCTGAAGATTTTTCTCATGGAATTGCTCCGATTTTATATAGTGTGTCAAGTTTTAGTTTTTTCATGAATTTACCTTCTCTCTTGGTAGGTGGAGGTTTCAACACCGAGAAATCGGTAACAAAGTCGTTCCACAAGAAAAATATTCATTCTCTTCAAGTATGGGCAATTACACTACAGAATTGTCAAACTCACCTTAGATGATTCCTTCCTGTCTTAACTCTTCCACTTCATCATAGTGCATTTTCAACATATCAGTCAAAATCTCTACGGTATGTTCACCAAGACTGGGAGCAGGAGCATCTACATGACCGGGAGAATTGGAGAGTTTAATCGGCACACCTGGCACACTGACCGCACCAGTAACTTGATGTATCACTTGTGTGATCATCTGTCGTGCTTTGACCTGCGGATGACTAACAACCTTGTCAATCGTGTTGATGGGGCCGCACGGCACACCGATTTTTTCAAGTGCTTCAATCCATTCATCTGTTGTACGTTGCCGCATAATCTCAGAGAGAATAGGATACAACTCACCATGATTTTCTGTCCGATCTGCATTAGAACAAAACCGTGGGTCAGAGATAAGATTTTTCTGATCTACATGCTCACAGAATTTTGCCCATAGTACATCGTTGCCGATAGCAATAATAATGTGTCCGTCTGCTGATTCAAATGCTTCAAACGGGGTTATTGCAGGGTGTCGACTGCCGAGTGGTTTGGGGATTTCATCTGTAGCGAAATAGCGGACGATTGCATTCTCCAATACTGCAACGAGACTGTCTAACATTGCCACATCTACCAACTGACCTTTTCCAGTGTTGTTGCGATGATGAAGTGCGGATAAGATACCAATTGATGTGAAGAGTGCAGCGGTGATGTCGCTAATAGAAGTTCCAACACGCACGGGAGGCCCATCTGGTTCTCCCGTAATACTGATAATACCACCCATCCCCTGAATAATCATATCATAAGCACCTTGTTGAGCAAAGGGACCGGTTTGTCCAAAACCGGAACATGCAGCATAAATGAGTGATGGATGTTCAGTTGCAAGTGTTTCGTAGTTTAAACCGAGTTTATTCATCGTCCCCGGACGGAAATTTTCTACTAAAATGTCGCTCTGCCTAACAAGTTGCTTGAATATATGTTTTCCACGTTCGGTCTTGAGGTCAAGTGTTATACTCCGTTTGCCACGATTCACACTCATAAAGTAGAGACTAAATCCGTTTTTAAATGGACCGAAGTTCCGTGATTCATCCCCAATTCCCGGTTGTTCAATTTTTATGACTTCCGCGCCAAGGTCGCCAAGGATCATCGTTGCATAAGGCCCCGCAAGCACTCTTGTTAAATCTAATACCTTTATTCCGTCCAATGGACCTGCCATGTATTCATACCTTACGTTCTAAAAAGTTGCTTTTCTGATGCATACGTGCTAAAATGAAATCACATTATATGTTAGCATCAAATAGTGTCTGTGTCCATAAGTTTTTAATGAAAGTATGATGTCGCTTGAAGGAGAACATCAATGGATAAACTAAAGATCGCACATATAGGAACAGGTAACCGCGGGTCTAATACCTACCTTCCACTAATTGCAAAATTGAAAGATGATTTGGAATTGGTTGCAGTGTGTGATGTGCACGAAAAAAGGGTTGCGGAACAAGGAGAAAAGTATAGCGTGCCTGCCTACATTGATACTGAGCAGATGTTGGAGACAGAAAAACCAGATTTCTGTTCTATCGTGATTACACCCAGCAACAACCATGTTCCTGGGCTTCTCTGTTCACAACATGGTGTGAGTTATTGCACAGAAACTCCGATAAACACCGACCTCAAACGTGCAGATATGATGATTGAAGCAGCCAAAGAGCATGGCACAAAGTTAGAGGTCAACGAAAACTATTATAGACGTCCATCTGAACGTATTAAACGAGAAATGATTCTTCAGGGCATTTTTGGCAAGGTGAACGTTGCTCATAACGATTTCCGTGGACACGGCTATCATGGTATTGGTCTTATACGGAGTTATGTTGGGTTTGACAACGAACCGTTGCAGGTTTACGGTTTTAATAAATCGTATAGTGTGCAGGATCACGTGTGGCGAAAAGGACAGCCTCGGCGTAAGAAAGAGGATTGGCTACATTCAGTCATTGAATTCGCTGATGGCGCAGTAGGAATTTTTAACTTCACCAGTCTTTCTTATGGTTCACCACTTCGTGGTTTTAATGGAACAAAATTCTATGCGGAGCGCGGCATGTGTTTCCGTGATGATGCCGTTATCTTAAACGATGATGCAGACGAACAACGACCCGTAACTATTACACGTAAAACGAATAACGTTGACGGTTATGAAACGCTCGCTGCACTTGTTGCTGATACTAACCCTGAAGTTGTATGGGAAAACCCACTGCAAAATTACCCACTCAGCGATGGCGAAATTACTGTTGCATCGGAATTAATGAGCATCGCAAATGCTGTCCGAAACGATACTGAACCGGAATATGGCGCATACAACGGGCGTAAAGATAGGGAAATTGATGTTGCTATGGGTCGCTCTTGCGCAAATAATGGGGTACCTGTTACTTTTCCATTTGAGTACTAAACAAAGAAAATGCACCTATTTCATAGCATGGCTTAGAGAGATTTTGCTTGTTATGATCATCGTATTGGGCTATACTTAAGGGATAGATTATTTTACTTGGAGGATGAATAGGTGTTGAAATCTTTTCAGTCAATTTTCGTTTTACTTCTGATATTCGGTTTAGGTGTAACGTTGCTCGCTAACGAATGGGCAACGAATTACTTCCCAGACAAACTTGGAAGTTATTGGATTTATGCGGATCAAGAAGGAAACGAATTAACTCGCTACGCTGTTGAGGAAAAAGATGTTGAAGGCGAGACATTTCGCGCTTTTGATTATGAACCTGAAATTGATGATTGGGAAAAATATCTGTATGCTGTGCATCCATTTCTGTATAAGGTAGGTGAAGAATGGGTGGCATTTTATGTTGGGGGTGACATAGAAGTTGCTACTGAGTCGATCCTAACTAAAAAGCTTGATGAAACACTTGGAGCGATCCGACAACAGTTTGCGGGACAACTCCCAGAAGGGATCACGATGGATTTTAACTACACAATTGAACCTAAAGCACAAGATTATTTCTATCTTTTTCCTACGCCTGTAAAATATAATGAAGAATGGATTGCTATGCGACTGAACGTAACAGTAAAGATGAAAATGGACATTCAAGGGGCACCCGTTGAAATTCCGGCAGAACTGAAATCCATCTCATCTACGACTAATATTGTGGAAACCGGTAATGTTATCGGAACAGAAGTTGTTGAAACACAAGCAGGAACGTTTGAAGATTGCTTAAAAATTGAGTATCGTACCAAAACAACTGTAAACACAACACTTCCTACTGAGTTTAAGCAACTCCTTCCTGAGCAGCAACCAGCTGAATCGGTTACCACTCTCTGGTTAGCACCGAACGTCGGAATTGTCAAATTCAGTAGTGGACAGGAGAATTCGGATGATATGAAAACCCTTGAACTCAAAAACTATGAAATCCAAACCGATGAATCCGAAAGCGGGGATAGTAAATAATCTACAAGCATTCTTATAATGCTTTACACATATTTATAATGCTATTTAGGTTACACTCAGGATGTTGAAAAAACTGTGTCCTCTCTTGATATTTTTCCTATCTTTTTATTTTTCTTCGACTCTAATAGGGAACGAATCCACACATAAATATTTTCCAAGCACACTTGGAAGTTTTTGGGTATATGAAGACCAAGACGGTAATGAGTTTACTCGCAAAATAATTGAAACTGAAGAAATTACGGGTGAGACATATTACAACTTCAGTTACGAACCCATGTTAGAAGACTGGAAAGATTTTCACCGTTACATGCATCTTTCCCTGTTTAATGTAGGGGAGGAGTGGATAACGTTTGTTGTGGGAGATGAAATAAAGAAAGCAGTGGCGGCACGTCTCACTCGGGAGATGGAGATTTTCTCTAAGTTGGCAAAGAGTTCTTTGGAAAACAGTGCCCCGGCCGAACTCGACCTTACCGTTGACTTCAACTATAATGTGGAAGTAGAAGCGGAAGACGATTTCAATTTACTTCCAACCGAAACATCCTCCGATGAAGAATGGGAAGCAACACAAATTAATGCCAAAATCACAATGAAGTTTGACATACAGGGTCTACCAGACTTTCAGAACGCTGCAGATATTCCTGAAATGACAGTTGATTTTTCTATCATTGAGACAGGAAAAATCCTCGGCACAGAAACCGTTGAGACACCCGCTGGTACGTTTGATGATTGCTTGAAGATTGAGTATCGAACTAAAACAGAAATGATAGCATCCGATCCATCAGGAACAGGAACAGAAGACTTACCGGGAGAATCGGTCACAACTTTATGGTTTGCGCCTAATATTGGAATTGTGAAATTTCACCAGGAAACCGAGAAAATTTTTCTCAATATGTTATCAACAAGAGATGCTATTGAAAAGTATGTATCTGATGAAGAAGCTGCAGAAATTACTGCATCTTCGGTCAAGACTTATGAATTAAAAAAATACAAAATAGTCCCTGAAGTTTTGCCAAACGATGACAACAAATAATAAATTACGATCAAATTTATACCAAAAAAAACAGATATGGAGATTTTCTCATGTTAAGAAAATTTAGTGTGACATTTATATTACTGTTAGTTTTTAGTTTTAGCGTAACCTTGTTAGGAATTGAGTCAGCACAGGTATATTTTCCTGGTACTTTAGAGAGTTTTTGGGTTTATGAAGACCAAGATGGTAACGAGTTTACGCGTGTTGCGATTGAAGGGGAAGAAATTGCTGGTAAAACCTATCCTGCCTTCAGTTATGAACCAGAGTTAGAAGATTGGGCAGAATATAGTCCTTTTATTCGTCCGGGTCTATATAATGTAAGTGATGCAGGAATCACGCTTGTTGCCAAGGATGAGATCGGAAAAGCTCTCCAAGCACGCCTTAAAAAAGAAACGGATATTCTCATTGACATAATGAAAAGGGAAGCTCCACCGGATGCAGGTATTGATGTTGACATTGAAGTGAAGGGGCACGACCATTCATTCCTACTTCCCAATACTATAACTATCAATGAAGAGTGGGACGTTAACCAATTTGAAGTTGATGTCAAGATGCGTTTTCGGGGCGGGGGTGCCCCAGAAGATCTACAATCGGTAATTAATTTCACTATTACAGAAACAGGAATTATTTTTGGTGCTGAAACTGTTGAAACACCCGCTGGGAAGTTTGAAGACTGTCTAAAAGTTGAATATCGCACAGAAACCACCGCAGCAATGACACCTGCCCCTCCACCCGATGAAGTAGAATCGCCAGGAGAAACCGTAACGACTGTATGGTATGCACCAAATATCGGAATTGTAAAATTTCATCAGGAAACGAATTACATTTTCTTAGAAATGATTCCAGACGATGAAGGCCTTCCTGTGCCCCCTGGACCAAAAATAGTAACCTATGAATTAAAGAGATATGAAATCAAACCTGCTGAATAGGGTTGATGTGAAAAATAATATACAGGAATTCAGTTACAAACTTCCTCTCAATTGGAGATAATTAATGTTGAAAAAATTATCTACTTTCTTGATTTTTTTCCTTGCCTTTAGTTTCAGTGTAACACTACTGGGAAATGATTCAGTAAAAAGATATTTTCCCACCACGCTTGGTAGTTATTGGGTATACGTGGATGATGACAAGAATGAATTAACGCGTCATGCGGTTGAAGGAGAAGAGATTGCTGGGGAAACGTATCACGCTTTTAGCTATGAACCTGAACTTGAAGAATTGTTTTATTTTAGTCGTTATATACACCCAACGCTATATCAAGTTAATGAGAAGGGAATTACCTTTGTTTTTGAGGATGAGATTGAAAAAGCACTCAAGACACGGTTAAGTAAAGAAATGGAGTTATTGAGAGGAATATTAGAATTAGATGATCCAGATGAAGCAAATTTTACCTTCACAATAGATGCAAAAGCACAAGATCATTTTTATCTACTTCCGACTCCGGTAACCCTTAATGAAGAATGGGACGTAAATGAGATAAAAGCTACTCTTACAATACAAATTGAAGAAGAAAATGAAGACCTATCAATCGATTTCACCATCCTTGAAACAGGAATTGTGCTTGGCACAGAAACTGTAAAAACATCTGCTGGCACGTTCGAGGACTGTTTGAAAGTTGAATACCGCACAGAAACAACCGCAGAAGAAGACTCTGTGTTTTCACCTGAAGAAAATAATCCTCCTGGTGAAACCGTAACAACAGTATGGTTTGCTCCCAACGTCGGGATTGTAAAATTGCATCAAATATCTGGATACATATTCTTAGACATGATTCCAGATGATGCTGATTTACCTATTGTTATTCCGCCAAACAAGAAAAAAACACTTGAATTAAAGAACTACGAAATCAAACCTGATGCGGCGGAGGGCGAATGAGCGTTTTTCCTATCTATCGTCCAAGACGTCTACGCGCAAATGAAAACCTACGTCGACTTGTTCGAGAAACCAGTCTGTCTATAGATGACCTTATTTACCCAATGTTCGTTGTTCACGGTCGAGACACGGCAATCGAAATAACTTCTATGCCGGGATGTTATCAGTATTCAGTGGATAGACTTGTATCTGCTGCGAAAGAATTGGTATCCCTTGGTATCCCCGGAACGATTTTGTTTGGAATTCCTGAAACGAAAGATCCGCTTGGGTTGGAAGCTTATGCTGAAGATGGCATTATTCAGCAGGCAGTGCGTGCCATTAAGGATGCTATCCCTGACCTACTTGTGATGACAGATGTTTGTCTGTGTGAGTATACTGATCACGGTCATTGTGGTATCATTGAAGGCGGCGAGGTGCAGAACGACCCAACGCTTGATTTGCTTGTTAAAGAGAGTGTATCACACGCGCAGGCAGGTGCTGATGTCATTGCCCCATCTGACATGATGGATGGTCGTGTCGGTGCAATTCGCGACGCATTGGACGATGAGGGATACGAAAATATCCCAATTATGGCGTATTCCGCAAAATATGCATCAGCGTTCTACGGACCCTTTCGTGAAGCCGCAGAATCAGCACCTCAATTCGGTGACCGCCGTTCATATCAGATGGATCCAGCAAATTCTGAGGAGGGGTTACGTGAAGTAGCATTAGATATTGAGGAAGGCGCAGACATTGTAATGGTGAAACCTGCACTCTCATATCTTGATGTTATCCATCAGGTGAAAACAGAATTTCAAATGCCTGTTGCAGCATATAACGTCAGTGGTGAATATGCTATGATAAAGGCAGCGGCACAGAATGGATGGGTTGACGAAAAGCGGGTTGCACTGGAGGTCTTAACAAGTATTAAACGGGCTGGTGCAGATATGATTTTAACCTACTTCGCAAAGTCTGTTGTCGAATGGCTTGAAAATTGATGTTGTGGGTTGAATAGGTTCGGTTAGGAAACCAAACCTACCGTGATGGATCAAAATGTTGGTTTACTATAACAACTTTAAAAACGAAATTGGAGGAACGAATTGGAGAGTAACAAATCTTTATCAGCGTGGCAAAAATCACAGCAAATTATCCCTGGAGGTGTCAACAGTCCTGTTCGTAATTTTAGCAAGGTTGGTGAGCATCCCCGCTTTATTGATCGTGGTGCTGGGTCTAAAATTTACGACATAGACGGAAACGAGTATATTGATTATGTCGCTTCATGGGGTCCATTAGTTCTGGGACATGCACATCCAGATGTAGTCGCAGCCATCAACACTGCAGCCGCAAGCGGAACAAGTTTCGGCGCACCGACAACATTAGAAACAGAACTTGCTGAAATCATTGTCAACGCAGTGCCTTCTATTGAACAAGTCCGACTTGTAAACTCAGGCACGGAAGCGACAATGAGCGCGATTCGTGTTGCACGCGGTTATACCGGACGCGATAAAATTATCAAAATAGACGGATGCTATCACGGACATGTGGATTATCTCTTGGCAAAAGCGGGTTCAGGGGTTGCGACTTTCGGTCTTTCGGATAGCGGTGGCGTGCCAGAGGATTTCGCACGTAACACACTCACTGTACCATTTAACGATCCTGAAACTTTGAAAACAACAATTGAGGCGAATGCTGATGAGATCGCTTGTCTCATCCTTGAACCAATTATGGGCAACATGGGTATTATCCCACCGCGTGAGGGTTACCTCAATGAACTTCGTGAGATTACGGAACAGCATGGAATCGTGCTTATTTTTGATGAGGTAATTACCGGTTTTAGGGTTGCTTATGGTGGCGCACAGTCATATTATGGTGTTATACCAGATATGACTTGTTTAGGAAAGATAATCGGTGGTGGTTTGCCTGTTGGCGCTTACGGTGGAAAACGAGAGATAATGCAATGTGTAGCACCTGAAGGTGATGTGTATCAGGCAGGCACTTTATCTGGAAATCCGTTAGCTGTTTCTGCGGGCATAACGACATTGAAAAAGCTTGCAGAACCAGGAGTTTATGAACAACTCGAAAGTCGTGCGGCTACCCTCGCCAGCGGACTTGCAGAAGCAACACAAAAACACGGTATTGACGCTTGGCATAGTCGTGTCGGGTCAATGTTGATGCTCTATTTCACATCAGAATCTGTTACAGATGCGGACGGTGCACGGACTGCAGATACAGAACGTTTTCGTCAATACTTTTGGGGTCTTCTTGAACGTGGCGTGTCCGTTGCCCCTTCACAATTTGAAGCGGGATTTGTATCCTTAGTACATTCTGAAGAGGATATTAACACGACCGTTCAAGCAGCAACTGAGGCAATCGCAAATCTCTAAACAATCGTAAAGGAATTGAATGTCAAGCTTTGATGGTATTGTTAAATTAATTGCCGATGATCTTAGTGCTGTAGAGGCGAAACTAACTGAAAACACTGTGAGTGAATATAGTTTTGTAGATATGGCGGTTCAGCATGTGGTAGAAGGTGGCGGCAAACGGTTGCGTCCTATCCTTGTTGTGCTTTCCGCTAAAGCGTGTGGATATGAAGGTGCTGACGCACACACACTCGCAGCAGTTGTTGAACTCATCCATGTAGCATCGCTTGTGCATGATGATGTTCTTGATGAAGCTGCAATTAGGCGCGGTCGAGAAACATTACATACCAAATGGGGTAATAAGGTGGCAGTACTTGTAGGTGACTATCTCCATGCCCGTGTTCTTTCAATGTTAGTTTCCCGCCGCGCAGATGACCCCGCAATGAAAATACTTGCGAACACCACTCAGGCAATGTGTGAAGGAGAGGTGATTCATGCCTATAAAAGCGGAGATTTTGATATATCAGAAGAAGAATACCTCAAGATAATTAGTTTTAAGACTGGTAAGTTGATTGCTGCCTCTTGTACTCTTGGCGCGCATCTCGGCACAAATGATGAACAACAGATTGGTGCGATCACTACCTACGGTCAGCAAATTGGAACAGCATTCCAAATCGTAGATGATCTGCTCGATTTTGTTGAAGACCCAGAAAAATTAGGAAAAAACGCCTTTGGTGATCTTCGGGAAGGGAAACTAACCTTTCCTATTATACATACACGAAAAGTCTGTAATGCTGATGAGAAACAGACCCTTGAAAAAGTGTTAAACCCTAATACTGATGAAACGAAGGCAATTGCTGTCGTCGAATCGTTGTTTCAAAAATATGATGTAGAACCACACTGTTTGAAGGTTGCTCAAGGTTATACAGATCGTGCTAAAGCTGCGTTGGCAAAAGTGCCACAATCAGATGCGAGGTTTGCCTTAGAAAACCTCGCGGATTATGTAGTCTCACGGGATTCATAGGTAAGATGTTTTACCCTGCACATATAAATCTTCAAAACAGAAAATGTCTTGTGGTAGGCGGTGGCACTGTTGCTGAACGGAAAGTAGTCGCTATGCTCATTAGCGGCGGAGAAGTGACCGTAGTTAGTCCCGATGCAACCGAATTATTGGTTTTCCTTGCAGACATCGGCACAATACAATGGCATAAACGGCAGTTTAAAACGGGGGATACGAAAGGCTATTTTCTTGTGTGTGCTGCAACCGATTTTACAACTATAAACACCGCAGTATACGTTGAAGCACATGAAAAAAATAACATCCGCTTAGTTAATGTTGTGGACGTGATTCCGCAATGCACCTTTGCCGCTGCATCTGTTGTAACGGATGGCGAACTCATGATCAGTATTTCTACAAGTGGCAAGAGTCCTGCAACAAGCCGCCGTATTCGAGAACATTTTGAAGATACATTGAACACGTCATCGTTGTATACGCTTGGATACGAAAATGGAAAACCAGTACCTATAGAAAATCAAGGATTGCCCTATCCGGTTTATCTTTTATTAGAAAATCGTAAATGTGTGGTACTATGTGAGCAGGAAACATCGGAAATTAAACGTCGAGTTTCGCTGTTACAACAATGCGGTGCTACAGTAGTGTATAATCCAACTAACTTTGAAGACGCATTCTTCGTGATATCCGATGCGTCTATACGTGGTGCTTCTGATACTTTCTTGCAAGAATCCCTTGACAAACCGAATTCTGGAGACTTTGTTACGCCGAATTTGATTTTAGATAAAAACCTTATTATAAGTATATCCAGTAAGAATGGCACAGATATTAGCAAAGCAAAACATCTACATGAGAGACTTACGCATCAGTTTGAAAACAACGGCTACGGTGCTTTTATTAATCTACTTGGTGCAAGGCGCGCGGAAGTTCTCAAAGCTTTTCCTACATCAAAAATGCGCGCCGACTTTTTTGAGACACTCATCGGACATGTTGCAGACAGTCCACAAAAATGTTGTCTAAGGCTCACAAACACAGAATGTTCTGCCGAATGCCTTTTCAACTGGGTGCGACACGGTAAAATTGAACACGCGAACAACTTTATATCGCAGTTTTTAAGCGCACAGCAGACAAACCTATAACAAATATCAGTAAACCATGCATTTTCTATTTCTTGTAACCGTATTAGTCTATTTAGCAGCAAGTATTTTTCAGGCGCTCTACCTTGCAATAGGAGAACGAACTGAAACCTCGACTCTACGCCCAAGGATTGCACAGATCGCTTTCTGGGGAACGTGTCTTGGATTCGTCCTCCTAACACTTTTTATAATACTTTGGTGGTCGCGTCAAGGACATTTCCCGATGAAGCATTGGACAGACTCAACCGCCTTTTTTGCGTGGGCAATCACCTTAATCTACCTGATTGTTATGCGAGTACCGCAGCTGCGTGCTATAGGTGGTTTAGTTATACCAGGGGCATTCATTACAATCCTGATTTCATATAGTTTCTCCAGAAACACATCAGCATTACCAGAAAATTTGGAAACCTATTGGTTAGTTCCCCACATTACACTGATTTTTCTCGCCTATGCTATATTTTTTACCGCATTTGGATTTGGAGTGTTATATCTGATAGCGGAGAAAAGTATCCGTGAAAAGAAACATACGGTCTTTCATAACCTTCTTCCGTCTCTTGGTGCTTCAGATGAACTTGGTTATCGGTGTACAATCCTTGGTTTGATCTTGTTATCTATTGGTATTATGATTGGTGTAGTTTTGAAACAATATATCGAGGGTGTAAACTTGAATTGGTTGGATGCGCATGTTTTCTTTACCGTCGTTACATGGTTTATCTATGTTGTCCATATTAGTTTTCGTCAACTCTGGGGGTGGCGCGGTAGAAAAGCAGCATATTCGGAAATCGTTGGTTTCATCGCAGTTCTATGGACCTATGTCGGAGTCAAACTCTTTTTAGACAGCGCGCATACATTTCGCTAACTACAACTATATCACGGGATTCCGTACGATGTAAACTTTTCCAATTTTGACATAGATATTAAAATGTGATATAATTTAATCACTTTATGGTGTTAACACAGTTTTAGTTTCCGTAGAGTCAAACCATGAATCAAATTGTATCTATTGGAACAAGCCATCACGTTGCCCCTGTTGAATTCAGAGAAAAGTTGGCTTTTTCCGAAGAACAACTCATTGAATCCCTCCACCACCTTCGTGAATCGTATAAGGTTGATGAGGCAGTCATTCTTTCTACCTGTAACCGCGTAGAGGTTTATGGGGTCGCTAATTCCCTGCGAACAGCCGAATCGCCTGTCAAAATTCTACTGGACTTTTTATCTAATTACCATCGAATTAGTGTGGATACACTCAAAAAATGGAGTTATCGCCACCATAACCTTGATACTATTCAACATCTTTTTAGGGTTACGTCCAGTCTTGACTCAATGGTCGTAGGTGAATCTCAAATTTTAGGTCAAGTTAAAGATGCCTACGATTTTTCGCGTTCGGCAGGGGGCGCTGGCGCGATCCTGAACCGTCTTTTTGCAAAGGCATTCAGTGTTGGTAAACGTATACGTTCAGAGACCACCATTGCCTCGGGAGCAGTCTCAATTAGTTATGCAGCAGTAGAACTTGCAAAAAAGATTTTTAATACTTTAGAAGATAAAACTGTAGCGATTATTGGGGCGGGTGAGATGAGCGAACTTACAGCGAAACATCTCGTGACGAACGGTGTTTCTAAAGTAATCGTTGCAAACCGTACTTATGAACGTGCTGTTAAGATTGCTGAAAAATTCAAAGGTGTTCCAGTTGCTTACGAAGAGGACCTAAACTTTCTGATTGATGCTGATATCGTCATCAGTTCCACAGACGCACCCCATTATCTCATTGAACGTAAACCCCTCACTGAAATCATGAAAAAACGGAAGCATCGTTATATGTTTCTAATTGACATCGCCGTTCCGCGTGATATTGAACCGGACGTGAGCAAAATTAACCACGCCTTTCTCTATAACATTGATGATTTAGAAGCTGTTGTCGCCTCTAACCTCAAAGAACGGAAACAGGAAGCGGTTCGCGCAGAACAGATCGTCTCTGAAGAGGCAAAGCGATTTCACGACCAACTGCAAATCCTTGAAGTAAATCCCACCATTAAAGCACTTCATCAGCAATTTCAGCAGATTGCTGAAACAGAACTCCAAGTCTGCCTTGATTGCACAACGTTGTCGGACACCCAAGAAGTAGCTGTTGCATCTATGACACAGGCAATAGTCAAAAAACTTCTACATCACCCAGTAGAAAACTTACGCCACGCAGTCAATGATGGCAATGCTGATCATGGGCAGTATGTTCATGCACTCCAAGAACTGTTCGCGTTAGATGATAATAACGATAAGGAACAGGAATGAACAGCGCAGTTACAATCGGCACGCGTGGCAGCCAACTTGCACTCTGGCAAGCATCCTTCGTCAAACAGCAATTAGCGCACCATTTCCCCGACATTGAAGTTAACCTCAAAATCATCAAAACCAAAGGGGATACTATCCAGAATCGCTCTTTAATAGGGCTTGGAAAAGGTGTTTTTACCAAAGAGATAGAAATCTCCCTCTTAAATGGTGAAATTGACCTCGCTGTTCATAGCCTCAAAGACCTCCCCACAGATTTACCTGAAGGACTTTGTATAGCAGCAATTCCGACGCGGGAAGACCCGCGCGATGTGCTTGTTACATCTACAGGATTTCCTTTAGAAGATTTGCTGAATGGTGCGAAAATCGGCACGACGAGTCCGCGGCGAAAAGCGCAGCTTCTCCACATACGCCCAGATTTGCAAGTCGTTGATGTACGAGGCAATGTTGATACACGAATTCGTAAACTTGAAGAAACTGATCTGGATGGAATTATCCTTGCTGCAGCAGGAATTAAACGTCTTCTTAAAGAGGAAGTTATCACACAATATTTTGAAATAGAGCAGATGGTTCCGGCAGTAGGACAAGGGGCTTTGGCGATTGAAGCGCGCGAAGGAGATAGTGATATTGAAAAGCTGCTTGCACCTCTGAATGATTTTACGACGGCTGCCGAGATTACTGCTGAGAGAACTGTGTTGGAAAATCTCGGTGGAGGATGTCAGCTCCCGATAGGTGCTTATGCTGAGCATGTTGATGGTGAACTCTCACTTATCGGTACTGTGTGTCATCCTGAGGGACGGGTACGTATTGTGGAAAGAATTACGGGAAAATTAGACGATGCGCAGCACTTAGGCAGGATCGTTGCCGAAAAATTGCAGAACAGTGGTGCGAATGAACTGTTGAAGATACAGTTAGATGTGGGATGAATTTATCTATGAGAACATCGCATACCGGTATTGTTTATATAGTAGGTGCTGGCCCTGGTGATAGGAAACTTATTACCCTAAAGGGAATTGAGTGTCTTCAGCAGGCAGATGTTGTTATTTACGACTTGCTCCTAAATGATGCACTATTAAAACACTGCTCTGCTCACGCTGAAAAAATTCAAGCTCCAGACCCAAGAATCCGGGCAAACCGTCAAGCAGAACTCAATCAATTGCTTGTAAAGTATGCCAATGAAGGTAAAATCGTTGTGCGTCTCAAAGGTGGTGATCCTTATATCTTCGGGCGCGGTGGCGAGGAGGCGATGGCACTTGCTGGAGCAAGTATACCGTTTGAAATTGTCCCTGGTGTTACCTCTGCTATTGCTGCTTCAGCCTACGCTGGAATTCCGGTTACGCATCGCGATTACGCCTCATCAGTTGCTTTTGTCACCGGTCATTCCGCTGCATTGCACCCCGATTCAAACATCAATTGGGAACAACTTGCCACTGCGGTAGACACACTTGTTGTCTATATGGGCGTTGCACATCTTCAACAGATTGTGGAACGTTTGACGACACACGGCAGAGACCCACACACCCCTGTGAGTTTGGTGCGTGTCGGAACGACCCCCCAACAAGTTGTAATCCAAGGCACACTTGCAGATATTGTGGAAAAAGTTGAGACGGTTCAGTTGAAAAGTCCAGCAATTATCGTAGTAGGAGAGGTGAACCAACTACGTGATCAACTCCGTTGGTTTGATAATAAGCCTCTCTTTGGAAAACGCATCCTTGTTACACGCGCCCGCGCACAAGCAAGCGGATTTGCTGATCTTCTGGAAGCAAACGGGGCAGAAGTTATACAATTTCCCACCATAGAAATTCGTCCACTTGAAATTGATAGTGCTGAAATACCTTTACCTGATCAATATGATTGGGTTATTTTTACAAGTGTCAATGCTGTTGAGATATACTATACACACTTACGAGAAAAAGGGAATGATACACGAGTTTTCGGCGGATGTAGTATATGTGCAGTTGGACCGAAAACGGTTGAAGCACTAAACTGCATCGGCATTTTTCCGGATTTTGTGCCATCACATGCCAGTGGAAAAGTTGTCGCAACTGAAATAGAAGACGTGCAAGGAAAGAAAATTCTGTTGCCCCGTGCGAAAATCGCTACTGCTGACCTTCCCAATACCTTGCGCGAGAGAGAAGCACACGTTGACGATATTCCACTCTACGATACCGTCAAAATAGCAAATGAAAACAGTGATGTGATAAAAAAAGACTTATTAGAAGGTAATGTTGACTTCGTTACATTTACAAGTTCTTCAACGGTTACCAACTTTTTTCAGATGTTTCCAACACCAGCTGCTAATGTTTTGTTGGCAAATGTTCGTGTTGCAGTCATCGGTCCAACAACAGAAGCAACAGCAACCAAACATGGCGTACGCGTTGATGTTGTAGCGGAAGAGGCCACGATTGAAAGCCTTGTGGAAGCGATTATTGCGGAATATCAAAATCTATCTGAATAGATGTAACACTGATTGTCGATTTTTACTGGAAAATCGGCAAGATATAAGGTGCTATCACCTTTTGATAAACTGTGATTGATCCAAAAATAGAATAGAATCCCGCGCACAACACCAAGCCTATCTGTTTCCATATTGGCGGTTGTATCTCCTTCGGTAAGAATCTTCGGTTAACATATAATGTGTGGAGGGCACATATCACAAGTTGGTAACCGCCCACAGTTGCAGATACAATAATCATCAAAAACGGTTTCGCCAAATACATTGCAATGACACCCCACAGAATATAGGCAATCAGAATTGGATAGTAGATCCATTTAGCGTTGTGTTCCCCCAGTTTTCGTGCGCTTCTAAAACCGGTCCAAATTATATCGGTATAACGACGCGGAACACCATCAACACCCCCAAGTTGCGTTGAAAACAGCACCCAAAATCCGCATAGCAGTGTAAGATACCACATGATTCTACCGCCCTTTGCTTGAAGTCCTTCTGCTTGGAAGGCTGCAGCAGACCATTGGTCTATCTCTTGACCTGAAGGGACAAAAGCGATTGTCAGCATGGCAGGCAGTGCCAATCCAATGAAACATCCGACCAGCCAAATATAGTACTGTTCAAAGCGGACATATTTCCACCACTCCTTGAATCGTTCCAGATTCTCAGGTGTTATACGGAATACTTTACCTAAGTGGGAAAGTGTTACGTTCTGCCCTCCGATTATAGATGGAATAGCACCTACCAACTTGCTCATTCCCCATCCTTTGTCGCGGACGTAATTAGATATTGTGATATTTCCCAAGCCACCGCTTCCAGCATAAGCTGCGAACGCACCAAGCAACAACCAGTCAAACTCGCCGCCACTTACATCGTCAGGCAATGCACCAAAACTAAAGAAACCTTTTATGACAGTCCACCATACTCTGGGCGGAACAAGAAATAGGTCAACAATAACCAAATATCCGATAATCCAAACAACCATAAAAAGTAGTACTTTTTCAAGCGCGTTATAAATCTTACCGCCGAACATTACGATGGCAAGGCAACCGAAAAATATAAGATATGCAAAGACTCGGACGGTGTTTTGATCAGCGTCCTGAGGCATGTAACCCAGATAAGCTGCAGCCAATGCAGTTGCAGCAGTCATCGCCCATCCTGGCCAGATTCCGAAAAAATCAACACCAGAATAGAAAATTGCCCAGAACCTTGGTCCCGGTTTACACCGCATGTAACCACTCAACATCGGTTCACCGGTGTAAAGGGTGTAACGAATTGCCTCTGTGTTCAGAACTACCTGAAGCACGATTGCAATAGTCGCAATCCATAGCAACGTGCCACCATATTGTGCTGTAATTGCTGGACCTAACAACCATTCTCCACTGCCGATAGAAGCACCCAAGGCAATAATTCCGGGTCCGAGTATACCTGCAAATGCAAGACCAAATTTATAACGCGGCGGTGCGGGTAATTCATCAACCTCCCAATCGGGAAGTGTGCCGCCATCAACACGTTCATTCGTTTCTGCCATATATTTTACCACTCCCAAAATATGTTTATATCTAATTTTTCAGCGATATTTGCGAGACTTCGTAAGTGCTCTACGTGAATGGGGATGCCGCTCTCAATCCATTTATCATAGTTATTCCATTCAAGTTCCCCCGGTAGATAAACTTGCGTAAATCCTTCTGCCGTTTTCGCACCGTGAATCTTGTTGATTCCTTGGACTACGTCAGAAATATACGCATCATAATCTGTGAAACTCTCAATGTTTATCGCAATAAAAAAATGCTCAGATGAAGTGCCGGTTTTGTTGCAAGACATCATGCCGCCGGTGAGAGGACCCGCCAAAATTCCCATAATAAGGGCTAATCCGTAGCCTCTCGGTCCTGCAGCAGGTGCCATTAAACCCCTTTGATTTGGATCGCTACTCGGTTGTCCTGAATCGTCCAAAAGCCATCCTTCAGGAATCGGTTTATCGTACATTCGTAACGTTCCAATTTTCCCCCATGATGAAACACCGCACGCCATATCTAATACTATCGGATGTCCATCGCCAGTTGGCAGAGCATAACTCAAAGCATTGTTTCCGACTACTGCCTCTGCGCCACCAGGTGCCACAATAGAGGGTCTACCTGTATTCGTTGTTGAAAAACCGATCATCTGATTTTCCACTGCCATAATTGAATAGCATGCTGCTGCACCGAAATGTCCTGCATTATGCACACCTGCCGCAGCCACACCGGTCGTTTTTGCCTTTGCTATCGCAGTCTCCATTGCAAGCGTACTTGCCAGATGTCCCATACCGTTGTCACCATCTACGACAGCGAAACTCGGTCCTTCTGAAACAATGCGGAGATTGGGTTTTGGATTTAAATTCCCATCAAGAACTTGGTTGAGATAACCGGGCAGCGCACGTGTGCCGTGTGAATGCACCCCTCGCAAATCAGTTTGCACCTGAAGTTTAGCCATCTGTTCGGCATGTTCTGATGACAAACCAGCCTTTTCACATAAAGATTGAGCGAAATCGTGTAACTTCGCTGCATCAACTACAATTTCTTGCATAAAACCCTCTCTGGAAATGAATTTGTTGCTATTTTAGCAGACAAGGAGTAATGAAGCAAGCACTATTTCTGATGCTGTAATGTGATTGAAATTACCTAAAATTTGACATGCTCTTGACAAACCAACTTTTGCAATGTTAAAATTCGTTACATAAAATACGCATAATCAAATATGGTAGAGATTAGAATTACCGTTACATTCCTGAACTGTAGGAGGGAACTCCGATTCCCGACTGCTCCTAAGTTTCTGTCGCGATTCGGAGATCGCTCCTACAGAGGAAATGTAGAATTATTTCTATAGTTCACTAAAAGGAAGAGAGATGCAAAGACCAAACATTTTTCACCAAATACACACGAAAGTTAGCATAAAAAACATATACACTTTTTTATTCTTCACAACTCTCATTTTGATCTCTTTCGTTTATATGTCTTGTGGCAATCCGTTAGAACCAGTAGATAGTGAAGAGGAAGCACAAGTAAAATCCGAACTCAAAGATCGTTCATTTCGGCAGTTTGATCCATCCAAAGACGCTGGAAAACGCAAGGGTGTTATAATTGATTTCTTTGATGGTGAAGGTCAAATAATCAGTCTTTGGGCACAATATGCTGAAGGGGAAACTGCTTTGAAAGAGTGGGAAATTTTCGCAAAGGATTATCGCGTTGAAAAAGCGGGTTCGGAATATAGGATTTATTTTGAAGAGCCACGTTCACGTCAAATTCTACCTAACGAATGTGAGAATTGCCTTGAGACAGCAGGGATATCCATTTCAATCCGAAACTTGTATAATAGCGAGAAGATACAGTTCAAGCTAAACGACGAAGATGGCATTTTACCCGCCCCCTTTCCTGTTTTTAAATCGTGGACAAACTTCAATGAAGATGAATATTTTGATTAGTTGATCTCTGTAGTTTGCTTACTTGACGGATATGGCGCGGTTTTGACAATTTTCTACAGAAGATGTTATAATGTTAGAACATTCCTAAGGTTTCATTTCATGTGTCTAACCTTGTTGAAAGTGGTTTAAGTAATGAAACATATTCTCCTACTTGTTATTCCGATTTTTGTTTCTTTGAGTTGCTCCCCACCTGAACCGATAGATTTTCCTGATCCGAACTTGGCTGCTGCGGTTAGAGAAGAACTCCAATTGGGTCCAAATGATCCCATCATGGAAAAGGACCTAAAAGAATTAACGCGCTTGTCCGCAAGAGACAAAGGTATTAGAAACTTAACAGGGTTAGAGAAAGCAAAGGATTTATGGCATTTAGAACTTGATAGCAATCAAATTGTGGACATCTCACCGCTCACAAAGCTAACACAACTGAGGCGGTTAACGCTGGATGAGAATCTAATCCGAGACATCCCACCATTTTCCAGATTAACGAAACTTGAGAGCTTAGATATAGATAGCAATCAAATTATGAACATTTCCGTGCTCACAAAGTTAACACAACTAAAGTGGTTAACGCTGAATAGCAACCTAATCCGAGACATTCCCCTACTCATGGGATTAACGGAACTTAAGCATTTAGAACTCAATGGTAATCAAATTACGGATATCTCTCCGCTTGCAAAACTACATCAACTTGAATTCTTACGACTTGGAAAGAATCAAATTCAGGATATCACCCCGCTAAAGGGGCTAACACAACTTAGTTTTTTAGAACTGTCTTATAATCAGATTAGTGATATAAAACCGCTCGCTGAATTAATACATCTTAACCGTATAAGACTTGATAACAATCAAATTAGCGTTCTGACACCACTTTCAAATTTAAAACTATTACAAGAACTATCGCTTCGCCGTAATGAAATTAGCGATATTACGCCGCTTTCAGGATTGGCAAACCTTAAGCGTTTAGAACTTCAATATAACAACATCAGCCGCCTACAACCTCTGACAGGTTTAGAAGAACTTACGGAATTTCGTGTTGAGCATAATCCAATAAATAGACCAAACCGCGTTAGCAATAACCTGCCACAATTTGAAATTACTGAAAAACAGCTTCAGGATTCATCACCGGCTGCACCTTCTCATATTATACCCGACCTCAACTTAGCCGCTGCTGTGCGAAAAAAATTAGGATTAAGTCCAAACGATCCTATTCCATTGAAAAGGTTGAAAGAAGTAGAATCTCTTGAAGCATCAGACAGAGGCATAAAAGACTTAACAGGTATAGAAAAAATGACTGGTTTAACATTTTTAAATCTTGGCGTAAATCAAATAACGGACATTTCACTGCTTAGCGGTTTAAGTCAGTTGGAAACCTTACTGATTTGGCGGAACCAAATTAGTGACATTACGCCACTAACAGAATTGACGAAGTTAAGACATACAAATCTGGCGCGGAACCAAATTAGTGACATTACACCACTCACCACATTAACGAAGCTTGGTTACCTCGGACTTGATGAAAATCAAATATCGGACATCTCCCCTCTTGCTGTGTTGACTCAATTGAGAAGTTTAGGACTTGATGATAACAACATTGTTGACATCAAACCCCTCAAAAAGTTAAATTCACTGGATAATTTAAGACTCGGTGGCAATCAAATTCGGGATATTTCTCCGCTTTCGAAACTTACACGTCTCACCGAACTGTATCTCCACAGGAGCGATGGCAGCGGGATCAACTCAAATAAAATAAGTGATATTACACCTCTCACAGACTTAATTCACCTTACCAAACTATCAATTAGTGGAAATGAAATTAGGGACATTGGTCCTATTGCAGGATTAATACAACTAATGTCGTTGTCAATTAAGTATACTCAGGTTAGTGATATTACGCCGTTAACTGGATTAACACATCTGAGACACTTATATCTCTGGCAAAATCAAATTAGGGACATAACACCTTTAGCAGGATTGAAACAACTTGAACTTTTGTGGCTTTACGGTAATCAAGTTAGCGATCTTGCACCACTTGTTAAACTTACACGACTGACTAACTTAAATCTTGCTGGAAATCAAATTCGGGACCTTGATGAGATAGCGAAAGTTTTCTATGGAATGACACGGCTTACCAACTTATCATTTTACAATAATGAAATTCAAGATATTACTCCACTTGCAGAATTGACACAGTTGACACATTTGCAGCTTAGCAAGAATCAGATTAGAGACATCACCCCGCTTAAAGGATTAACTAATCTTACAATTTTATCGCTTTCACATAACCAAATTCGTGATGTTAGTCTTATAGAGAACTTTAGAGGTTTAACCTATTTATATATTGACGAGAATCCGATTCAGAATTCAGGGACTATTCGTAAACTTCAAAAGCAGAATCCAAATTTATATATTGATATTCAGGACGACTTATAACTTTTATTATTCAAATCCATAATGGAAGAACACTTCCTCGAAAAAAGTTTGAATTATTGCGGATTGAACAAAATTGTTGACAAATTATGTCGTTTTTGCGTAAAATTTCGTTATAACTACAAACGCAAATTGCATTTAGATTAAGGAGTTCATTATGCTTACGCAAGATCAGGTAGATTTTTACAACGAGAACGGCTATCTCAAGGTAGACCAGCTTTTCACACCAGAGGAAACCGAAGAACTTGCATCTGAAATGGTGCAGATCATAAACAATTGGGGACAGGAGACTATTGGTTGGCCCGGACCGTGGCGCACCAAATACCTCAAGGAGGAAGACCAGCAGACGACAAAGGCAGTTTTCATGCACAATCCCCACTTCTATTCTGCTACATGGGGTAGGGTGATTTTCCATGAGCGTTTGACAGGTGCTGTGCGCTCACTCATTGGAGACACTGTCCAGTGGCATCACACGGTGCTGCATGCAAAACCACCAGAAAAAGGCACGCCATTTCCGATGCATCAGGACTATCCATTTTATCCACACGATGGACTTGATTTCGTTGACTGCCTTGTCCATCTTGACGATGCACCATTTGAAAGCGGCGCCCTTAGGGTCGTACCAGGAAGTCATAAAGAGGGACCACGGGAACATATTACCGGAGAAGGCACTGCCCCACATTTGCCAACAGATAAATTCCATCCCGATTTTATTGACTCTATCCCGATTCCGGCGAAAGCTGGAGATGTCATTTTCTTCAGTTATTGTCTCATCCATTGGTCTGAAGTCAATCGTACAGATCAATGGCGGAAAGCGGTGCGATTCGGGTACCACACACCTGAGATGCGTCCTGTTGGTCGAGATCCGAAAGAACCGTATAACAATATCATGGCTGGTGGTTTTAAAGATAATCCTTCTGCAGGCGACATACTTGCATAGTTGAATCATCTCATACACAAATATCAGTTTTTATGCATTGCCGCTGGACGATCATGTCAATGCATGAGGGGTAAATTTGCTTACAAAATGATCCTAAATCTGCCCATTTCAATGAAGTTAAACGATCTTCCAAAGTGAAAATCGCCTATTATATCTATAAATTTTGGTGTAACAGGAGGAATATAGATGTTTTCATGTAAAAAAATCAAAAATTTTCCTAAAATGAATCATAATATTTCCTTAAAACATTTCTTTTTTGTATCTATTATAAGTATATGTTTTATTTTTGCTACAAATGCGTTTAGTCAGGAACCTTCTCAAACTGGTGCGGAACCTTCGCTTGCCCAAAAGGTTTTTGAGAAGTATCGGACGTTACTATTACGAGAGGATATCCAAGCACTACTACCAACGATCCTTGAAGAAATCAAGAAGCCGGAAAATCAAGAACTCTTAAATCCAGCAACTATTACGGCAGTTGTTGATAGTCCGGATGTATTGAAAGCATTTGTACCTGATATAGATGATGAATTCATCACGTTGTTAAAAGAGGACCAGGAAATACAAACATTTCTTAAGGATGCTGATGTTCAAACCTTACTTCAAAATCCAGCAGCAATTGATGAACTTGCAGCTCTACTTGAGACGAGCGAACTACCTCTTGTAGAACGTATTATTGAAAGGTACCAAGTGTTTTTTCAACGAGAAGATATTATGCATCTGCTGCCTGGTATCCTTGCGGAATTCAAGAACCCTGACAATCAGGCACTTCTGCAACCAAATACGTTAACACTCGCGGTTGAAAATCCTGATCATCTAAAGGAAGTGTTGCCACAGATAGATGATGAATTCATAAGGCTCCTCAAGGAGGATGCAGAGGTTAAGGCGTTCATTAGTGACCCTGATGTTCAACTATTGCTGCAGGATCCCGCTGCAATTGATGAACTTGTGGCATTACTTAATATTAAATTTCCTGTCGTTGTAAGGATTGTTCCAGCATCAGTCGAATCCCCTCAGGCAGGTGAACAACTTGTCATCACTGTTGACGTCGCTGATGGTCAAGGTGTTAGCGGATATGAGGGAACGATACAGTTTGACCCAACTGCACTTCGATTCGTTTCGTTAGAGCATGGATCCTATTTTTCTGGTCAAGTGTTATCTGTCCCTACGGCAGTTAAGGAGAATCAGGTCACTTTTGCTCAAATTGCTATTGAAACTCCAGCAAGCACAACAGAAGGCACTCTCGTTACAATAACTTTTGAAGTGCTCAATGCCAAAGCATCAACATTAACTTTATCTGATGTGATAATTGGAGGATTTGGAGGCGTAAATTTTCCTGTAACAGTTGAAAATGCCGAAATTCTTGAGCCACCTCCAGCAAGACCGTGGGATGTAAATAAGGATGGTAGAGTAAATATATTAGATTTGACTTTTGTCGCATCGCATTTTGGCAAAGAAGATGCGCCACCCGCTGCAGATGTCAACGGGGATGGTAGAGTAAATATTTTAGATTTAACGCTTGTTGCAAGTCATTTCGGTGAATGAAGTAGGAAGTAATTTATAGCAAACGAATTAGATTCGGGCGGGGTGTCCCGCCCGTTGTTAGGAATAGCATACAAAAAAAGAGAAATTCAACATGGCATATTATGCTTTGTAAAATTCTACTGTTGTACCAGCCATGTCAGCAACTTTTTCTATCAGCTTGTTCCGTTCGGTTTCACCCATGCCAGAGTAAGCCTTCGCAATGTCTATTTTCTCTTGCATTTGTGCCACATCGTCAGGTCCAGTAACAAGGGTACTCACAGGAAATGACCAAACAAAACGAATCGCTTCTGAAATGCTAACTCTATTTGGCACGACTCTTGGATTCGGACCGTGTTTGCCATGTTTAGAACCGCCAAAAAAACCACCATTTGCCAACGATTTCATTCCAATTACGCCGATGTTACGCTTAACCAGCGTAGGAACAACGCCTTCAATAAAACTTGCGTAATTCATGTCGGCTATATTTACTGGTAATTGACAAGCATCAAAAATATCGGATTTCTCTAAGACACGTTGATGAGCGGACGGACTCGTGTGTCCCGTAAAACCAATAAAACGTGTTTTCCCAGATTCCTTCGCTTCTGCCATCACATCAAAAATACCATTATCAATCCTTGCATCTACATCTTCAGGGTTTCTCACTGCATGCACTTGCCAGAGATCAAGTTGGTCAGTTTTGAGACGTTTAAGTGAACCTTCAAGGTGTTTTCTTGCGGTTACCGCGTCGCGCGCTGTTGTCTTGGTCATCAGAAAGATGTCATCACGATATTTTGGAACAAGCAATTTTCCTAAGCGTTGTTCACTTTTACCTGCTTGGTAGGATTCTGCTGAGTCAAAGAAACGGACACCACCTTCAAGAGCGGTTTCAATTGTATTTTGCGCTTCTTTTTCTGCCATTTCACCGATATGCCAACCACCGACTCCGAGTATTGTAACGGCTTCATCCGTTCTGCCAAACTTACGCATCGGTAAAAGTGTCCCTAAACGGTCACTTGAAGGTTTTGCGTCCTGACCTTCTGCATTTGCTGAAGATAGGAGAATACCAGTGGTTAATCCTGCTAATGACTTTAGAAATGCACGTCGATCAATCATAGTTGTTACCTCCTATTCTATCTTACTTTTTTACCTCAATATTGTCAAGAAAATTTGTAGTTGACAGTTTTGCTTGACCCAAGCAATTTTTACGATGTATAATTACATGTATTTAAGAAAACATTGATATCCTAAGTTACAGAGCACATAATATTACAAACATGAAAAAGGCTATATACAAATCAATTCCTGATAAACTCGTTATCCTTACATTTGATGATGGATGTAAATCGCAAGCGACTTTTGTAGCCCCGATCCTGAAAGAGTATGGTTTCGGCGCGACCTTCTACATAACAGAGGGACTCGGTTTCCTCAACAATAAAGAAGCTTATATGACATGGGAAGAGGTGCGCGGCTTACATCAAACAGGTTTTGAAATTGGAAATCATACACGCCATCATCGTAATGTTACGCAACAATCTGATGGAGAGTTGAAAGACGACCTTCAGTATATTGATGTGCGCTGTGAGGAATACGGCATCTCGCAACCGACAACTTTCTGCTACCCAGGTTATAGTCACAATGAGGCAGCAGTCAGAGTTGTGGCAGAGCATGGGTTCCACTTTGCTCGCCGTGGCGTTGCTCCAGAATTTCCATACAATTCCGAAGGTGGGCGCGGTCCAGCATATAATCCAACAGATCATCATCCACTCCTGATTCCGACTACAGGTGCTTCCGGACCGAATTGGAATTTTGAAGATTTTAGATGGGCACTTGAACAAGCAAAAGATGGGAATATTGCTGTTCTGACATTTCACGGTGTGCCTGATCTGGAACATCCCTGGGTTCACACAGAACCAAAAGCCTTTGAAAACTATATGTCGTATCTTGCCCTAAATAACTATACTGTCATAGCCCTTCGGGACTTAAGCAAATATATCAATTTTCAATAAATTGAAGTTTTAACTTTTTTCAAATTAATGTTATATTCATGTAACATTTTTTGACTATAATTTGCATTAACTTCGTTACATTTAAACTGACAGATTCAAATGAAATGAAGTTAGGTTAGTTATAAAAACACCGAAGATACAATTTGGTAGATTTTAGAATTATTTGGACTTTACTCATCTGTAGGAGCGAACTCCGATTCGCGACTATGAGTGACTTTGGTCGCGAATCGGAGTTCGCTCCTACAACTAAGATGTCCAATTATTTCAATAATTGACCATTAATCGAAATAGAGACTAAACAACACAATTTATTGTAAAATAAGTTGTTGTGCCACTTTCCTGAAACAGCTAAATGTTTGAACTAATACTAAATTGGCAGTGAATAATTCTTGAAAAATGCCAATTTATGTTGTATACTTATTAAGCATTTTTGTTCCAGTATTGGATTGAGGTCTATAAAGAAACTGAAACGGTTCGCCTACTTGTTACTTAGAAGGATTCATAACGTAGTATATGTTACTTTGCGTATACCACCTTTTTGCTTATGTTAAGAGAATTTACCAATAATGTTACCCGATGGGACACGCTATTATTCCAGCGCATCTTTGGCTGGGGAGATAGACGTTTTCTTACCCGATCATTCCGCCTTATCTCTTGGAGTGCTAACGGATATCTCTATCCATTTATTGCACTGTACGTATTTATCAAATTTGAGGCTACAATTAGCAGGCCATTTTTGATATCTGCGTTTGTGGCATTCCCAATTAAGGGATTACTATACCAATTCCTTAAACAATCAATGAAACGTGATCGACCTTGTGAAAAGATTAATGAAGTTAACTTTCGCGTTAGACCACCAGACCGTTTTAGTTTTCCATCAGGTCATACAGCTTCAGCTTTTCTTATGATGGTGATTTTAACACGTTTCTTCCCCTTTTTACAAATTCCAGCTTTACTCTGGGCCGCGACTGTAGGTATCGCAAGGGTACATCTTGGTGTTCATTATCCTTCTGATGTTCTTGCAGGTGCGCTTCTTGGAATTTCTACTGCCCATATAGGCATTTTGTTTGCCATGTAGTATATACATATTATTCTGCATAAATTTGATGTGGTATTTTCTGCCATGCCTTTGTGTCCTATATCTGAATGTTCTGTGCCTTCTCATTATTGAATCCATTTTTTGATTAAATGCAACCTACAATGATTTCCACATATAAGACATTTTTTGTTTGGTCCCTGACTGGGTGAAATTCCGTTACGAAAATCGCAAAAGATTCATCAAAAAATCGCTTGAAATTGCCAATGGGCGACAGCTGGTTTTCAAGTTTTACCCAACGAGAAGTTTGAACAGCGCACCTCTGAAATCAAAATTTAGCATCCGATGCACTCGTCTACACCTCTGGTAGTGCTGAAGAGATGATAGCTAACGCTGAAGCGTTGATTACAAGTTACCCATCAATGATTTACGTAGGGCTTAGTGCTTGGCAAAAAGTTCTATTCTGTGCTTGATATGGATGAACTCCGACAATTAACACCCGTGCAAAACGGTTGCGCTGCAAATCATATTGCGAATGTTTATCGTGAATTAATCCGTGATGAGCAGAGTTTAGACGAACCCGTTTCTTCCCATAAAAAAACAGATTCCGGCACATGCCTGAGTGTCTGATTCAACCTGAGTGTCTGATTCAATTTGATTCTCACTATGTGTGCCTATTTACACAGGCGCGCGTATTTCCCTGAATAATCATTGTTGATGTAATACCATTTCTATATAATAATATTACATTATCTCGTAGGTCGGGTTGAGGAACGAAACCCGACTTTTTATAGCGTCATGTCGGATTTCGTTCCTCAACCCGACCTACAATATGTTATGACAATTTGTCAATTAGAAATGCTATAAGTGTGCAAATTCCCTTATATGCAAGCGAACTCACTTCATATACAAAATTGTCTTAGCGCGTACTTCCTAAAATATACCCAGAAGCTACTTATTACAATGGAGAATCTATAATGGAAAACAGAACTCATTTGATTTCCGAGAGCGATACTGTAGATAGCAGGGACGTTACGACTTGGGCACTCCCTGAAGGTGCGATTGCGCGATTAGGGCGCGGCTGGGTGCCAGATATAGCGTTTTCTCCAGATGAACGTTATCTTGCAGTCGGTACTTGGATGGGACTTTGGTTGTATGACTTGGAAATCCTATCGCCTGTTGCACTCTGGGAAACGGAACGGGGTATGGTTGGATGTGTCACATTTTCACCTAATGGAAGATGGATCGCCGTAAGTAATTCTGACAATATGTTAAAAGTATTGGATATCAAAAATGGCGCATGCTTAACACAAGTAGAGACCGATGATCATATTTCTGGACTAACCTTTTCACTGGATAATCGTTATCTCGCTGCTGCCTATGCACGTTCTTCTACCGTTGAAATCTGGCATGCAAAAACTGGCGACCCGTTAGCTAAATTCACTGCAAACGTTGAAAAAGCTCGTTTTACCCGTCCTATCTGTTTTTCACCTGATACGCAACTGATAGCATCTTCGTGCATCATTGATACAACTCACAATACAGATGCAATAGTGGTATGGGATATAGAAAGTGGGCAACAAATCGCATTACTTATTGCACACACCAAAGAGATAACTAAGATATGTTTTTCACCGTGTGGGAAGTTCCTCGCCTCTGGCGGTGAAGATGGCACGGTGTACGTCTGGGATGTTAACACTTGGCAACAAGTGCAGTCATACACCGATTTTGGTGATGTATACCGCATTTTTCCGTCCTATTCATCAGAGGGAATCCTCCATGCTGCGATTATGACTTATGAGGATATCGCTCCATCTACTATCTCTGTGTGTAACTTGGAAAGCGGAGAACAACTGTATACGCAACAAATTTCGTTAACTACCGAAGATTATTCCTATTTCAATTATTGGGGCAAGACTATCACCTTTTTAAACGGTTCCCAACTTGCTTATGAATGCAAACACAATTTTATCAACGTATGGACGCTTTCTAAGCCAGACACGCGACAGATTCTCCATTCCCCTATTTCATATCCAATATCGGTCATGTTTTCTGAAGATGGAAAAACGTTAGCAGCTGAACATCATCACGAAGGTGTTGTGTTATGGGATGTTGAAAGTAGACGTTCACAACCCACAATTAAAGATCCATCGGCAGGCAAAAATCAGTTTCTATATGCACCCGTCAATGGAAAATTTTACGTTGCTACCATCAACAGAAACAACGTTTCGCTCTGGTCAATTGACGAAGACAGAAGATTGGTTGCAGAAGGTATGCGGCATGATTATAAAAGTATGTGTCCTCTATTAACACCTACTGGTAATCACCTCGTCTGTGCACTTGAGGACGGAACCTTGATCGTTTGGGACGTTCAAAATGGAAAGAAGTTCCGCGAGTTGACACACCCACTTTATGTAGATGAGGACGAGGATGATGAAGATAATCCGGATGAGTTTGAACAACTAAAACTCAGTCCTGATGGACGTTTTCTGGCAAGTGAGTCGCGTTTTACACCTGTTCGACTATGGGATTTACAAACCGGCAAAGAGGTAGGTACATTTCCAAGCGATATTTACAGTATCATAGGATTCTCTCCATGTGGCAGGTACCTGGCTTGTCTTGGGGAATATATCCAATTGTGGGACATCACCTCTGGTGAAATGTTCAAAACGTCTATAAAACAAGATTTGGTGGCAGACGAGTACGCTTTTTCACCGTGTGGACGATACCTTGCTGCAAGTATAGATGAAATTTTTCTTTGGGACATCGTCCGCGGTGAACTCCACATGCAGCTGCCATTACCACAGGGATGCCAAAAGATGTTTCCTTTAATATTTTCGACGTGTGGGAACTATTTTGCCGCAGGTGCATGGTGGCAACCTGGTATAAAGAAGGTCCCTATCTGTTTGTGGGAGGTCGTGAGTGGTAAACAGCTCGCAACTTTTTGGGGACATCCGACAGATGTTCAAGCGCTTACATTTTCTCCGGACAATAGACTTTTAGCCAGTGCGAGTTATGATGGTGTAATCTATCTTTGGGATCTCACGCCTTATCTATGATTGTAAAAAAATGCAATTTTTATATTTTTTAAACCTTTTTCCAAAAACCCCTCCTCTATACATTAAAACTGGCTCAGGAATTTGTTTATGCGCAACGATTTTCTTGCTTTCAGTAACCTAACAGATGAAGAACTGATTCAGCGCGTACAAGACAGGAATGAGGCGGCATTTGCTGAACTCATTTCTCGTTGGACGCCACGGATTAGGGGTATCATTATCTCCAATTCGAGACAACGTCGAGACGCTGAAGAAATTCACACTGACATCTGGGTAGCTGTATGGCAAAACATCAGAGACCTCAGAAATGTGGATAGTTTTGGTGCATGGCTGCATCGTATCGCTTACAACGCTTGCAAGCGATACTACACTTTAGCAAAGCAATCCCGCAGTGAAGTCCCGCATGAACAGTCTGTGTTAGTTGAAAACATAGACCAACATGCTGCAGCGCGGTATCAAGAAGCACAATTGATTGCTGATGTAAAAGAAGTTGTCCATCATCTTCCACAGAAGGTACGGTCTGTAGCAGAATTGTTTTACTTAGAATCGTGGAGTATCAAAGAAATCTCGGAGGAGTTCAATCTCGCTGTTGGTACAGTAAAAACAAAATTAAGAGAGATCCGAACACTCCTGCGTGAGGAATTTGATGTAGAACCTATAAGAGGAGAAGTTATGACTTTAAAAAATGTTGAATCACACAATCCAATTCAGATTGAGACAAATAAAACCGAACCAAGCCGAAAACCTGCAGTGTTTAATGTTGTTACCAACGACCCTACAGGGCAAACTTGGGCACTACCAGAGGGGGCAATTGTCCGGTTTGGTAAAGGGAACGTAGAAGATGCCAAACTTTCCCCCGATGGAACCTATTTTGCTGTAGGCACTGGGATGGGGTTATGGTGGTATGATGTTTCTTCTATGTTACCTATTTCGTTATGGGAAACAGAGCGAGGACTCATAAGTTCTTTTGATTTTTCACATGATGGCAAATGGATTGTCATCTATAATTCAGATGGTATTATTAAGGTTCTGGATGTTCAAAGTGGGTCGCTTGTCGTACAGATAGAGGATCAACATGCTGATGGAGATCTCACATGTTCATCAAATGGTAAATGGATTGCGATAGCAGGTGGGGATGGCGTTGTCAAGGTGTTAGATGTTCAAAGTGGCATGTGCATCGCGCAAATGGATCGAGGAAAACATGAGTGGAAGGCGAATGACATTAGCCAACTTGAATTTTCTCCTGATGGTGAACTGCTTGCCGCGGTCGCTGGAAATCCCAAACTTTATTTAGAAAACGAGGATAACTATGATGATGAACTTTTGAACCCTGGTACAGAAGGTGATCAAATTTATGTCTGGAACCCAGCAACGGGTGAAGTGATACTCAAGTTTGCAGGAAGAAATTTTGCCTTTTCTTCGGACAATCGCATGTTGGCGGGAGCATGTCCTGACGAAACCTTGAACGATGGCAAACGGGTTGACCGTTGGGTTTCAGTATGGGATATAACATCAGGGGAACATATTGCACAATTTACAGAACATGACGATTGGGTAGATGATGTCGCTTTTTCACCGTGTGGACAATTCGTTGCATCAAGTGATGCGGTGCTACGTGTGTGGGATATTGCAACAGGTTCAAAAAAAAAGGTTTATCCTAACTTTAGCAATCCGTTCTACACAAAAGATGGAAGATTATATGCTTTGGGATTTGTTAATTTTTCTAATCCTATAGAAGTATGGGATATGGAAAATCGGGAAAAGTTATTTGAGATGACGATTGGCATGGGTTTATTTGATCTTGCCAGAAGCATAGCAATAGCATATACACAGCAATTGGCGAATACACCTTCTAATAAACGGACAGAAGCAAAAAACCCGGTGTTTTCAATAGTGCGTGAACATCGTTTCCCGTGGCCCGATCCGAAGGGTATTTGGGTGGATAACCAGACCTTAGTAAGTAAGACCCACGGGGAAGGAATATTGTTATGGGATATCGCCAAGAAACGGATGGGGGATTATTTATTGAAGAATGAATGGATCGGCTCTTATACCGTTTTGCCTGATGGCAGAATTCTTGCATCTTGTATAACAGAAGAAAGTAAAGTGTGGGATGCTAAAAAACCTGACAATCCCATTGCAAAATTCACTATAACTGAGGGACCGTTTCAATGGGCTCGGGATGCAGTGTTTGCCCCCACAGGTGATCGGATCGCTGTAGGAAGTAGATTGGGAACACTTTATGTGTGGAATTTTCAGCAACCTGAGAGGACTATTGCCCTGACCGGACATACAGATCATATATGGACACTCGCTTTTTCACCAGATGGAAAAACGTTGGCCAGTAGTGCTGCCGATGAGACTACCCGCGTGTGGGGTCTTGAATTGGGTGAAGAAATTGCTATACTGCCTATTGGTGAACAGCGTATTTCGTGGGGATTAGTGTTCTCACCTTGCGGAAGATTCATTGTAGGAGGTATGGACAACGAAATCTGTTTTTGGTGTGCTGAGAAACTGACATTATTACGTTCAATACCACAACCGGAGAGCAACAGGCGAACTTACGCGCTCGCTTTTTCGCCGTGTGGAAAGTATCTTGCATCGGGCACTTGGTGGCAGCAAGGAATGGAGAAAATGGCTATCCGTTTATGGGATGTTGCGACAGATGAGAATATCCATACTTTTTGGGGACATAACTCAGATGTTCAATCGCTCAGCTTTTCACCGGATGGCACCCATTTGGCAAGTAGTGGTTTTGATTATACAATCCTGGTGTGGAACTTGAAACCTTATCTATAAAACTAAGGATATATCTTGATGGACAACATAAAATCGGTAATTCCGGCCCATGAAGGTGTCGGTGGAGATGACGTTACCACCTGGGCACTCCCTGAAGGTGCGATTGCGCGATTAGGGCGCGGAAGTGAACCTGCAATGGCGTTCTCACCTGATGGGCAATCCCTTGTCATTGGTACCTGCGTAGGACTCTGGTTATATGACCTCGCAACACTTTCCCCTATCGCACTTTGGAATGCAGAACAAGAGGTGGTCGAATCTGTCGCCTTTTCACCTAACGGAAAATGGATAGCCGCCAGTCATTCAGGTCGAATGCTTAAGATTTGGGATGTCCAGAATGGCACGTTCTTGCTATCGGTAAAATTAGAGACTTTCGTAGATAGTGTGACCTTTTCCCATGACAATAGGTATATCGCTGTTGCCTATTCTGCTTATAGCAGCTCTCCTGTCGTTGAAGTTTGGCATGCGGAAACCGGTAAACCGTTTGCAAAATTCACTGTAGACACTGTAAGAGCGGGACACTACCATCCCATTAGTTTCTCACACGATAATCGGCTGATTGCATCTACGTGTATGTCCGCTAATTCTGATGATGCAGGGTCAATATTAGTGTGGGATATGCAAAGCGGTAAACAAATTGCGTGTCTCTCAGCACATACCCGTTGGGTAACTACTCTTTGCTTTTCACCTTGTGGGAAGTTCCTCGCCTCTGGCGGTGAAGATGGGACAGTATATTTATGGGATGTTAATACGTGGCAACAAGTGCAGTGTTATACCGATTATGGGCACATGTATAGTATTATCCCCTCCTATTCACCAGATGGAATTCTTCGCGCAGCGATTGTAAATTATGACGAGACCGGGCCCGCTACTATCTCTTTACATGACCTTGAAACTAATCATCAACTTTACAATGATCAACTTTGGGGTAATACGATAAGATTTGCATCCATCGGTGATTGGGGAAACAATGTCCTGTTTTCAAACGGTTCGCAGCTTGCTTATGAATCCCGACATGAATTTATCAACGTATGGACTCTTGATAATCCGATCAAGCGTCAATTTACACATTCACCTATCTCGTGGCCGAGAACGATTGTATTCTCCCAGGATGGTAAAACATTAGCCGCTGAACACTATCATGAAGGTGTTGTGTTATGGGATATGGCAAGTAAACGTTCGCGTCCAGCAGTTAAAGTGGAATCTGCCGGAAAGAATCAGTTTGTCTATAAAACCGATAGTGGTAAACTCCATGTCGCAAGTATCAAAAATGACACTGTTACACTATGGGAAGCAGATGGTGATGGAATTCCACTTCTTGAAGGCACTGGACGTGAATACTGGAGCGCATCTCCCGCATTAGCACCGACAGGAACCCTATTCGCTTATGCTGGCGAGGATGGCACCGTACAAGTGTGGGACGTGCAGAATGGAGAGAAACTTCATGAATTCACCCATCCTCTTGAGCCATCTGATGACGACGATGATGAGGATGATGGTGATTATGTTGATGAGTTGAAATTCAGTCAGGATGGTAAATTACTCGTAAGTGAATCTAAATCTCGAAATGTCAGACTGTGGGACATGGAGCTTGGTGAAGAGATAAAACCATTACCAGGTGATGAAATCAAGGGAGTCCGATTTTGCAGGTGTGGAAGGTACCATGCTTACTTGGGAAAAGAAGAAAAGCAATATTGGGATATCGCCCAACGGGAGTACTGCGAGGATGCAACCTGCTTGTGTAACCCGACATGGAGTGAAATAGAAAAAAGGTTGTCAATACCATCAGAATTCGAACATTTTGTGGGTCCATCAGTATATTCTTTGTGTGGACAATACATAGCAATTAGAACATCGCACAAGGATTTAAAGAGGTATCCTATTGATGTATGGGAAGTCGCGAGTGGTAAGCATCTTGTCACATTTAAGGGACCCGCAGATGTGTTGGAAGAAATCGCCATCTCTCCAGACAACAAACTTTTAGCGAGTGCAAGTTATGATGGTACTGTCCTGCTTTGGGACCTAACACCCTATATAGACGGTTAAGGTTCATGAAAAGAGTTGTAAGGCAGCGTATATGGAACGAAATGGTATACTGAAAAACTCAAATTTGTTCCAATTATGACAATCATGCAACCTGTAAATCTCAAAATCGTGTCATTAATTGTTGTAAGCCATGATATTATAACTCAAGTTGCTACCTCCAAGATTTTAGACATGCAAACACCGTTTTTTATTTAGAATAATTCGTTTTTCGCAAGATTTCGTAGCACGGGGAATGCCATTAAGGCATTCATACCCACTGAATGCCATACGCGCATTCAGCGTTGATTTAGCCAAATGCCTTAATGGCATTTGTAGCGTTGATTTCTTGATTTCACTGTCAGCTTGCGCCCTCACAGTCACAATCTAAATGAAGTTTAAGAAAATAAATCGGTAATTTGGCGAGGTTAGGAAACCTCGCCAGCAGTGGGATACGCGTGTCTCGTATGGATCAAAAATTACCGAATTAATAAATTAATCTTCATACAGATTGTGCTACTATGTGGAAACTTATGTGATTTTAAGCACAATTATAAAAAAATCGTGAAAATTGGACAGAAGTAACCCAGCAGCAGATCGTATTCATAAGATGCACTCTAAGACTGAATATTTCCTAAAAATATAAATTTTCATTTTTTTAAACCCTCTCTTTAAAAACGATCCTCTTTATAATTAAAACCGAATTAGTAATTTGTCTATGCACAACGATTTGATAACACTCAATGACCTCACAGACAAAGAACTCATACGGCTTGTCCAAAACCGCGATGAAGCAGCTTTTGCGGAACTCATATCCCGTTATTCGCCACGTGTTTGGCGTATAGTAGTCGCAAAATCAAGACAACACAGGAATGCTGAAGAAATTCGTACTGATATCTGGATGGCAGTATGGAAAAATATAGGGGGTCTCCGGAAAATAGATAGTTTTGGCGCGTGGTTGCGGCGAATTGCGTATAATGCTTGTAACAGGTATTATTCTTCTCACCGCCGTTCACGAGACGAAATCCCACAGAGCGATACGGATTTAGCCGAACATATTGACCAAGATGCCCCGACACGTTATCAGGAAGCACAATTACGCGCAGATGCCAGAGAGGCAGTGCATCACCTCCCACATCGGGTACGTCCCATCGCTGTCCTGTACTATCTTGAATCATGGAGTGTCAAAGACATTGCGCAAAAACTTAACTTAGCTATAGGCACAGTCAAGACCAGATTAAGAGAAGTCCGTTCACTCCTGCGTAAGGAGTTTGATGTTGATCCTCAACAAGGAGATATTATGTCGTTAGAATCTGTTCAATTGTCAAATAAAAATAAAATTATTGAAGGTTATCTACCGAAAGACGCAATAACAAGGTTTGGAAAAGGTTATGTATTTGATTTTGCATATTCGCCAGATGGCACCCGCCTTGCTTTAGCAAGTACAATTGGTGTCTGGCTGATCGATGTAGCAACCGGTAAGGAAATCAATCTGTTAACTGGACATACAGGTCATTTAACTGGACATACTTATTATGTTGATAAAGTTGTTTTCAGTGCTGATGGTAGAACACTTGCGAGTTTAAGTAAAGGATACCACGGCGACGATACTATTCGTTTATGGGATGCCGTCACTGGTGAATCTAAAGCAGTACTTACAGAGGGAATAAATTCTCCTGTTTTCAGTCCTGATGGTAAAACGTTGGCAAGCGGCGGTAGTGGTGGGGCAATCCATTTATGGGATGGTGGCACAGGTGAACTAAAAACAACTCTCATAGGACACACAGCTCCAGTCACGATGTTAGCGTTCAATCCAGATGGTAGCACACTCGCAAGCGGCGGTCTTGATGAAGTCATCCGATTTTGGGATGTTACGACTGGTGAACTACAGTTAACCTTTGCAGCACACGCAAATACTGTCAATTTTCTGAAGTATTCTCCAGATGGAGAGGTCCTTGTTAGTCAAGGAGGGGACAACAATGTCTGTCTATGGAATGCACGGACTGGCGAATTTTTGCGCATACTCACAACTCATAAAGACGCTTCTTCTATTGACTTTTCTTCAGATGGCAAAACGCTTGTGAGTGTGAATTCCGATGCAAATGTCCGATTGTGGAACCCCTATACCGGTGAACAACTAAAAACAAAAAAACAGGATAGAAATCTTGAGAAAGTGCAGTATTCTCCGGATGGTAAAATATTTGCATGTAGTGAGGATTATGGAGAAGCAACAGTCCTACTATTTGATGCCGACACGGGAGAATTATTACATGATCTCAAAATGCCTGGATATGCAGATTCGGTTACTGGTTTTCAATTTTCACCAGATGGGTATACACTTGCTGTTAAAACCGAGAATGAAATATATTTCTGGGATGTAAATACCGGTGAACTTGAAAAGACAATCACCGGATATTCTGATGTAGTCAGTACTATAGTATACTCACCTGATGGGAAAACATTAGTGAGTTTAGACGATATCGTGCGTATTTGGGATTTAGACATGCAGAAACTCGTAAAGACACTTTTGAAAAAAACACTTTCTGTAAAAGGGTCAATAAGAGCAATTGCATATTCTCCAGATGGGGAGACACTCGCTTGTGGAACTATGGATATGATTGTATTATGGAGTGTTAGCGAATGGGAAAAAAGAAAAGTACTCAAAGGACATACAAATGGCGTATCTTCGGTAGCATTTAGTCCAGATGGACAAACCCTTGCCAGTGGAAGTTGGGACGGGACGATCCGATTGTGGAATGCCCACACGGGAGAACACTTAAAAATCTTTGATAGGCATGCATCTTATGTTAGCAAAGTTTTATTTTCACCTAATGGACAGATTTTAGCCAGTACTGAAGACGATGAAACAATTCGTTTTAGGCATGTTGCAACGGGTGAACTGTTGAATACTATAAAAATGGAAACAGATGTTGATGTTTTTTCTATAGATTTTTCTCCTGATGGGACAACCCTTGTAACCACAGACAGCACCCTGAAAATTAAATTTTGGGATGTTACAACTGCAGAGCAAAAATCTATCACACACTTAGAAGCAGAAGGTTATTATGCTGTCCTTTCGCCAGATGGCAACACACTGGCAAGCGCAGATACTGCGGATGCAATATTTTTGTGGGATGTTGCCACAGGAAAACTTCTAAAAACCTTGAAAGGGCATATAAGTAATATTAATTCTATAGCCTTTTCACCAGATGGAAAAACACTCGCGAGTTGCTGTAGAGACAGCACCGTGATTTTATGGGATTTAACCAAGTAGGAATTATACATCAAAATAGGAATAAGGAGCACATGAACATGCAAAAACCGCAACACTACACACAGTGGAAACTTTCCCCAGGTGCCAAAAAACGCATCGGAAAAGGGGGGATAAATGAAATAAAGTATTTTCCAGATGGTACTCGGCTCGCTGTTGCGAGTACGATAGGCATCTGGATTTACGATGTACAAACATGTAAACCGCTTGACTTGATTACGGGACATACAGGACCTGTCAATTCATTGGTATTCAGTCCGGATGGGGGAACGTTTGTGACCGCCAGTGACGACAATACCGCACGTTTGTGGGATACAGTCACAGGTGAGCACAAAGCAAGTTTCGGAGGACACACGGAGGCTATCAACTCCGTCGCGTTCAGTCCGGATGGTGAAAGACTTGCCACTGCAAGTGATGACAAAACGATTAGACTTTGGAATTTGCTGACGGGAGAACAGATAGCAAAACTTGAGGGGCATACGGAGATAGTATTGTCAACGGAATTTTCACCAGATGGAACAGCAATTGCCAGTAGTGAGGCTTTTGGTGGAAAAGGAGGAATTTGGATTTGGGATGCACATACTTATGAATTATTAAAATTGTTTGAGGAAGATACGGATTGGGTAGAATATATCGTGTACAGCCCTAATGGCAGCATGCTTATTAGTCGAGAAACTCGTAGAGAAATAAACTTCTGGGATGCAAAAACAGGCAAAAAACTGAAGTCGTGCGAAACAGAAGATTGGATGGGTGAATACAGTCCCGTGGCTTTTGCGCCAGATGGACGGACATTCGCTACTGGAGTACATCGCGACGATATATGCCTCTGGGATACTGACACTGGAAGATTGATAAAGACGTTCGAACTTGAGGAAGATGTAGATTCTTCGCCTTCTTCTGTAGCATTTTCACCTGATGGTGAAACGATTGCATGTGCAAGTGAGGATGGCACGATTCGGTTGTGGGATGTGGAAACAGAAAAAATCAAAAAAACAATTACGGATCATACACCTCATCTCTCTGCTACGCAAAAAACGGAGGGGACACAGGCACCATCTCAACGTACTTATTCTGTTGCCTATTCTCCAAATGGCAACACACTCGCGAGTAGTTATGGGACCGAAATCCTTATGCGAAACTCAGAGGCCGGTGAAATCCAAACAACCATCACATATTCTTGGGAGATTCATCGTCGTCCACAGCAAAATGTTCTTGCAATCGCACATTCATCGGACGGTAAAATACTTGCAAGTGCTGAAGATACAACAAAAGCACGATTATGGGATACTCAAAACGGAAGATTCCTTGGCTCCTTCGTTGGGCATAAGGAAAGCATATTTTCAGTGGCGTTTTCTCCAGACGGTCGCATGCTTGCCACTGGCAGTCAGGACAATACAATCTGCTTATGGGAAGTCCGTATAGGTGAACTGTATCTCATTGGCGATCTTTTGTTTACACTCACTGGACATACAGACAATGTTTGTTCTGTAGCGTTTTCTCCGGATGGGGGCAAGCTTGCTACAGGCAGCTGCGACAAGACAGTCCGATTGTGGGATGTCCGCACCGGAAATCACCTGAAAACCTTTATTGATCATATAGGAAGCGTTTATGCGGTGGCATATTCACCCGATGGTAGCATACTTGCCAGCGGGAGTCGTGATGGGGAACTCCGTTTATGGAACAGTCAGACCGGCGAACTATTAGAAACTCTTAAAGGACAAACACAGAACATATTTTCTGTAGCATTTTCTCCCAATGGCAATGTGATCGCTTGTGGGGATAATGGTGCAATTCACTTCTGGGACGTGCAGACGGGCGAACTCTTAAATACGTGTAGGGCACATACGAATGTGGTGGAAAGTTTGGCATTTTCAACTGATGGTAAAACACTTGCAAGCGGAAGTCGAGATGGTACAATTCTAATATGGGACCTTGAGAATCCACTATAAATCAATAAGGCATGGTATCTGTTTTGTTGCAAAACTCGCTAAAAGTGCATCCATGAATGCGTTTATATGGTATAGTGAATTTAAGAATACAAAAATAAATTGAATTAATGTGGTAATGATGTCTTAACATCTACAAAATTAGAACTAACTCTTCTGTTCGTTCTAATTCTAAGGAGAATAATAAATGAAGACTACATTTCAAATCAGCTTCTTTCTTATCCTATTGGTATTCGCAGGTTGTATAAATATCAATGTCAACAAACATCCGAAAGAATTGAAAGCAGTTAAGGTAACCTCACCTCCAGTAATTGATGGGAAATTAGACGATGCTGTTTGGAAAAAAGCACCGCGTGGTACTGATTTCGTCGATAGAAATGCAAACAATGAAACTGCGCAAGACCAAACTGTTATTAAATTAGTTTATTCAGATAAAGCGATATATTTAGCATGGTATTGTTACGATGAAGAACCGGATCAAATAGTTACAAATGTGACTGATGATCAGGTTCGACCGTTCAACGAAGACTGGATATCCTTTACGATTGATCCTTTACATACACATCAATTCACAGACAGAATATTTTTCATGTCAAATCCGAATGGTATTAATTTTGTCAGCCATCCGCCATTCAATGTTCCTATAGATGATGTGCCTAAACTGTGGAACGCGGCTGCCAACATCGTTGAGGATGGATGGATTGTGGAGATGGAGATTCCATGGGACATGTTGGATTATCCAGAGGCAACTGAACCGATTGAGATTGGGATTAATTTTGACCGTGGACATGCGAGAACAGGTGCAAATACTTGGTGGTCAAAGGTCAGATTTATTGAAGATGACAGAATGGACGGACATTGGGTAAATGTCTTGCCTCCGCCAAAATAGATCGACCTCTAAGGACAGTAAGAGAAACTGATTCCATCTTATAAAGTCAATTATAGTGAAATCTAAAATTGGTTCGGTGAATCAACACCAAATGCGTCAACGGTATTCGGTGTTGATTCACAGTGTATGAATGATTATGGGTTTGCTATATAAACCAAAATAGAGGATTGATAATATGAACGGACAAAAACCAGAACCGTACACGCAATGGGGACTTCCCCCAGGTGCCAAAGCACGTCTCGGCAAAGGCGCAATTGGATCGCTCCAGTACTCGCCAGATGGTATGCAACTTGCTGTCACCGGTCCTCTGGGGATCTGGTTATACGATGTTCACACCTGCACAGAAGTTGCTCTTCTAAAATCTGATCTGGATGACAGAACAACCGAATTCCCACTTTCATGGGCTGGCACAACTCTTGTCAACCTAAATTGGGATAACACAATTTCGCTATGGGGTGCTCACACCAGACAACGTCAAATTAACCCTACGAATTACACAGAAGAGGTTTACGATTTCGCACTGTCGCCAGATGGAACTATCTTGGTAACCGGCGGAGATAATAAAAACATTCAATTTTGGGATTGCCGTACGGGTCGTTTTCTCTTTTCTGCTGTTGAGCATACACAAATGATCAATGCATTAGCATTTTCCCCTGATGGTAAGATTCTCGCAAGCGGAGGCGATGACAATACCATTCGGCTTTGGGATGCCCAAAGTGGTAGACATCTTTCCACCCTCTCTGCAAATGAAACTGAAATCTGGATGTTGGAATTTTCTCCAAACGGTATTATTCTTGCCAGCCGAAATACGAACGAAACCATTGACTTGTGGGATGTGGAAACAGGCGAGAAACGTCAGACCTTTACAAATTTGGGTAATCAGGGTCATTTTAGATTTGCACCTGATGGTACCCTTATCGCCACTGGGAGCAACGATAATACCGTTCGGATCTGGAATGCAGATTCAGGGACTGAACATGCAAGACTCTCGGGGCATACAGCTTCCGTTTGGGGTATAGCGTTTTCACCCGATGGTACGACAATTGCAAGTTCCGCAGCAGATAATACAATTCGGTTCTGGAATCTTGCTGACGGTACCGAGAAAGGAATCATTACCGGACATGTGGGTTGGGTACATTCCGTTGCTTTCTCACCTGATAGCAGCCTTCTTGCAATCGGAGGGAATCATAAAACACCTTTCTTGTGGGATTTGGATACCTATACTGAATCCACACCTTTCGACAGTCATCTCGGTTCAATTGATGAAGTCGTCTTTTCTCCTGATGGCACAACCCTTGCGAGTGCAAGTCGTGATGAAAGGATATTCTTATGGGATATGGACACCAGCACGCCACGTACCATCTTGCAAGGGCATACAGATATGATTCGTTCATTAGCGTTTGCGCCAAATGGCACTACGCTTGCCAGCGGCAGTGATGATGAGACTATCCGATTATGGGATATTGATACAGGTAACCAATTAGCACTCTTAACGGGGCATACTAATTGGATTGGCGCCGTTGCATTTTCACCCGATGGGAGAACCCTTGCCAGTTGTAGTGCTGATGGGACAGTTCGCTTATGGAATGCCAACACAGGACATCCGCTTACTGTTCTTAAAGGGCATACCGATGTTGTTTTTTCAGTGGTATTTTCACCAGATAGCAGAGTTCTCATCAGTGGAGGTACAGATGAAACCATTCGGTTTTGGGATATGCATTCCTGTCAGCATCTCTCAACATTGACTGTACCGAGTCATGTTGATGCCTTGGCATTGTCTCCAGATGGAAGAACCCTTGCGAGTGCCGGAGAGGATGGAAAAATCCAAATATGGGAAACACACACTGGCAATCAAAGGGCAGCCCTGAACGGACACATTGCCGACATTGACACTTTGGCATTCAGCCCTGATGGGAGAAGCCTTGCCAGTGGCAGTGATGATGGAACTGTCCTCCTTTGGAACCTTGATACGGTTGGAAACACATATAGATAAGACCATTTTAGCAGATTGGCTTGATGATTGGATTGAACATTGCTAAACTACATATAGGGCAAGATATTCACATTTTTTCGAATTTATACCATTTCTAAATGATAATATAACATTCTTTCGTAGGTCGGGTAGAGCAAAGCGAAACTCGACAAATACCAAAAAGCGCATTTGGCGTTGATTTGGACACGTATGATTTTAGATAAGGTTTCCATGTCGGGTTTCGCAAGCTCTACCCGACCTACAGTCTATTACGGCAAATTGTCAATTAGGAACGGCAATTACTATAAAAGCGAGGAGAATGCAATGAAAATACAGAAATACTTACAGGGAATTGTACCGCTAATAATCTTCTTATGTGTATCAAATAGTTTTAGTCAAGGAATAGAACTTTGGGATTTACCTAAAGCAGCTAAAGCACGGATTGGTAAAGGTAAAGCATATAAAGTCCAGTTTTTTCCAGATGGTCATCGTCTTGCTATTACGACGACAATCGGTGTCTGGATATACGATCTGCGAACTGATGATCTATTGGATTTACTTACAGGGCATTCACGTCCAATTAAGTCTCTCGCCTTTAGCCCTGATGGGGCGACATTTGCCACTGCATGTGATGACAATACCGCTTGGTTGTGGGATGCAAACACAGGTGAACACATGTTAAGTTTTATTGGACATCGGGACGACATTAATGAGGTGTCATTCAGTCCGGATGGTAAAATACTTGCTACGGCAAGTGACGATAATACGGTCGGACTATGGGATGTCAACACTGGAGAATGGTTAGCTTCTCTTCAAGGACATTCAGATAACGTTCACTCGGTATCGTTTTCGTCTGATGGCACAGTGATAGCGAGCGGCTCGTATCGTGTTGGGAAGACCCTATGTTTTTGGGAACCGAGAACCCAAGAACGAATAAACACTATAACCAGCGACCAGGATGATATAGCGCACATACATTCTGTAGCAAGTTCACCTAATGGTAGTATTTTCGCAACAGGGAGTTGGGGAAAGGTCAGTATTTGGGAAGGACGCACCGGTAAACTCCTTATAACTTGTGAAGTAGAAGATAGTACAGGAGAAATCTGGTCAGTTGTGTTTTCACCAGACGGAAAAACCCTCGCAACTGGGATTGAAAACAGTGCTATCTTGATAAATGATGTCTCCACAGGACGCTTGTTGAAAACTATTGATACAGAAGAACCAATCACTTCCTTAACCTATTCTCCAGATGGCAAGACACTCATAAGTGTTAGTAAGGAAGGTGCGATTAAGTTCTGGGATGTAGACACCTACAAAGTCAAAAAAACAATAGATGATTTTACATTTCAAGTCTTTTCTATCGCTTATGCACCTGATGGCAGTACGTTTGTAACAGGAAATATGTCTAAAATAAGTTTTTGGAATCCAAAGACAGGTGAACATCAAAAGACAATCGCTGGACATAACGGAACTGTCCGCTCTATTACTTTCTCAGCGGAAGGAAAAATACTCGCAAGTGCCGGTTCTTATTCAGTTCGATTGTGGGATGTTGCAACGGATAGGTTGATCGGTTCATTCAAAGGATATACGAATCTTGTCAAATGCGTAGCGTTCTCACCTGACGGTAGCATGCTTGCTGGTGGAGGTCAGGACAACACAATCAGAATATGGGAAACACGATCCGGTGAGCAATATCTCATAGGACAACGGTTGCATACGCTTGCAGGACATACAGATGGGGTCCAATATGTGACGTTTTCGCCAGATGGTAAAACACTTGTAAGTACAGGTGATGATAAAACAATTCGATTGTGGGATGTTGAAACTGGAAATCTCATAAACACGCTTGTGGAGCATACGAGAGCTGTACATACCGTTATCTTTTCCCCGGATGGTAATACATTTGCAAGTGCCAGCAGGGATGGAAAGGTCTGTTTATGGGACTTCAATACACATGAACTCCTCAATACCTTCAGAGGTCATACGAGGAATAGTATTTCTGTTGATTTTTCCCCAGATAGTAACGGACTTGCCTTTAGCAACGGTGATGCGATATACATCTGTGAATTAAGCACTGGGGAGTACATCAACACGTTTACAGGACACACGACTATGATCAATTCCGTTGTGTATTCACCTGACGGTAAAACAATTGCAAGTGGTGGCACTGATGGTTCTGTTCTATTATGGGATTTGACAAAGTTGGTTTCTGATAGATAGAAATTGATGTCAAGTTTCGGATGTTCTGCAAAATTTTAAATGACGTTTCCGATAGGGTATGGGGAATGGAGGTTTAATCAATGAAAGGCATTATGCCGTTTCAGATCGACCACGGTATCACAGATAGCAGCACATGGCATTTATCTGATGGTGCTATTGCCAGGTTAGGAAAAGGTAATAGCGTTACAATGACATTATCCCCAAATGGTACGCTTCTCGCCATTGGAAGTTATCTCGGTATGTGGTTGTATGATGTAACTAAGCGAACTCCTCTATCACTTTGGGAAGTAGGAACACAAATTTCAGCTGTCACCTTTTCTGCCTGTGGAGAATGGATAGCAACAAGCAGCTGGGGCGGTACTATCAAAATCTGGGATGTGAAGAGCGAGAATTGCTTAGCAAATTTGCCGAGAGATGAAAGTGGAGGCAATTCCGATCTTGTCTTTTCACCCAATCGAGAATGGTTTGCTGTAGGAGGAACAAATAGAAGTTCTAATCCCGAGAAGAAACTATATTGTAGTGTTGAAGTTTGGCGGCTTCCAAAGAACCTACAAGAGGATGCAACCTCTAATCGTCCGACACGAGAATTATTGTATGTGGGGACGAACCCGCTTGCTTTTTCACCAGATGGAAAGTTACTTGCCTTTGCTTCCCCCGACGGAACCCCTGAACCGTTTAATACAAACGGATATCCTGTAATTGGCGGAAGATGGTTGTTAGATGCAAGCCAAGTCGTTGTCTATGAGTTAGCAACGGGACAACATCTCACCACTCTTGATGGGGGCGAGGATGTCAGCTCTATCTCCTTTTCACCGTGTGGGAAGTTTATGACTGTATGTGACTGTAGCGGTATCACCAAAATATGGCAGGTCCCAGGACACTCCTCAAAGGAAGGGCAACCTTGGCACCTGCATAAGGTTTATCAGGAAGTGAACGACAACGGTTCCCACAATGTCAGTTATACACCGGAAAACCGACTTTTATCCACTGTTTACGCGTATAAAGATCACACATTTTCAGTACATGATTTAGATAACAATGAAATGCTCTATCAACACCCCAAAGAAACTGGGCCCTATAACCCCGACTATTCCCATGGAACACGTCTTGCATTCGAGAGTGAAAACAATGTGCATATTTGGATTGAGGGTAAAGACCAATTGATCTCTTTGGGACATACCGCTGGATTTTTTGTAGGTCCTTTGCAGTTTTCTTTAGATGGAAAGGCGTTAATCACAACAGACAGGTATGATGGTATTTTCAGTTGGGATATTACACATCCCAACGACCCACCTCACATTTTTAAACCCCGCGGCATGAAATCGGGTTCAGATGGATGGGGAGAACGTTATTTTTCTATGGAGGCATCGCCTGAAGGAAAACACTTTGTCACTTCCGGTGATGAAAGTAGTGTTCGACTTTGGGAATTGGGAGCAGACACACCGATTGCATCGTTTTCAATACAAGCTGAAGCGTCTGATGCGGTTTTCTCCCCAATTGCCAATTTACTCGTCTGCATAGACAAGAATGGTAAGGTCTATATCTGGGATATCGCAACAGGTGAAATCTACGACACCTATACGACAGAAAAAACGCATACCTCACCCTACATCACATTTAGTCAAGATGGCACATATCTTATCAGTCGTTCTGGTCAAATCTATGATGTTGTTCAACGTAAACCTCTGAACCGGTATTCAAGTGAGGATGGAATACAATTCTTTGCGTTTTCCCCGAATTCCTCCCAAATCTGGTGTGATTGGCGAGGATGGAATAATGAGACAATAGAGTTATGGGATATTCAACAGGATGAAAAAGTGTCGGAAATCCCTAAGCCAAACTGGTGGAAGCCCAAATATATTGAAGCGTTTGCATTGTCTACATGTGGACAATATATCGCTTGCAGTCCTGATACGTGGACGCTTAACGGGCATATATGTGTTTGGGATATCCGCAAAGGAGATGAACCTATTGTTACGTTTGAGGTGGCAGAAGGTATATCTTCTCTTGCTTTTTCTCTTGATAGGACGCTTTTGGCAAGTGCTGGCACAAGCGGTGCAATCCTACTGTGGGATTTGATACCCTATATAAACGATTGCGTTTCATGAAAAAGAATTGTAGAGATGCACATAAGAAAATGAACGTTTTTTTCTAAAAAAAGCTTAAATTATTATGGGAGAACTCTAATGAAAAAGGGTGACGCTGAATTGATGCACAAAATCTCATCCAGTGAAGAGGCAGTATTCAATCTTGACGGAAAAACCATTGTAAGTGGAAGTGGCAATGTTCCTAACCGTACCCGGAATGCCCTCACAGGTACCGTAAAACATACATTCACTGGGCATTCGGAGTCTGTCTTGAGTGTAGCATTCAGCCGAAATGGAAACATAATTGCAAGTGGGTCTACTGACGGAAGTGTTCGCTTGTGGAATGCAGACACAGGGCAACACATCAAAACGCTTAATAGACCTAACGATATGGTCAACAGTATACAATTCTCACCCGACGATAAAATCCTTGCTTGTGGAACTGACGATGGCATTCGCCTATGGGATGTACACATAGGTGAACACAGGAAAATATTTCATATCAATGATCCCTATAACCCAATACTCAGAGCATTCAGTCCAGATGGTAATACATTAGCCAGTGGAATTGATGACGAAAAGACTATATCCCTATGGGATGTACACACAGGCGAACACAAGAAAACTCTTAAAGGGCATACAAATCACTTGAGCTGTTTAGTGTTCGGTCCAGATGGAAAAACGCTTGCAAGTGCAAATTACAAAGGCAACATCCGCCTTTGGGATTTAGACGCTGGCACGAACAAAATGCTAAAAGGGCACACAGATTGGGTAAGTTCTTTAGCATTCAGTCCGGATGGAAAAACGCTGACGAGTGGGAGTGACGACACTACTATCCAATTTTGGGATGTTGACACTGGCAAGAACAAGATGATGCTCAAAGGAACGGATTGGCATCACAGTTATACGTTAGCGTTCAGCCCAGATGGAAAAACCCTTGCAAGTGGAGATAGAAGTAAGAACATCTGTATTTTTGACGCACACACTGGTCAGCAGAAGAAAACATTGTCGGGGCATACAGATTTGGTAAGAAGTATTGCTTTCAGTCCTGATGGAAAAACCCTCGTGAGCGGTAGTCTTGATAGTTCTGTGTTTGTCTGGGAGATAAATCCATAACATCACTTATCCCAAGGTTAATACTGTTTGTTTCAATCCATATACTTTTTACTTTTCTTATGATTTTATGCAAGAATTCAGTATTTTTTGAATTATGACATTTTTGCAACCCGCCTCCTATAAAAACGCGTCACCTATTATTGCAAGTCTATAGTGACATTTAGAATTAATAGGACATTTTGATTGTAGGAGGGAACTCCGATTCCCGACTACCAGTGAGGTATGTCGCGATTCGGAGATCAAAATCAACGGTATGAACGCCATTTAGGCATTCACCGCCTACAGAAAATGTGTCTCTTTAATTTCAAAGTTCACCATAAATTGATTATGAGAGAACTGTAATGGAAAGAGGTGATATTGAACTAATTCAGAGCGTATTGTCAGGTGACGATGCTGCATTCAGCGATTTAGTCCAAAGATACCAAAAAGGCGTCCATGCGCTTGCATGGCGAAAAATTGGAGATTTCCATATCGCTGAAGAAATTACGCAAGATACTTTTCTGCAGGCGCACAAAAAACTTGCCTCGTTAAAAAATCCGAGCCAGTTTGCCGGATGGCTCTACGTTATTGCTGATAGGCTTTGCAAAGCATGGTTTCGAAAGAAAAAACTACGGACACAATCGCTTGAAGCGACCAGCGTAGAAACACTTGAAGAAACCGCTTATGCAGACTATGTCAGTGAACAGCGCGAAGACGCAGCCGTTGAACATCAACGTAAAATCGTGCAAAAACTCATGGAAAAACTTCCAGAGAGCGAACGCACAGTGATGGTTCTCCACTATCTCGGAGAAATGAGTTGTGAAGCGATCAGCAAGTTTTTAGGCGTATCTCCGAACACGGTTAAAAGTAGACTCAAACGCGCGCGTGAACGTTTACAGAATGAGGAATCCATAATTCGAGAAACCCTCGGTAGTGTTCCATTACGACCAGATTTAACTGAAAACATCATGCGGCGCATTGACACAATAAAGCAAACTTCTCCATCAGGAGGGAAACCGTTACTACCGTTCGCAGCTTTAGGCGCAACTACTATTTTGGTTATCCTGTTGCTGGGTGCAAGCAAGCAGCTCATCACAAATATTCAGCAGCCATACAGTCTTGATGCACAATCAGAACCTACGATTGAAATTGTTGATGCGTCAATTGTTCTTGATATTCAATCAAAACCTAATTTACAAAATCGGGTTGGGAACGAAACGACCCCAGGTAAAAACAGTAACAAAGGCCTATCAAAAGGAACAAAAACAGTGAAAAACAACCTAACACAAGATGCTACGCGATGGAATCTACCAGAAGATGCTAAAGCACGCCTCAGTAAAGGGTATATAGCCGATATAAAATATTCTCCTGATGGTAAGTTTCTGGCTGTTGCGAGCGGCATCGGTATTTGGCTTTACGATGTAACAGTGCACCAAGAGGCGAGTCTAATCACAGGAACTACGGGTATTGTACTCGACTGCCTTGCCTTCAGTCCAGATGGACGCAGCTTAGCGAGTGGAAATGCTGATGGCACTATTGTTCTGCATGATAGAATTACAGGGACGCAAAAAACGCTCATAGGGCATAATGGTGAATATATCACATGCATAGCATTCAGTCCGGATGGCAAAATACTTGCGAGTAGTAATCGGGAAGGCACTATCCGATTATGGGATGCTATCACCGGAGAAGCGAAGTATACGCTCTCGAATGATGCGGGTCATAAGTTATCATTCACGTCAGACGGACAGACACTTGTAATTGTGAACAAGAGGGAAGACAAAATCAGTCTATGGAATTCAGACACAGGTGAACTGAAGAAAACATTGGCTATGCACCCTGATTGCGCTGCTGTAGGTGCAGCGTTCAGTCCAGATGGGATAACAGTCGCTGTTGGTAGTGCAAGTGGCACTGTCTACCTTTACGACTTAAATACAGGCGAACTCAAGATGATCCTCTCCGAGCATAAGGATCACGTTACCAACTTAGCATTTAGCCCTGATGGAAAAATCCTCGCTACTGCGTCTTATGAAGATGAAACAATCCTTCTATGGGATGTGCACACTGGGGCACACAGGAAAATACGCACTGACCACCCGCGACATGTCGGGTACGGGGGTTTAACGTTCAGTCCGGATGGAAAAACAATTGCGAGTGGAGGTGGCGATGGCACTATCCGCTTTTGGGATACACACACAGGTAATCCGAAAAATACGTTCACTGGACATTCGCAGGAGGTCCGCAGTGTGGCGTTCCATCCGAATGGGGACTATATCGCAAGTGGGGATGCCAGTGGAATTATTCGTCTATGGGATGCGGATACAAGGCAACCCATAAGAACACTTAACGAGCCTAAAAATGGACAGATAGAATCGGCTTTCAGTATAGTGTTTAGTCCGGATGGAAAAAATGTTTTTTGTGGGACTGACGATGGCATCCACCTCTGGGATGCACACACCAGCGAACACAAATTGATGCTTACTGGACATAGCAGTTTTGTTGAGCATATAGCACTCAGTTCGGATGGAAATATCCTTGCGAGTAGAGATGGCGATACTATCCGGCTCTGGGATGCACACACCAGCGAACATAAAAGAACACTCATTGGACATAAAAAGTTGATCATGAGTATCGCGTTCAGTCCGGATGGAAAAACCCTCGCAAGCGGAAGTGAGGATGAAACTATTCGTCTCTGGGATGTTGCAACTGGTAAAAACATAATGGTACTTACCGAACATAATGATTGGGTGGAAGGTTTAGCGTTCAGTCCAGATGGAAAAACCCTCGCAAGTGGAAGCAATGACGGGATAATCCATCTATGGGATATAGACACATGGAAATCCAAAATTACACTTAATGGACATCCATATTTGATGTGCTTAGCGTTCAGTCCAGATGGAAAAATCCTCGCAAGTGGCTGTGGTGACGGCACGATTCAATTATGGGATGCACACATCTACGAACACAAGAAAACACTGATGGGTCATATAGGTCGGGTCAATGGTATCACTTTTAGTCCTGATGGCAAAACGCTTGTTAGCGGCTGTAATAATGGTTCTGTTCTTCTCTGGGAGATAAATCCTTAACAACACGTATCTAAATCTAACAACTTCTGTTCCGATCCATAGAACTTAAAAGCCTTCCTTAAGATTTCATCTCATAATTCAGTCATGCTGAATTATGACATTTTTGCAACCCGTTACCTATAAAATCGCGTCACCTATTATTGTAAGTCTAAATTGATTTTGGAGGTCTCTGATGGAAAGAGATGACATTGAACTAATTCAAAGTATACTGTCTGGTGACGAAGATGCTTTCAGCGATTTGTTCAGGAAATACCAAAAACGTATTCATGCCTTTGTATGGCAAAAAATTGGTGATTACCATATCGCCGAAGAAATCACACAAGACACTTTCCTTCAAGCACACAAAAAACTTGCCTCGTTGAAAAACCCAAGCAAGTTTACTGGGTGGCTCTATGTTATCGCTGACCGACTTTGCACAGCATGGTTACGAAAGAAGAAAATGGCAATACAATCGCTGGAAACCATAAATGAGGAGGCACTCGAAAAAACTGCTTATGCCAATTATATTGCAGAACAGCGTGAAGAAGCATCTGCTGAGTTTCGTCGTGAAATAGTAGAGCGTCTTCTGGATATGCTACCAGAGAGTGAACGCACGGTGGTAATCCTCCACTACCTTGGAGAAATGAGTTGTGAAGCGATTGGAAAGTTTTTGAGCGTGTCTCCGAACACTGTCAAAAGTCGACTTCAACGTGGCCGAAATCGTTTAAGGATTATTGTTGACATTGAAACAATACCTGATTTGCTATATCCAGTTAGGAGTAATACTGTTGCAGATAGTGACAAAAACCTTGGATTACCAAAAGGAAACAGAACAATGAGAAACGATTTAGCACAAGATTCTATGCAATGGAACTTACCTGAAGGTGTAAAAGCACGTCTCGGTAAAGGTAGGATACATGAGCTACAGTATTCACCCGATGGCACAATGCTGGCAGTGGCAAGTAGTATCGGTATTTGGCTCTACGATATGAAAACCTTTAAAGAAATCTTTCTGTTTACAGAGCATCGACGTGAAGTTTCCAGCGTAGCATTCAGTCCGGATGGAAGTACCATAGCCAGTGGAAGTATGGACGGTACAATCCTCTTATGGGATAGAAGAACAAGTTCCTATAAAAGAGTTATTGAGCCAACGGATAATACCTTAAGCTCTTTTACAATTAGGGCACCGGGTCTGTCGTTCAGTCCAGATGGAAAAACTCTTGCATGCGGGTATCTAAATACTATCTATATTTGTGATGCAATCACTGGTGAACTGAAAAATACAATCACAAAAGAATCCTCTGGAATCATCAAAAACTTGGCATTCAGTCCAGATGGAGAAACTATTTATTGTAGCAGTATATACGGTGAAATCTCGCTCTGGAATGTGCTAACCGGAAAACACAAGCAAACAATTCAAGAACCAACTAATTATGAACATAGTATTGCATTCAATCCTATTGGGAATGCATTTGCTGTCAGCAATGTTATAGTGGATCAAGATTGTAGTATTAACATCAACGATTTAAATACAGGTGAACTCAAGTTTAGTCTTTCTGGACACTCAGGTGCTGTTTATTGCTTAGCGTTTAATCCGAATGGCGATACCCTCGCGAGTTCTTCACATGGAGAAAATAAATTGCGTCTCTGGGACGCACAGTCTGGTGAACACAAACTAACACTCACAGAACACAAGTCAGATTTTTACAACTTAGCATTTAGCCCGGATGGGAAAACCCTCGCGAGTGGAAGAGGTGATGGTATCATACGCTTCTGGGATGCGCACACAGGTGACCCAAAATATAATACTTTCAATGGACATAACGGATCTACGGAATCTTTTGCTTTCACTTCAAATGGAAAGACTGTCACAAGTGCTTATGCCTATGGTACAATCCGGGTATGGGATACTAACACAGGACAACTCATCAAAACGGACAATGAGTTTAGGGATCCGATGTTAAACGGTGAAATACAAAATCTTAACTGTATCCCTGATGGAAAAATACTTGCATGGGGAGATGGTGGCGAATCGGGGGAGTATTGTATGCACCTATGGGATGCAAACACAGGTGAACGCAAAATGTTACCGGCGAAATATGAATGGAATAACCATAGCTTGAAACTCAGTCCCGTTGGCAATATGCTTGCAATCGCATTAGATGACAATCTGCTCAGATTATGCGATATGTTCACAGGTGAAGAGAAGTTTGTCCTATCCAGTCATAGCAAAGATATTTTTGCTATAGCATTTAGTCCGGATAGTAAATTTGTCGCTACCACAAGTAGTGAAGATAATACTATTCCCGTATGGGATACAGATACTGGTGAGATAAAGAATTTACTTGATTTAGATAGTGCTTTGCGAAATGACATTGTAGATTGGCGGATAGATAGTGCTTGGTGCGGACTCGCGTTCAGTCCAGATGGTAAGACCCTGGCAATCGGGGGTGGTGAAATCATCCTTTTGTGGGATATTGATACAGCGCAAACCAAGATTAAGATCACCAAACCTACGCATCGTGTGTTTGATTTAGCGTTCAGTCCAGATGGCAAAACACTCGCGAGCGGTGGTTTTGAGAGTAACATCAACTTATGGGATCCCCATACTGGAAAGCACAAGAAAACATTGACAGGTCATACAGCTTGGGTGAGAAGCATTGCGTTCAGTCCAGATGGGAAATCCCTCGGCAGTAGAAGTGACGAGGGTACTGTCCTCATCTGGAAAGTGAATCCCTAAATCCCTGTTACCTCATAGTAAACTCTCAAAAAAAACCATATTCTTTTGGCACTTTGGCGTATGGCATTTGATGGTTCAACGCCAAAGTGCTAAAAGTAAATTCGCGTTGATTCACAAATGCAATCCTTGAAATCTTCTGTTGAACTCCTAAAAAATAGAATCATCTCATCTTTTTAAACCTTTTCCCCAAAAACCCTCCTCTATATATTAAACGCTAATTAGGAATTTGCTTATGTACTACGATTCAGAATCCATCGGAAGCGTAAAAGATGAAGAACTCATACGATTAGTACAAAACCGAAATGAAGCAGCTTTTTCAGAACTCATATCCCGTTATACATCACGAATCTGGCGTGTGATAACTGCAAATTCGCGACAACGCCTTGATGCAGAAGAAATCCTCACAGACATCTGGGTGGTAGTGTGGGACAACATTAGCGGGCTAAAGAAGGTGGACAGTTTTGGACCGTGGTTGCAGAAAATTGCTTATAACGCTTGCAGCAGGTACTATGCTTCTGCTAAACGTTCAAGGCGAGAAATCCCACACACCGATGCGGAGTTAGTTGAGCAGATTGACCAAGAGGCATCCACACGTTTCCGAGAAAACATGCTTCGTACTGAGGCAAGAGAAGCAGTGCAATATCTTCCTATGCGGGTACGTCCCATTGCAGTATTGTACTATTTAGAATCGTGGAGCATGAAGGAGATTGCTAAAGAACTTGACCTGCCGATAGGCACAGTCAAGACAAAACTTAGAGAAACAAGATTACTCCTGCGAAAGGAGTTTGGTGTAGAATCTAAAAGAGGAGGAATTATGTCTTCAGAATTTGTTAAATCCCAAAATCAAAACGATAAGAATTCAGATTATCAAATAATCGCCGCAGCTGTGAGCGGTGATTGTGAGGCAACTGAATTGATTAAGGACATGGTCAAGCCCTGGATCCACAATTATATTGAGCGTTATTACAACCTGGGCAATGACCAAGAGATGAAAGCACTTGAGTTGCAGGCGTTCGAAAAGGTGATCAATAAGTTAAACAAATTCTTGTTTGTATGCCCTTTCCATAGATGGGTGCGGGTCTTAACTAAACACACATTGATAGATCATTATCGGGAGGAACATTGGCGAAAAAAACGTGCTAAATCAACCTAATACGAAATTAATAGGATTTATCTTGTATTATTGGAGTCAGGCAGAATACGCCAAATCAAGAAATCAACGGTATGAACAGAATCAACGCCGAATGCGC
>JAPPCZ010000015.1 GCA_028824685.1 Candidatus Poribacteria bacterium
GAAACGAGATAAAGCGGTTCTTGATGGTTTGCGTCTCTAAAAACTAAAAGGTTCAGTCTGAGTTTCTCTGTGCTGTGATAAGATATGTTGGGATAAGTGTCTGTAGTTTGATGCGTTGTCCTTTGTGATACTATAGTTTGGACAATTTTTACGAATTATAGTTACAAAAAGCAGAAAAGCAGGTATCCTTTCAGAACTAACCAATTTTGAAAGAAAAATAAAATGGACCTCCTTCTCTGCTTAGAACATATACTATCAGATTTTTGTTTTTTATTAAACCAACAAAACTTTGCGCTTTTTCAAGCATTCATCTATGGTTTTATTGCGAATAGAGGCGATGGCATAATCACGGGTATTTATCAAGTTTTTCACAGACAAGATATTGGTCTTTTACTAAGTTTCTGTCGCGTGGTAAATGGGATGTGGATGTGGTCGCCATATACTTGATAAACCGGGTTCAACAAGTATTTGCGTTCTGGGTTTATGTTTATGATGAAACGAAAACTATCAAGACAGGCAAATCCCAATGGGATTATACTTTTTCCGCAACTTCAGTTTCCAAAGGCGTAGCATCAATCCATCCAAGTTTGTGTTCGGTCATCAGTTAGTTTGGCGCACTCGGTTTACTCTGTAAGACTGCGACAGGATGGACCCTTTTCCCAGTATGGGTGAAACTGATGTGTCCGAAAACGATATGCGATAAAAGTAATGCGGTGTTTCAGCGTAACACCGTCTATATCTGGCGTCAACGCTACCGTGAAGCAGGCGTTATGGGGTTGCGACATAAACCCGGTAAAGGCAGAAAACCGGCTTTCGCACCATTGTCAGAAGAAGACGCAGAATCGGAACTCCAAGGCGTTGTCTATCGCAACCCATCGGTGCTGCCTTCACAAGAGACACGCTGCACGCTTAGCATCCTCGGTGCCTCTGTGTCTTGGCTCAACGATGTGTCAATACCGGGGGCAGAGCGTCCTTCGCCACCTCGGCATCAGCTATAAACGGGGTAGACCCTATAGGCGTAGTCCCGATGTTGAGTATACCCAAAAACTCGCCTCCGTTAGACAAGCTTTAGAACAAGCTGCACAAAACCCAGAAACACACGCTGCGTTTTATCAAGATGAGTTCGCCTTTCACCGACAACCAACAATCGCAAAGGATTGGACACAGACCGGCACGAAGCACCCACTCGCTCACCAAGTCTACACGATAATGAGACCTGTTACGGCATCGGTGCCCTCAACGCACACACGGGTGATCTGGTTTACCAACAAACAGAAAGTGCGACTGTCGTGGCACCCCACGCGCTTTACTCTGAAATCTGTCTCCGCTATCCTAACGCTGAGCATATATTCATAATTCAAGACAATCGACCTATTCATTTACATCCGAACTTATTGGCGGCATTGCTACCACAGACGACTTCATTTCATAACCCCCTACCACCGAGTTGGAAAGGCAAACTTTCAAAGAAAATCGGAGAACTTGCTAAACTCCCGATTGAGATATTACAACTCCCGGCTTACGCGCTATGGACGCACCCGATTGAAAAGTTGTGGCGATGGGTGCGGCAGTCGGTCGGACATCTGCATCGGCTTGCTGATGACTGGCAAGCACTTCAACAGCGGGTCATGGCATTCATGCAACAGTTTCAAGGCGGTTCAGAAAAACTCCTACGATATGTCGGATTATTACCCGATTAATTTATTAATCTTCATACGGGACTAAGCAGATGAGTCGTCCGCGCTGCTATAAACATATCGTCCCTACGGGACTGAAGATCACTTAAAATGTTCCGAATATGCATAATGAAAAATTACCGAATTAATCTTCATAAAGTTTGTGCTACGTAAGAGCAGAATGTAAATTTTTTACAATATGAGAGTTAGAACCGTTCAGTTTTCGTTTTTTATCTGTTTTGCTCGTAAAGTCGCGATTCGGAGATCGCTCCTACAAAGAAATCGGGGTTACAAACTCCTCTAAAAATAAGAAGCGCATGGAAATCGAGGTTGAAAACCTCTCTAACAATAGTCTTACTCGTAAAGTCGCTAGCTGAAGCTCGCTCCTACAGGAAGAGGTATTAGGAAAAGAAGGGATTATTAGAGAATTGATTGGCTCTGTTGGCATTTCAGAACTCCTTGACAAATTAGCGGGAATGGGTTAACTTAATAGGTAAAAGCACATCAGATTTTTTAAGGAATCAAAAACTGTGAAAGCGATTGTTATCAAACTATTGCCCGATAAACGACGGGAAAAGACTGTCGTCACCGATTGGAAAGAGCCCGCTCCGCCTGAACGCAATGAGGTGCTGTGTGAAGCAGTCTTTACCGGTTTAACCAACGGCACTGAACGCAATCAACTTATTGGTGGTAACTATGCTCCATCTGATGAAAGTTTACCGTGTGGTGGCGGCTATCAGAACGTTGGGCGCGTCATTGAAACGGGACCTGATGTTACACAACTTCAAGTAGGCGACCTCATTTACGCCAGCGTAGACCATGTCGAACGGTTTACGATTGCGGAAAATGGATTGCTACTGAAGTTGCCAGATGATATTGACCCTGCTGAAGCTGCACTTTTCGGTATATCGGGTGTAGCGATGCACTGCTGTAGACGAGTTGATCCACGTATCGGTGAAAGGGTGCTTATTGTGGGACAGGGATGTATCGGCATGTTTGCTGCGCAGATTGCTCATGCAATGGGGGCACGTGTTTCTGTGTGTGATATTGATGAATCCCGATTAGAACAAGTGCGTCAACTCGGTATTGCTGAAAATGTTTTCAACACGAGTGGCGATGGATGGAAAGCGCAAATGGCAGATGGTAGTTATGACGCGGTCATGGATTTCGCAGGTGTTCCAGATATGGTTACACCAATGATTCAAGCTTGTAAAACCCGCGGGCGTTTGCTTTTGGTCGCTGGGCGTTTTGATGTTAACTATACCTTTAATGTTGGGCAATTTAAGGAGATTGGCATCTTACAATGTAGCCACTTTACGCGTGATGATCTGGAAAATCTGTGTCGTTTTCTTAGGCAAGGGTCAATTAAAATTGCTCCGCTGATTCGGCACAAGGTAAACCTCAATGAAGTGCCACAGATATATCGTTGGCTTCGTGATGAACCGATGCGATTGCTTGGTACTGTTTTTGAATGGTAGTGTCAAATTATAGTAAAACTATAATCATTGATACGTCATAGGTTTGGTTTTCAATGTTATACACATAATATCGCTCCTACGGAACTCAAGAAATTAATTACCACGTTTTCTATAAACATATCGTTCCTTCGGAACTCAAGATGTAAAAATCGGGGTTGAAAACCCCTCCTACAAGAAAGATTACACGAATGTAAGTGATCATATATAGTTCGGCGCGTTTAGAAAGCGCGCCTGCCCAGAAATGTTCACATATTTTCATATAGGAGAATTTATGTCAGACGTTAGATTAGGTTTTATTGGTACAGGTGGCAACATGAATCGCCACCTGCGTGAATTAACTCAAATTGGCGGCAACAAATTCGTTGCTTTTTGTGATATTGTGATTGAAAAAGCGGAACGCGCCGTTGAGCAGTACGGTGGTAAGGCTTATGCTGATTATAACGAGATGCTTGCAAAAGAGGAATTGGATGCGGTTTATATCTCAATTCCGCCTTTTGCGCACGGTGCACCTGAGAAGGCTGTTGTCGCTGCGGGGTTGCCGATGTTTGTGGAAAAACCCGTTCACATGGATGCCGACGAAGCAAAGGAAATTGCTGCTGAAATTGAGGACAAAGGCATTATTACCGCTTGCGGCTATCAGGAACGTTACCTTGATATTATTGACAAGGCACAGGAACTGCTCGCTTCACGACGTGTTGGCTTTTTTATGGGCTATTGGATGGGGGGCATGCCCGGCGGTTGGTGGCGCGAGAAGGCAAAATCTGGCGGTCAGCTGATGGAACAGACGACACACGAATTTGATATGGCGCGCTATCTTTTTGGCGAGGTGAAAACCGTCTATGCTGTTGCGAGATATGATCTCATTCCCGATACCGATTACGATATTGAGGAAGCGTCTGCTGTTTCCTTGCAATTTGAGAGCGGTGTGTTTGGTATCATGTTCTCTGCGTGCTTCACGACGAATGGGCTACGGCGTTCTGGATTAGACATTTTTTGTGAGGACGGTTCGCTGGAATACCACCTGAGACGTGCTCTTGTGCTTTCCACAGCTGATGGAAAAGAAACGTGGAATCCGGAAAATAATTGCACGATTGATATGGATAGCACTTTTATTGAGGCAGTTCGCACAGGTGACGGTAGTGCAATTCGCTCTCCATATCCTGATGCTGCGAAGACTGCTATTTTGTCTATCGCAGCGAATCAATCTTTGGAAACTGGTGAACCTGTGCATTTGACGTAAATATTGAATTCCTATAGAGAACCAGATTACAAAGTGCTTCTGTTCGCCTTTGCAGGTTCGTATATTTTTCAAAGGAAGTATAATTCTGATGGTTTGGATATTGCTTTGGCCCCTTATAGTGGCTGCTTTTGTTACAGACAAGCAATGGTTTAAAGATGTAGCATTTAGAGGTGGCGGACTCGGTTCTGTTTTAGCAGTTTTGGTTGGTATAGAGTATTGGCCTCTTGCTCTCATTGCAGTTGGATTTGTCTGGCTTAGCGCGTGGATTGTTGCCATAATCATTTCGGCTTTAAAAGAAAGCTTAAAAAACTGGCAGACTGATCGATTTGGGATAGTTCTTGTTGCCTTTTTCTGTCTGACAACAATGGCGATATTTGAGGGATATGCGGAGAAGCTTACCTTAACGCCAGAAGAACATAATCTTATTGGCTGGGCTGTTTCTGTCGGTATTTTTAATCAACCGGGTGCGTGGGCAAAATTACAAGAACGTCTTCGTAATGACCCACGCCGCGAAGGTGCTGTTGAACGTGCATTGTTTGACAGGAATTTTGGTATCCGTCGCGAGTTTCATGGTATCGGACGCGGTTTTATGGACCCGTCAATTGGTATTGATGCCTCGAAGAAGTATTTTCAACAACACGGCATTGTCAGTGGTGTGTGGCAAATTAGTTATGGTGCGGCCATTTCTTCCCTCGGAGGTGCTGAAGATCCTGCGTCCTATGATGCTCGTCCGTTAGAAAGGTTAGTAGGTTTGACTACGCATATTCGCTGGCTATTTTTTAAAAACCTTCTAAAGAAAGATACTTCAATGATGCAGCAGTAATATCTCAAGATACAGTATCGCAATTCCGTAAATTGACACCTACCGGGACTGGAAATATAAGAATTACCGAGTTAAAACTTAATCTTTATCAAGAACACCTATCAGTGAATGTAAGAGGTGTCAAATGCCATAAGCGCATTTGACGTTGATTTAGCAATGAATTGCGCGATTACAAACACCGTTAATCAGAAGCAAATGTATAAGGATTATTAGATTTTAGAAGAAAAATGGAACAGCAGATTACTCTTCCAATTACAGGCATGCATTGCGAAGGTTGTGCTGCCACTATCACGCATAGTCTTGAAGAGATGGCGGGCATCTTTGCAGCAAATGTGAGCATTGCCACAGAGCAGGCAGCGATCACTTTCAATCCGTCTACGCTCAACGAGGCAGCAATCGTTGACAAAATCCGATCCCTTGGATTTGACGTTGTTGATGCGGATTCTGAAGCAACAGCGCGCGCTGAAGAACTCCAGAGACAAAAGTTGCAATTCAGTGTGGGTATCCTTTTCACGTTCCCACTATTTCTACTCAGCATGGGCAGAGATATGGGATTGATAGGTGGGTGGGCAGATGCGTCTTGGGTCAATTGGGTGATGTTCATTTTGGCATTGCCGGTGCAGGTTTATGTCGCTTGGGATTATTACGTCGGTAGCGTTAAGGCGTTGCGTAATCGCTCCGCAAATATGGATGTGCTCGTGGCAATGGGGGCGTCTGTTGCGTTTCTGTATAGCGTTGTTGTGATGATTGCCTTATCGCTAAATATCCAAGGACTTGGAAACCACGTCTATTTTGAGACAGCGGCTGTTATTATTACACTGATTAAACTTGGCAAGTTTCTGGAGGCGCGTGCGAAAGGACAGACAAGTGCTGCGCTCAAAAAACTGATGCGACTTTCTCCGAAAACAGCGTGTGTTTTCAAGGATGGTGAAGAACACCACATCCCGATTGAACAGGTGGCAGTTGGTGATTTACTGATTGTGCGTCCCGGTGAAAGCATGCCTGTTGATGGCATTGTGAGCGAAGGTTCAAGTGCTGTTGATGAAAGTCTGTTCACTGGTGAAAGCATGCCGGTAGACAAGTCAGTAGGGGATACCGTTGTGAGTGCAACAATTAATCAGAGTGGCATGCTTACAATAGAGGCAACGCGCGTCGGTTCAGAAACTTCCCTTGCCCGACTTGTTCAGTTAGTGCAAGCAACACAACAGAGTAAAGCACCCATTCAACGTACTGCAGATGCTGTTGCAAGTGTGTTTGTGCCTGTTGTTTTATGTGTTGCTGTTGTGACGTTTCTCGTGTGGTGGTTTCTTGTCGGACAAGGGTTCACAGATGCAATGCTGCGATTGGTGGCGGTGTTGGTTATTGCGTGTCCGTGTGCATTAGGGCTTGCTACGCCGACTGCGATTATGGTCAGCACAGGCATTGGCGCGCATCGCGGTATCCTTTTTCGGAACAGTGAAGCGTTAGAACATGTAGGGGCATTGTCTCGGATCGTTCTTGATAAAACTGGCACTTTGACACAGGGACAATTGACGCTCACTGATATTATTGCAAACGATGGAGATGAAAACAAATTACTTCAGATAGCTGCTTCTGCGGAGCGCGGTAGTGAACACCCTATCGGAAAGGCAATTGTGCTTGCCGCTTCTGAACGCGGGATTGACACTTTTACACCTACGGAGTTTACCGCTGTGACAGGGAACGGCATTATTGCACAACTTGATAAAAATAAAGTGATCATAGGTAATTTGTCCTTGATGGAACAACATCAAATTCAGACTGAGATGTTTGAAGTAGAAGCAGAACGTCTACAAGCAGAGGCTAAAACGGTGTTATGGGTGGCAATAGATTTGCAGGTAAGGGGTCTTCTTGCGGTTGCGGATACGGTGAAGTCTGAAGCAAAAGCTGCTGTCACTGAACTCCGACAACTCGGATGCGAAGTGACAATGATGACTGGGGACAACCGTGGGACTGCCGCTGCTATCGCAAAAAATGTTGGGATTACTGATGTGATGGCGGAACTTCTTCCTGAAGACAAAGCCTTTGCTATCAAAGAAGCGCAAGAGGGGACGGATGGGTTTGTGGCAATGGTAGGGGATGGTATCAACGATGCACCTGCGTTAGCGCAGGCAGATGTGGGCATGGCACTCGGCACAGGGACAGATATTGCTATGGAGACAGCCGATTTGACGTTGATGCACGGTGATCTTCACGCCATTTCTGATGCTATTTGGTTAAGTCGTGCTACGCTCCGCACAATTAAACAGAATCTGTTTTGGGCGCTTTTCTATAATGTGCTGTTAATTCCTGTTGCTGCAGGTGTGTTGTTTCCGCTTACGTTTTTGCCTGAGATGTTACGTGAGTTACATCCGATGCTTGCGGCGTTTGCGATGGCGTTTAGTAGTGTGTCTGTTGTGCTGAATAGTTTGCGTTTGCAGTGGTGGAAAATACACTCTAAATAGGAGTTTTGATATGAGACGGATTTTACTATCTATACCCAAGTTGCTACCTATCGCCATAAAGTTGTTTTATATTGGTTGCGATGATAAA
>JAPPCZ010000088.1 GCA_028824685.1 Candidatus Poribacteria bacterium
GGCTGCGGTAACTTAGATTAAAACATGCTGCAGTCAGTAGGTTGGTTGATGCCCCTGCTGACTGTAGCAGTTTAGATATGGTTGATTATTTTTGGTCAAGTTGCAGCTGTTCTATCACAGCATCCACAAAATCTGAATCCCAGTCTTTAGATAAAGCCTGCCGTGCGATCTCAAGCATTTGCGATTGTCTGTCGCGCGGCGTTTTGGAAAGCATTTTACGAATACCTGACGCATATTCCGTTTGCAACGCGGTTGTCCGTCTTTGGAGTTGTTGACGGGACGCTTCGGTTGGGAATAGCGTTTGATACTCCGCATCGCTGAGATAAGAACGTATCATCACATCAGGGTATTTATCAGAAAGACCGACATCAAGATCCGCCATCTCTGAATTGATACTCTCACGCCACAACTGCGGATTAAAGGCGGGCGCTGCCGGTATCTCACTATCGGATGCCCCGACAGAATCGGTATGAGGGGCGGGTGAACGATCTTGACTCGCATCGCTCCCAACGGGCGGAACCGACACATCGCTATCACTCGGTGCAACAGACGGGGGCTTGACCCCAACGAGGTTACCGTTCGCATCAAAAATACCATGCTCACGCATCTTGTCCATCAACCGATCCAGACGTTCATGAAGTGCTTGGCTCTCACGTTTACGCTCAAGAATTTCCAATTCAAACGACTCACGCCGCTTACGAGATGCCTCCATCTGAGCCTCATGGTCAATAAGTTCTTGCTTGAATACAGCAAGCTCCGCCTCAACCTGAGCTTTAGCTATGCGTTTGTTTTCAGCGAATTGAGATTCTAACCGAGACGCTGCCTCAGGGTCTCTCTTTCGGATTGCTTCCACAAGTTCATTATTCAGATCGTCTGAGGATTTCTTATCATCCTCTGGTAGCAGATGCGGTGCATGTTTCATCAGATAGTTACGTGCTTTCTCTTTTTTTTCATAGATTGCATCGTATTCTGGGTCGTTACCCGCGTCCGTTATGGGTTTCAGAAATCCGTCTTCATCAACTGAAAGGTCATCTAATTGTGCCATGTAGGTATCATAGCGCGCTTTGACCTGTTCATGTTTGTGGTTACTTCTCATATAGAAAAACCCACCTGTTAAGACCGAAAGCACAAAAACGGCTATCAGTCCTTTGAATAATCGGGTTCTCATCATACACCTCCTCTAATTGGGACCGGGATCGGCTGGGGGTTTTTTGGCGTCCTTTTGGAGTTTTTCCCACTTGGCTTCCTCTCTCGCAATATCTTCCTTAACTTTCTTTCGACGCTTTTTTTCCGCCTTGATCTTTTCTTCTATATCCTCAATCTCTTTGTTCAAGTAACCGATCTTTCTGTCGCGAGCATCTATCTGACGTGTGAGATAGTCTATATAATTCCTATCGCCACGCAATTTATTCTCAAGAAATTTAACTCTTGACCTCGCTGAATTATACGTCTTCTTTGCAGCAGACATAATATCTTCTTCAGTCGCAAGCGCGCTGTTTTTCATCGCCAATTCTGCCAATATCTCACTATGCCGCGGATCACCAGGGGATACCCATTTGATCTCGTTTTTCAAATCCTCTATTTCCGAACGGAGATCACTCGCACGCTGACTTGCATCGCTATGTTCTTTTGCAGCATCATTCGCGTCTCGTATCTTCTGATTCTGTTCCTGCTCATCCGCTTGTATCTTCTCTTTGGTATTGTTACGCGCTTTAAGCCAACCGTTTTTCCAATTCTCTTGTCGAGCGATTTCATCTTCGGCTTCCTTTATATCCGTTTCAAATGCAGCAACAAGAGCATCAATACCTTCTAACGTGTCTTTCAAACCTGTTATCAAGTTCCATAATGAAACATACCATGGGTCATCCCACCATTTCCAATCTGCTGCTTGCGTGGTCACAATAGAACCGACAATCAAAAGACAGCAAAGCATGGCAATTAAAGTGTTACGACGTAAATGTTTCCGATACATGATTTCTCCTTATAGGATACGTTTGGGTATCCAAGTTGGACTGATTTGAGTTAGATTGTAAAAATATCTAACCCTCATCCATCTATATGGTATTTCCATATAGCGGTCATTTTGGATTTGACAGACCCTAAAGGAGATGTTGGCAGGAAAGAAAAGTTGCTGTCAACTGTTCCCTTTCGGGCTCGCTGGTTTCCATATTTCCATAGCAGTAAGAATGATACTTGTGCTAAAATGAAAACCAGCCCTGTCATAGTTTGGTTATGGCATGGCTACGCGCTGATTGTGCTTTTGTGAAGATTAGCACTGTCGGCGCGCCCCCACTCGGGGGTTAGCGTGCCCAGGTGTAATACACGCGTTCCGTGCATTCCTAACACCTTTTTGTAAAGTCTACACAACTTTACAAAAAACGTCAAATACTTTTTCAAGTAATTTCTGACATTTTAAGTATTATACCACATTTACATATTTAATGCAACAATTTTTTGCTTTTTGTATATTATTGACGTAATCGGATAATATATGATAAAATTCTAAATAGGTCGTAGGGAAGAATGATGAAAGCAATTACGAGAAATGGCGATGGAGGACCAGAAGTTCTACAACTAAGTGAAGTGTCCCCGCCTCAGCCAACAGAAACACAACTACTGGTCAATGTTAAGGCAACTGCTCTTAATCGCTTGGACTTAATACAGCGGCGCGGAGGTTATCCACCACCGCCAGGGGAATCTGAAATACTCGGTTTAGAAATTGCTGGCACGGTGTCAGCAATGGGAAAGAGTGTTATTGGATTTAACGAAGGTGATCGAGTCTTTGGACTCATAGGTGGCGGGGGCTATGCGGAACAAGCAGTTATTGATTATCGCATGGCGATGTTCATTCCAGACGGATGGAGTTTTGAAGAAGCCGCTGCCGTTCCAGAGGTGTTTTTTACGGCAAATGAGAACATCTTCACATTAGGGCGACTTTCCGCTGGTGAGACTATTCTAATTCATGCAGGCGGAAGTGGGGTTGGTACTGCAGGTATCCAGATAGCATGTCAGTCTGGTGCACGTGTGTTTGTTACTGCGGGGACATCCGACAAAATTGATAACTGCAAGACGTGGGGAGTTACAGCGGGTATTAACTATAAACAATCTGATTTTGTTACTGAAATTGAAAGGTTAACAGATGGAGACGGCGTGGATGTCGTGTTAGATTTCATTGGTGCTCCATATCTCGCGCGGAACTTGCAGATACTCAAAACAAAAGGACGTTTATTACAAGTAGGGTTGATGGGCGGTTCGACTACAGAAATAGACTTAGGAGTGGTAATGCGAAAACGGCTGCAAATTATAGGGTCTGTAATGCGTCCACAATCGCTTGATGAAAAAATTTCTATCACGCAGCGATTTGTCCAACGTTGGTTGCCAGCGTTAAAGGAAGGGACACTTCAACCTGTTATTGATTCTGTACATCCTTTAGCACAAGTTCGTGAAGCACACCAATATATGGAAGCGAATCGGAATTTTGGAAAGATTATTTTAAAAATTTAGCATCTTGTAGGAAGGGTTTGTAAGCCCGATATTGTGCTATTGCTATACACCTTTCGCACCTCTGGTGCTTGCTATTTAGTTCGCAGGTCGGGTTTCGCGTTGCTCTACCCGACCTACAAGACTGATGGTTGATAACTATAAAAAATATGAAAGCAACACTCGCAACCTGCAACCTGAATCAGTGGGCATTGGACTTTGAAGGCAACTGTGAGCGCATTATTGAGTCGATAGAACTTGCCAAAACAGCAGGTGCGCGCTATAGACTCGGTCCTGAACTTGAGATAACAGGCTATTCTTGCGAAGACCATTTCCTTGAAGAAGATACGTTACGGCACAGTTGGGAATCGCTTGCGCACATCATCAAGGGTGGGTATACGGATGGTATCTTGTGCGATATAGGCATGCCGGTGATGCATAAAAGTGTGCGCTACAACTGCCGTGTATTTGTCTGTGATGGAAAGATACTTCTGATTCGTCCGAAGTTAGTGCTTGCGGCTGAGGGAAACTATCGTGAACCACGTTGGTTTGCCGCGTGGCAAAAAGGATGGACAACAGAACCTTTTCAAGTGCCACCTGAGATACTTGAAATCACGCCCAATTCCATTGTACCGATCGGGTGTGCAGTAATTGTAACGCACGATACGGTCTTAGCATCGGAAACCTGTGAAGAGTTGTTTGCACCGCTTTCTCCGCATATTGACCTCGCATACAATGGGGTTGAGATAATTGCCAACGGGTCGGGTTCGCATCACGAACTCCGCAAACTTGACACGCGCTTGTCGTTGATACGAAATGCGACTGAAAAATGTGGAGGCGTTTACCTATATGCCAATCAGCAGGGATGTGACGGTGGTAGACTCTATTTTGATGGTTGTGCAACGATTGCCCAAAACGGACATGTCCTCGCGCAAGGGTCTCAGTTTTCTATCAATGACGTTGAAGTGGTTACAGCCACAGTGGATTTACGAGATGTTCGCTCCTATCGCGGTTCAAGGATGAGTGGTGCAGTGCAGGCGAGTCGTGGTACTTCTATTCCGCAGATTTATGCCGATTTCAAGATCGCGGATACTGAAAAACGTCCTGTCACCGTTCCGAAGGTTGACCTTAACATTCATACACCGGAGGAAGAGATTGCATTCGGTCCAGCGTGCTGGCTATGGGATTATCTGAGACGTTCTGAAGCAGCAGGATATTTCGTGCCGCTTTCGGGGGGTTCGGATAGCGGTGCTGTTGCGACGTTGGTCGGTTCTATGTGTCAACTCGTTGCGAAAGGGATTCTCGGTGATGTGCCGCACGTCATTCGCGATGCTGAACGGCTGTTAGGTGCAGAATGTATTGAAAAAATCAAAACTGATTTCAACGATCCACATCAAGCAGCACAGTATCTTGCCAATCAGTTGCTCTATACGTGTTATATGGGCACAGCAAACAGTTCTCGTGAAACGCGGCATCGCGCTAAACAGTTAGCAAGTGAAATCGGGAGTTATCATCTTGATATTAACATGGAGTCGCTTGTCGGTGCTTTGCGAAAAATGTTTAGTGGTATTACCGGCAAAACCCCTCAGTTCAAAACCGAAGGCGGCAGCACTGTTGAAAATCATGCTCTACAAAACATACAAGCACGGCTGCGGATGGTTATCAGTTATCTCTTTGCACAGACGTTGCCGTGGGTTCGCGGTAGACGCGGAACACTCCTCGTATTAGGCACTGGCAACGTTGACGAAGCACTGCGCGGTTACTTGACCAAATATGATTGTAGCAGTGCCGACATCAACCCGATTGGAAGCATTAGTAAAACGGATTTACGCAGTTTTCTCCACTGGGCAAAAGAACATCTCGGCTATCAAAGTCTCGGTGCTGTCTTGGATGCACCGCCGACTGCAGAACTTGAACCCATTACTGAGACCTACACTCAAATTGATGAAGAAGACATGGGAATGACTTACGCTGAGTTGAGTCGGTTTGGTCAGCTGCGTAAAGTGCATCGATGCGGTCCCGTCAGCATGTTTGAGAAATTGGTTCAAGAGTGGAATCATCTACCGCCAACTGAAGTAGCAGAGAAGGTCAAAAGATTTTTCCGTTACTATGCCATCAATCGCCACAAAATGACGACATTAACACCCGCATACCACGCTGAACCGTATTCACCTGATGACAATCGATTTGACTTACGGCAGTTCCTTTACAACACACGCTGGGGTTGGCAGTTTCGTAGAATTGATAAGATGATAGAGGAGATGGAAACTGAATGAAATCGCAGTTTTTAAGCATAGTATATAAAATGTCCGCATCGTTTCTATGTTCCATTTTTCTGTTGTTTCTACTCAATTCTTTTTCAGTTCATGCTGCGCCTAATATACCGCTCAACTTTGACGGATGGGTAATTGAAACACTCGCAAAACTTGAGGTATCAGGTGTTACAGGTGGTTTTCATCGGCATTCTTTACCACTCTCCCGCGATGATGTAGCAGAAATAATCCAACGCGCTGAGGTGCGTATCCGCTCTGGTGCAGTGGTTGTATCGTCAATAAATAGAAAACTTTTAGAGAAACTCAAACGTGAATTTCGCTTTGAATTAGCACGAACAACGCAAAAAACAGACATACGGATTCAGCCGGAATTACGCGTTGCAGATAAAAAGATTGCACCAGCGCTTCAAAGTGGATTGCATTATGCTGTACGAAGTAACAAGCATCGGTTTACAGTATATTCTGAGTTAGAATTATCTAATTTTGAGCAGGGGCCAGATTTTATAGAGAGTTTTTTTCTGCCAGATCCGCCACCGCTTCAGAAATCTGCTGACCAACGATTTGAGAGGTGGCGTGGTGATTATGTTGTTGACTTCAAAAGGAGTTATCTGCAATACCACTTGATGCCTTTCGGAGAAGCAGAATTAGACCTATTAGTAGGGAGAGATTTTGTGTTTTGGGGTGCAAGTCCTGACAAATCTGTTGGGATTTCGGACAACTCACCCCCTTTTGAACTTATCCGATTGACTGGCACTTTTCCATGCAAATTCGGCACACTCAAAGCAACTGCATTTTCAGCACAACTTAATTCAACGTGGTTTGACGATGGCACAACGCGCTATCTCGCGAAACGTTATCTGAGCGCGCATCGGTTGGACTACCAATTCAGTGATTGGCTTGAAATCGGTGCTGCTGAATGGGTGCTTTACGGTAGTGATGTGCAATCGGTGGAGTGGAATTATCTCAACCCCGTTATCCCGTATTACGCAGTTCAATACAATGCCAAAAAAGATGACAACATCATGTTTAGTTTAGATGGGGCGGTGCGTCCGATTGATGGTGTACGTCTTTATGCGGAGTGGGTTGCAGATGATTTTCAGTATAATCCCGACACCTTTGACCCGCATGCGGTTACGTGGCTTGCAGGTGTGGAGTGGTATCCGATACAGATGGCGCGTCAACTCGGTATACACACAGAATACGTCCGAGTCAATCGGTGGGCATATACGCATCTTGTCCCCGATAATCAGTTTACACATTTCGGCGCGATGATTGGACATCCAATTGGTACAGATGCAGATATATTCACCTTGCGTGTTTCATATCAAGCCACACCTTCAGCGGTAATTGAGAGCCGTTTTAGTCATCAGCGGAACGGGGAGGCGGATATTACGGACCGTTTTTATGGTGAGGAATATCAAGACATTCCGTTTCCTTCAGGTATAGTTGAACGGCTTTCTGAAATTCGAGTTGGTTGGAAATATCGTCCGAACAGTGGTTTGAATGGTTCTGTCAACTATGCGTGGCGACATATCCAAAACTCAGCGCATGCAGAGGGTGAAACTGAACAGCAACACCGTTTTGTTTTTTTGTTTGCGTATGCTTGGGGAAATTAAAAGGTGAATTGTTGGGCTTCGCAGCGCTCTGCCTATAGGTGTTAATTTAAGAAAAAATTGCTGGATTTTCTCTTGTGGGAGGGCTTTGTAAGCCCGATATATTGGACTGTAGCACAAACTGTTAGTTTGTGCATCCGTGGGACGCAAACTAAATGAAGATTAAAAAATAAATTCGGTATTTTCCTTAGTCCCATAGGGACGATATGTTTATAGAAAAACGTTGCATATACGCTCTTTAGTCCCATAGGGACGATATGTTCATTGTGTCATGTGCTGCGAGGACATATCGTCCCTACGGGACTAAGAGAAGAGGTAGTACCTCCTGCTATAAACATTGCGTCCCTACCAAATCAACGCTATGAATGCCTTTTTGGCATTCAGCGGGACTGAAGA